>JBBKVQ010000455.1:0-18201 GCA_037968515.1 Bradymonadaceae bacterium
ATGCACGTGGTAGGCCATGGCTTGCTGCATGAAGAGGATACTTAATGAGTGATTCCAAGAAGCCAAATCCCCCAGAAGAAGAAGGGGAGGGCGTGATCAGTCGGTGGCGTAGTTGGTTCGTTTTTGGATTAATTATCGTCGTTGTTTTGCTTTTCCAACTGATGAACAGTTCGCTGGTGAATGGCCAAAAACCGCTTATATACAGCGAGTTTAAGCAGAAGGTTGCCGCTGGCGAAGTTGCCTCAGTAGCGCTGTTCGACAGTTACGCCGTCGTCCGACCCACAGAAGAGGGGCTTGCCACAATCAACGCCGGCGCCAAAGCAGACGACACGGAATATACGGCTTGGCGAGTGCAGGTGGTTCGCGACGATCGCGGCCTGATCGACTTGTTGGAATCCAATAAGGTCAAATACGAGGCGCAATATGCCAACGGCTGCGACGGTGCCTCAATGGCAGGCTGGATTTTTCCGGTTCTGATGCTTCTTCTATTATGGCAGTTCGTTTTTCGGCGCATGAACTTATCGGGGGGCGGAACAAATCCCGCGATGGGCTTTGGCAAAAGCAACGCCAAGCTCAACCTCGAACAAGCTACAGGTGTGTCTTTTGAAGACGTTGCGGGCTGCGACGAGGCCAAAGAAGAGCTGGTTGAGATCGTTCATTTCCTGAAGGAGCCCGAGCGCTTCACTCGTCTTGGCGGCAAAGTGCCTAAGGGCGTTCTGCTTGTGGGTCCGCCCGGAACAGGCAAAACGCTGCTGGCCCGAGCGGTGGCCGGTGAAGCCGATGTCGCGTTTTTCAATCTCAGCGGCTCGGACTTCGTCGAAATGTTCGTTGGTGTTGGTGCTGCGCGGGTTAGAGACCTGTTCGTCCAGGCCAAAGCACATGCTCCTTGCATCATCTTCGTCGACGAATTGGATGCGATCGGAAAGTCGCGTACCAATCAAATGCAGAGCAACGAAGAGCGCGAACAGACGCTGAATGCCCTATTGGTCGAGATGGACGGCTTCGAGAGCAACGCCAACGTGATCCTTTTGGCAGCGACCAATCGGCCAGAGGTTTTGGACCCAGCTTTGCTTAGGCCAGGACGGTTTGATCGCCAAGTCGTCGTCGACCGTCCTGATGTGAAAGGCAGACATCAGATTCTCAAGGTTCATGCGCGAAGAATCGTGATGTCCGAGGATCTCAACCTAGAACAGATCGCCAAACAGACGCCTGGTTTTGTCGGTGCAGATTTGGCCAATATCGTGAACGAGGCTGCTCTTTTGGCGGCTCGAAAAGGCAAGGACTCTGTCGAGACTGCTGACTTCAACGAGGCCATTGAGCGGGTGATCGCGGGCCTTGAGAAGAAAAGTCGGCGGCTGAACGAGAAGGAAAAAAATATCGTTGCCTATCACGAGACCGGACACGCCATTGTTTCGAAGGCGATCGAAGGCACCGATCGTGTGCACAAGGTCAGCATCGTATCGCGCGGTATCGCCGCCCTTGGGTACACGCTGCAGATTCCTGCGGAAGACCGCTACCTGATGACCCACAGCGAAATACTCGCGAAAATCTGCGGGCTGCTTGGCGGTCGTGCAGCTGAGCAGATCGTGTTTAAGGACATCTCGACAGGCGCATCGAACGATCTGCAGCGCGTCACCGACCTGGCTCGCCGAATTGTGGTCGACTACGGAATGAGCGCCGTTTTAGGCAACGTTTCGTATGGGGATGGCGAGAGCTACCTCGGGAATATGGGAGTCTCGAGCCGTAAATACTCCGAAAAGACCGCTGAGACGATCGATGAAGAAGTTCAGAAGATCATCCATACGATGTACGAGCGAACTTTAGCTATTCTTCAAGATAACCACGAGCTCTTGGTCGAAATGAGCGAACGGCTCAAAGAGATCGAGGTGCTCGAGAGCACGGATTTGGACGGGTTCCTAGACCGAGTGAAACCCTTCCGCGAGATGGGATTCGATGGGAGCACTTTTTAATGGCCCTTGATGTCGTCGCTTTGGCTCTGTTCTTGGCGTTGGCTTTTCTTGGATGGCGTTCAGGTCTGACGAGTCAGCTGATCCGCCTGGGCGCGCTTGCGGCGGTGGTTGCTGCCAGTCCAATGGTGGCGGCAGTGCTTCGTGAGTCGTTTTTTGGCGAGGTGGAAGTCGCTGAGCCGATGATCGAAGGCGCCTGTATATTTGCGGCGGGTTTGGTCATCTATTTCGGGATTTCTTTGGCTGGCTGGTTGGCAGTTCGTACCATGAGGAAAGCTAGCCCGGTCTTGTCGAAAACAGACCGAGCGGCCGGCGGAGTTGTCGGCGCGTTGAAGGCGGGCGTGATTGTCTACCTTCTTGTTTTTGTGGCGATTTTTGTCGAGAAGGGCCTCGAGAAAACCGACCCCGACGACCATCTTCGAATTCGCGACTCGTCCCTGAGTATGGTCGTGAAAGACAGCAATGTCTTGGCACCTTGGTACCTGCCTAAGCTAGGCACGATCCACGATATGGTGAAGGTAGCTGTAGAAGCCAAATCCCAAAACCGCTCGCAGTTACTGCGCGACAACTCGGTCGCCTCGGACGTTTTGCGTCGTGAACGCATCAAGTCGCTGATGGAGGACGAGGCCTTGGTGGACGTGATCTTGGCCAAGAATTATCCCGAGATGCTGGCCGATGGCCGAATTCGAGATCTCTTGCGTGACGACGAGCTGATGCAGGTCGTCGATGCGGTGGACTGGTCTGGGTTGATGGAGGCGCTGGAGCCCACCGACAAATCGAAGATCGACTCTTAGCTCACAGGAGTTCGACGAACTCGAAGCCTTCAATCGAACCTTTTCCCTGCCGAATCACAGTGGGGTAGTCGGTCGTAAAGTCGATCACGGTCGAAGGTTCAGGGAACAGGTAGCCCCCGTCGATGACGGCATCCACCGAGTGCCCGTATAAGTCTTGAATAGTCCAGGGGTCAGGAATCAACTCACCATCGCCCAAGGTCGCGCTAGTGGTGGTGATGGGATTGCCCAGCGCTTCGACAATCGCTGCCGTTATCTGGCTGGCTGGCACGCGAATCCCTACCGTTTTGCGTTTTGCCAACATGATCTTAGGGACCAATTTGGTGGCCTCAAGCACGAACGTGTAAGGCCCAGGAAGCAGTCGACGCATGATTCGGTGAGCGTGGTCGTTAATGAACCCATACTCAGCGACGCTCGAAAGGTCTTTGCAAATGAAAGATAAGGGGCTGTGTTCGGGTTGGTTCTTGATGTCCGCAACAAGCTTGTTCAAGCGGTTCACGGCGTCGCGGTTCATGATATCGCAACCGATGCCGTAAACGGTGTCGGTAGGGTAAGCGACCAAGCCGCCCTTTTTGAGGATGTCCACTACCTGCTGAATCTTTCGAGGTTGAGGATGATCCCCATTCATCTCGATGATCATGGCTTGCTCTTGGGCAGCACGATATCAGGCTTTTTGGGATGGGCTTTGAAGAAGAGCAAGGTCTTCCCGATATGCTGGGCAAGTTGGGCTTTGGTGGCTTCGTGGAGCGCTTCAGCGGTGGCCTCAGCTTCATCGGCGTCGTGCACTTTTACCTTCACAAGTTCGTGCGCAAGCAGCGCCGCCTTGAAGTTTTCGATGACGCCTTCGGAGATGCCCTTCTGCCCAATCAAAATGATTGGTTTCAACGTCTGTCCCAAACTCTTCAGAAAGCTACGCTGCTTTCCACTTAAATCTGGGCTAAGTCGTTGCACAAGATTCGATGTTTCTTCTTCTGTCATATCTTATCCTCACCAATGGTGGGCGATTTATCATGCTAATCGGTGCTTAACAACGTCGAAACGGTTCGCTATGCTGCCGCGTCAATTCGCCCGACGCGATGTGATGTCGGGTTGAAGTTGATGGTTTAGTCAGGAGTAGTCGGTGAAAGTTTGTCCGACATGTCAATCGGTGTTCTCAGGAGGCGAAGTCTTCTGCCCTAATGACGGTTCGCCACTTGAGGATCAGACCGCACGTGGAGCGCTTGCGGGCGCTACTTTGGGTAGTCTGGTCAAGTTGGAGCGTCTAGAGCACTCCGACGAGATGGGCGAGCGGTATTCCGGTCGACTTATTGAGGGCAAACGCCCTTGTTATGTGACCGTGTTCAACGCCTCATTTTCTCCGTCTCAAGTTGCGCCAAAACTCGTTGAAACAGCGCGCGCTAAAATTGCGTCACCGGTGCCACGACAACTGACGACGTTGCTGCAGGTTGAGTTCTCTCATTACCCACCCTTTGTGATCGAAACCGCGCCCCGTGGACCAAGTCTTCACAGTCTTTTGCTTGAGCGTCGGCAGTTGGATTGGCGCACGGCCGCCAAACTAACCGCAAACGTTGCTCGTTTGATCGAGTGGCTTTCAGACAAAGGTGTCACCCATCACGGGCTTCATCCGGCGTCAATATTCGTGACCGACCTTTTAAATGGTCGGGTGCAATTGGGCGAGTGGTACAGCGAGGACGCTCAATGGGTGGACAATCCGATGCAAACTCTCGCGGGTTCGGCTGGAAAATTTGTTGGTTACGTCGCTTATATGGGGCCCGAACTAGCCATGAAGGGGCGAGCCGGAGATTTGCGCAGCGCCGTTTATGCCCTAGGGATATTGCTCTACGAATTGATCGTTGGCCGACCTCCGTTTTCTGATCCTAATCCTGCGGAAGTTTTGCGGCGTCATATCACCGAACATCCGATGCGACTTTCGATTGCCCGGGGAGGAGGCGAGGCGCCTGCAGACATGGACGTCGTTGTCCAAATGATGCTCGAAAAAGACCCGGCAAAACGTTTTCAGGCGCCGTCTGCAATCATCGGGGCGTTGGCTAATCTGTTAGGCGTCGAAGCGGAAACGCTCGCGCCGCGCATCGAGCGCGCAGAAGTTCAGGAAGAAGACGACCATTACCGCACGATCGAAATGAGTTCGGTCGACCGAGATTCATTGCCGGGGCTGGCTGGACTAGGTGCGGCGGATGATGCTGATCTTTCGTCCACCGCCTTGCTTCGAAAAGTCGAGACCGTTCGTTCTGCCGTAGCGCTGGCTGGCGACCGGAAAACAGACGAGAACGAGAGAGAAGTCGATAGTCCCGTTGGAAAAACGATGATCTTGGGTAGCCAGGGCAGCACGCTGCGGAACACGCCAGCGGTTGACGAGGACTCGGTTCAGAAGACGCTCATGCTCGGAAGTATTGGCGCTGCGATAGAAGAGGCAGGCTGGAGGCAGGCGAAAGGCAAGGATGATGTTGAAGCGTCGCCAACTGATATCGGTGATTCGGGCACGCTGAAGATGATCGTCCCCGACTTTGACGCTGCGGTGGAAACGCCTGCGACGTCGGGTGAAGTGTTGGCTGAAGTGGAACAAGTGTTGAAAGCAGCCGGGAAATCTAGTGCCAAACCGGTCGAGCCGAAAGTTGTGGTTGAGGCTGAGCCCAAAGTGGTGGTCGAGCCTGAGCCCGTGGTTGAGGCTGAGGCCAAAGTTGTGGTTGAGCCTGAGCCTGCAGTCGTTGAGCCTGTGGTTGAGCCTGAGCCCGTGATTGAGCCTGCAGCCGTTGTGGTTGAGCCAGTTATTGTCGACGAACCAATCCCAGCAGAGCCTACTAAGACTGAGCCTACTAAGACTGAGCCCTCTAAGGCTGAGCCCACTGCGATTTTGAAGCCAGCGAAGTCGAAGGCCAAAGAGGCGAATGTTAAACCTTCAAAGGGCAAGCGCGACAAACGCTCGTCTGTCGAAGTCGATGTTTCGTTGCTGAATGAGGCCCACGAGAAAGAAGGGCGCGAATTTGCCGAGGGAGCGAAGGCTGAAAAAGCCGAGAAAGCCGCATCCGCAAAAGCCGATGCTGAGAAGGCTCCGACGTTCGAAGTTGGGTTCATCGATACCGGGAAAAAGGCCGCCGAGACCTCAGACGAGTGGTTTGCGGGGGATACTCCAGATTGGGACGCGCAGCTAGATGCCGAACATCTGCACGCTGCAGAGCAATCCAACAAACGTACGCTTTTCATCGCTTTAGGTGTCGTGGTCGCGGGCGCGATTGCGTTCGTCGCTTACACGCAGTTGGCGACGTTCGATGCGAATCCAGAATTCACGAAAGTCGAAGAGGTTGTGGTTTCCGAAAAACCGGCATTCGATCTGCCCAAACACTTGCAGGACTATGATGCGGCGGTGGCCGGCGGGCGTTTGATAAGCCCGTTTGGAAACTGCGCCTTGAGTACACTGGAAACCGTGAAAAGGGAGGCCCCGGCCTCAGTTGAATATGAAATAATGCGCAAATCGTTTGTCGAACGGACAAGTTCCGGGGCGACGATTGCCGACGAGGCGGGCGACCTGAATTTAGCCAGGACACTCGCGGGATACGCGAGCCAATGGGCACCTGACGATCAGGCGCTAAAGAAACGCGCCGAAGAGTTTCAGGCCCGCTATGTGGGGACAGTCGTTGTCCCCGGCCTGTCAGACGTTGGTGCCGGGATTCCCGACGGTTCGACCGAAGATATCGGGCTCGCGGCTGTACCCATTGAAGATCCAATTGAGGCTCCCGAGCCTGTCGACCCTAGCCTGCAGAAAGTGGAGAAGGTCGAAAAAACGGAGGTAAAAGTCGAAAAGACCACTCCGCAAGAACCAACACCAGAGACCGACGATAAAAAAGGAATGTTGGCCGACGCGCGGGCTGCTTATTCACGGGGGGATCTCGCTAGGGCGCAGAAACTCTATCAAGAACTGGTGAAGGTCGATGGCGGAAATCACATCGTTCAGGCCGGGCTAGGACAGGCATTCTTTGACCAAGCACAGTATGACGATGCCGTGCGACATCAGCTTCAGGCGGTCAAGCTTCGGCCTGGTCGAACTGAATATCGGATCAATTTGGGCCAGTCCTACTATCGCTTGTCTCGCTACAAAGAGGCGATTGCGGCGTGGGAAGAAGTGCTGAAAATTGAGCCTGCCAACGCCAACGCAAAACAGTACATCGAGTTGGCGACACGGAAGCTCAACTAGACGGTCTTTTCAAACACTAGAATTGCGTTCGAGTCCGGCAGCGGCACTGCCTGGAACGAACGATCATAGAATCTAACTTTTGGGGCGAGGCCGTCGATGTAGCCTTGTTGCAGATACGAGGCTTCGGCCTCGGGTAAGTTGATCGCGCGCGGCGCTGGCCCCTCGTTGCCTAGCCATGTCAAAACGGTGGCCTGATAATCGTCGTAGGGCAGGATGCCGTATTGCTCGCGCACTTCATAGGGGAAGCTCGCCGGCCCCCAAGTGTAGCAATAAAGGAACTCCATCGCGTCAGCCTGACCAAGGCAAACGCGTTTTTCGTCCAGCCATTCGCCACAGATAGGACGACCCTCAAACTGTTCCTGAAACAGTCGGAAGAACTCGGGCCCGTGCGGATCGATGAATTCGATGATTCGTGGCTCGTCGTCGGGCATAATGCCGTCACGAATGATGATTCGGCCGCCCGGCGCCAAAGTTTTATAACAAGCTCTAAGTAGGTCTCGGACGCTTTCGAGCCGAAACCTACGAGGCACGCCCTCGACGGTGTGCTCAACGTAGCTGTAGATTTCGTGCAATACCGAACACAACACGATTGTCGTGACTGAGCCGGGTTCCAGATACCGGGGCAGGGCGTAGGCATCGGCCTCGATCACCGACCAGCTCCGGTCTTCTTTTTCTCGGCGTTCTTGAAGTGACTCGACGACCATCTTTGAGACATCAACTCCGATGACTTTGGAGCCTGGAAACCTAGCTTCCATGAGGTCGAGAACAACTCCACCTCCGGGTCCGATTTCGACCAGACAACCTGGGACTGCATAATCGAGCATGCGTTCTTTATCAGACCGCGCTGAGTTCATATGAGTGAGGTAAATGCTCTCGTTCGAGATGCGATCAAATTCGTCTTTCCGCAAACCGTACAAATCACAAAGCGCCTTAAGAGTGGCATGAAATGCCGCGCTCGACTTCTTCTCGTAGGCGGGAAGCAGCGTGAGCAAAGCCTGCGTCTCCGCAGACGCTTCAAAGCGCACGGCGTGGGCTTGATAGCCTCCAAGCTCAACCTCGAAGCTTCCGAGCGCATCATCAGGCATTGGGTCGGCGCCGGCACAAATGGCTTCGATATCGAGCCTCCGCAAGAGCGCCTCGATCAGCCGAACACGATATGCAGCCGCAGGGTCTTCACGACGATCTAGGTCGCGAACAAGCGGGATGAACGTCACATGGAACATTGCGTCTGTATCGATTTTAGGGTCGCGCTGAGCTTGCATCAACGAACACAAAAGGAGCCGCAGCTGGGCCGACGGCGAGAGCGCTGAGGTCGCGGCTTCGACGTACCAAAACTGACACCTACACATCAGGCCCACAACCGTATCTACCGCAGCGGCACTAAGATCCTGTGTAGCCTTGAGTGATTCCGTTGCGGGTTCTCCGTTTGAAATCCGGCTCTTTCGAAGACGCATAAGCCGGTCAGTCAGCCACTGTCGCTGCCTTTGTTCGAGCTCTGCTTCGGTGTCCGCGTTATTGTGGATTTCAAATCGTTGGAGCTGAATCTCGGTCTCACGTTGAGAGGTCATGGGCTCTCGGGCAAGTCGCCTGAGTAAGTTCTCGACCGCGACAAACTCGAACCGCAATGAGTCGTCAAAAAGGCCTTCTCTAACTCCTGCAGTGTCACAGACGTTAATCAGGTGCAGCACGTCGATGACCGCGTCGACAGCGTTGCCCTCGGAAACGCCCAAGGATTTGGCGACCATTTCGGTCGACCCACGCAACCAATGCAGGAAAGGCGCAAACACCGTCAGTGGGCATTCGCCGCGGATCGTCTGCCCGGTCAACCCATGCACGCGCACCAACTCAATGATTAGGTTCTCGATACAAGGGGACCCACGAAAACGCGGGAAACGACGCAATACACCGAAATTATGAATGATCTGGGCCGATGCAGTATTATGAACCGATAAATCAACACCGGATTGTTTCCATTCGGTGCGGGTTTCTTCGCTCCCACCTTTCGAGAAATCCAGGAACAACAAAGCCGCGCGGAGTGCTGGCAGGAGACCTAGGTCGCCGATCCGCAAACACCCGAGCACCTCCGCATCAAATGCGGCCTGGCTCAGGGCATCGTCCCGCTGAAATATGGAAATGTCGGCCCGCTCAAGACCCCGGAGTTTTCGCGACAGAACGCGGTCTACTAGGTGTTCGAGTATCGGCAGGGAAGTGCCGCCAACAACCGTCTCGTGCTCGGTCGTCACGTAGTCAGGTTGATGGATTCGAAGGGCGATAAGCTCGGGGAAAATTTGAAGCAGTCGATCGGCGTGCGGGCATGGTTTGACGTTTCGAATGCAGGACAATGCAGCGACTAGGCGGTCGGTGTCCAAAATCAATGAATTGGCAAAGTGGTCATCACTCGAAAGATCGAGACTCGTGAGCGCCGTTTCACGCCAGAAAACTTCTTCTACAAAAGCATGAGGAGCATCGTCTGATGCCAAGGCGCCAAGATGCGCCAGCAGTTCTGCCGACTGACATCGAACGAGGTTCGACTCCACGACTGCAGTGGCCCACTCGCTGCGAGGCAGGAACGAAAGCTGTTCAGACTGCGTAGCCCATAAAAACGCGGCGGCAAGCGTTGTAAGCTGTGCCGGCTCAACCAGAGCGGAGGCAGCAAACCAAGACTGAAGAGCGTCGGACGGCTCTACGCACGCGAGTTGGCAGAATGCATCAAAGGAGTTTTTTTGCACAAAAAAGCCCACCGGTAAAAGGGTGGGCTATTTGAAAGCTATTTAGCCGTTTTGGCAAAGGAAATCAGGCTTTGGGAGCGAATGCTGTGCAAGAGCCTTCCGGAGCAATGGGCCCCTTAACGACGCTGCAGCCGCCACAAGCCGATCCGCCGACGGGTTCGGAGTAGAGAACGCATTTATTGCAATGTTTTGAAGGGTCAGCAGCCTTGTCAACGTACTGAAGTCCAGTGCGAGTTGCTTTGTCAGCTTCTGACAGTCCCGAAACATCGGTACAGTCAGCTACTTTTGCGTTAGCAGGAGCAGCCGGTGCTGCTTCTGCGCCGCCGCCAGCGCCTTCTTTGGGTTGGCAGCCAGTCAGCAAATATCCCACCGTGAGGGTGGTTATTGAACCGGCAGCAACGTTAAGAAATCCGCGACGTGTCAATTTTCCGTGGCTCATGAGTCTCTCCTTGTCCATGAGTAGGTGCAGCGCACCAATTTCGCGCAAATGCGCTAGAATGCAAAATTTTCATCGTTCGAGTCGGGTATTCCCGATCTGCGACAGTGAGTGCAGAGCCCGTGCCAACGCAGGGCCCTTGCTGTGCCAGTAGTCCGATTTAGCACGTCGTTCCAACAAACCTTCGCCAAATACGTCGTAGAGTCCGAGCCGGTCCATGTGGACGTACCCGATATGGCAACCGCAGGTCGAGTTCGTGCATGGAGTGGGTCGCAGCGCCTCGGCGATTTCCGAGGTGTAGATATTACCAATGGGTTCTGCGATGAAATGGCAGCGACGGGCCTCGCCGTCGCCATCCACCGTGAACGAAGTGGATCCCGCTTGGCAGGCCTGGCCAAGCGACGCATGCCTGCGCGTATTGAACCGAAACAGCGGATCGATTTCTTCCCAGGCCGCGATATCTGCTTCCGAGTAGTAGTCAGGGTCGCGCTTATTGGCGTTCACCCACATGTAGACATCGTCTGGCAGGCTCGCTCGGAGTTCTGCGGCCTGAGCTAAGGCGTCTTTGAAACCCACGACGCCCACGCTGTAATGGGCACCCGCAGCGTCCAACGCTCTGGTCTTGTCCACGAATGCTGGAAGTGAGGTCTGCGTGGGATGAAAGGTCGTCCAAAACGCGACTTTTTCAAGATCACAGTCTTTGAGCCAGGCCGTCGGAAAGGTCAGATTGGTTTGCACGGCGACTCGGCGCACATTTGACGCCTGTGAGAGCCTAATAAATGCTTTCTGATAGTGCTTTCGAATCATGGCCTCGCCCCACGGCGTGAACAACACGCCGATATCGACTGGTTGTTCGATGACCCAGTCAACAAATTGGTGCAGTCGCCGCGCATCGTCGGCCAGTTCAGCGCGCGTATTTTTGGTTTTTCCGAATGGGCAGTAGTCGCAAGCATAATTGCAGCTCGACAGGGGCCCTCGATATAGAATGGACCACTTCATCGCAACTCAAACTCATCGCAAGATTGGCGCACCGACTCCGAATAGAGCCAAGGACCGATGGCGTCGGACCATCCCATGCCCTCGCGGGTCAAAACCATAAGGTTGTCACCCTTGGTGGCAAGCTTCATTTCCAGCAGTTCGATCAACTCCGGGAAATCATCCATGGGCTGTGCCTTGAATTTGGCGGAGTAATCAACATCGCTCAAGCCCTCCGACGACAGCAGTGACAAAATCACGAAGCGCCTTCGCTGCTCTTCGGCGTTCATCGGCGTGCCATACTCAACGTGCGAAAGGCGTTTGTCTGGGCGGTCGACGAAGTCTTCCAGAATTTCGACCACACCGCGGCGCCCAACGGCGTACTCGCTGCAGTAGTGCGTCGTGGAGGTGTACGATCGAGCTCCGGCTCCAAGCCCAACGGTTCCATCCGCCTGACAGCAATACACTGGGCCTGTGTCCGAACCCGAGGCGATCTTACGGAACATGCGCATCGAGACTTGTTCGTAACCCGAATCCAATAGGACCTGAGACCCGTGTAAATACAGGGCAAATCGCACGTCTTCCCATGCTCGCGGAGAGTTTCCGAGCCCCGTGAGCGGACGGACGTAGAGGGGGTAGAGATAGATTTCTTCTGGCTCAAATTTGAGGGCTTCTCGAATCGAGTATTCAAACGTCTCTGGAGTCTGATCCTGAATGCCGTAAATCAGGTCGATGTTCATCGTCGGCAACCCGGCAGTGCGCATCATGTCCAGCGCACCACGAGCGATATCGGGCTTTTGCGGCCGGCGAACCGCCTTGGTTTCGGACTCCAGAAAACTCTGCACACCGATGCTTACGCGGTCGGTACCAAACTCACGCAACATCTGGGCTTTGGTTTTTGTCATGGTCTCAGGCGACGTTTCGACTGAAACCGGCACGGCGAGCGAGTCGGCGCCCATGACGTCACGCACGATCGAAAACACATCGTTGAGTCCGGCTTCGTCCAAATGGGTTGGCGTGCCGCCGCCAATGGCGATCCGAGCAAATTTTGCGTCTGGCATGGCCAGCCGAGTCAGCTCCGCTTGGCGTCGCAAAACCTTTAAGTATTCGCGTTCAAACTCGACCTTGGGTTTTGCCATGGTGAACAGATTGCAAAAGCCGCAGCGCATCTCGCAAAACGGGATATGCAGGTAGAGGAAGAGAGCCGATTGGTCTTCGTCTTTCCAAACCTCTTGGAGCGGCATGGGCTCTTCAAAGGGGCGGTACGCAGTTTTATGCGGATAAGCATAGCTGTAAGCGAGGTACCGACTTTGAGCTAACGTTTCTCTGAGTCCCATCGGACGTCCTTTGCATGAAGAAATTCTGCGTACGGCACATGCGTCACGACGTCGTGTGCAAGGCGATGTCCTTCGAAGCCGTCGTCGCCGTAAGCTGTTCCGTGGTCGGCGCAGACGATACAGAAAACCGCGTCTCGGCGCGACAGTGCTTGTGCAAGAATAGGCACGCAAGAATCTACGTATTCCAAGGCTGCAGCGTGAGTTAGCAAATCATCGTGGTCAGTGCCGTGGATATAGTGGCAGTTGGGTTGATGCATCGCTGAAACGTTGATGAACAGGAAGGCCCTCTGGTCACCGTTCAGGGCATCGAGCCATTGGGCAGCTCGACCAAATTGCAACTCCGCCGACATCGGATTTGTCACGCCGAATTCCGGCTTCCATTCCGCCTCGTCAAACATTGCAGGAAAGACGTTGCCCAGCGGGGTTTGCTGGTTGAAAAAACCGACGCCCCCAATACATATCGACTGGTAGCCGCGATTTCTTAGGCCTTCGACGATCGTCGCTTCCTGAAAAACCGCGGTCTGCGGGGTGGTGGTTTCTGAACCGCCAAATTTCGCGGCAAAAAGTCTAGGATGGCGACCGGGAGTAGCCGGCGTAGGCAGAAACCCCGCAAAAAACGCGTGATGTGCCGCATAGGTGAAGGTACCGGGAGTGTGCCGTTGCTCCCAGTCTCCACCGAGCCACGCGGCAAAATTCGGGGTTCGACCGTCGCGCATCAACTGGGATGCGACGTCGTACCTCAACGTGTCCAAGGTGATGAAAATGATATCGTGGGTGCCCACGATGGCGTTCATATCTGGCATCAAAAAACTCCGTGCTACGACACTAGCCTCCATCGCCAGAGCCTGCAATTATGCGGCGATGGACGTATTGGTATTCGACCTCGACAACACGTTGTTGGACCGCGATCGGGCGATCGATGCCTATCTGCGCGCCTGGGGAGCCGAGGGCGATTCCCACGCCGCATTGATCAAAATTGACGACCGTGGCTACGCCGATCGGAGTCGGTTTTGTAACGAAGTTGTCCGTCGCTTGGCGCTGCCGCTCAACGCGCATGAGTTCTGGCAAGATATGCAATCAAATCTTGGGAGTCATTGTGCACCAGACCCGCAAAGAATCGCGCTGATCGAGCGACTGAAGACCAGGGCACGGGTGGGCCTTTTGACCAATGGCGGGGCGGTAAACCAACGGTTAAAGATCACAAACTCTGGGCTGAACGACGTGTTCGATTTTATCGTCGTGGCAGGTGAACTCGGGGCAGCCAAGCCCGAACGGGAGGCGTTTCTGGCTTGCGAACGCTGGGCGGCGGCGCGCTACGTGATGATTGGGGACCATCCAGAGCACGATATCGCGGGTGCCACGGCGTGTGGTTGGAAAACCATCTGGGTGTCGAACGGCCGCACGTGGACTGGCGCTGACAGGCCTGATGCGCAAATTTTGGACGTTGGTACCGTGGAATTAGCGCTTGAGCGCCTCTTCGAGTGATCGTGAATACGTGTCCTTGCCATCGACGAACACGTTGGGGAGCAGGTCACCAAAGGCGTTTGTCTCCAGGACGTAGGCTCGCTTCATCGTGGCCTCAAGGGCGACGTCGACTCCGCAGGCGATTGCTGAAAACCCGGCAGCAGCGGCCACCGCGGCATCTTGCACAGCTTTGAACGCCTCGGGTTTGGCTGCTCGAAAAGCCTCGATATCGCCCCGTTCGTTGCCCAGATGAAGGTTAGTCAGCGGTGACTGAGAAACACGCATGACGGCGTGTTCAGGTCTTCCAGCCACCACAAGGACTCGGAAGTCAAACGCGCCACCACGCGTGGCTTTAGGGACCCACCTTTCGGCAAAAAGGCCGTCGGGTGCCAGCGTTTCAATGATTAGTTTTTGCTGCGACCGGTCCGTGTAGGCGCGAATTTTCAAAGAATTGTAGAGCCTCGTGCCGTTTAGCTCGACGCTCGTGGTCATTTGAGCGACTGGACCACCCCTGAAGGCGATGACTCCAGACGCAGACGAGCCAAACTGGGGTTTGATAAATATTCGGTGGTGAACCTGTGCCAGCGCCTCCAAATTATCCGAATTCTCGATCATACCGAGAAACTCGGGCAGGGGAGCGCCCGCGGCAGAGTGGCGTTCGCGAGCAGCGACCTTGTCGAACATCGCTAGGATCTCGGACGGAGGCGTCATGAAACGTCCCTCGCAAGTCGCTAGTTTTCCGAGGATATCGGTGAACCCTTCGAACCAGAGGCGTTGATCTCGAATCCTTCCGTGGTCCTCTGGCTCTATGGTCCACGCAGGAGGCTCGCTTCGCCGCGCAAGCGCACCGCGCGTAACAAGGGCGGCCTCCACCCTGTGGTTTTCGCCTGGTGATTCAATTCGAATCAGATCGGCGTCGCAGATTTGGGCGGGGTGGGGGTGCTCAAGGACTTCCAGCCAAGACACCACCAAGGGAGGTGGCACCCCAAGGCGCGCGGCCGCGTCCAGAAAATACGTGACGCGGCGGTTCTCGGGGTTGCCGATGAGCGTTATGCGCATGCTACTCGGAGACAGCGACGTAGCGGTCTTCCGGGTCTTCTTCGAAGTCCTGCTGATCGGAAACATCGACCTGAATAGGCAATGCTCGAAGTGCTTCCATCATTTCGTCACTCATGTAGTGATAATGGAGGTCGAGCTTTTCCAGTGCCCGGATTTTAGGATTCGCCAACAACGCCTTGGCGCCATCGTCACTGAGCGTTCCCATCGACAAATCCAGAACCTTAATCGTGTCGAGCACGCTTCCACCGGCGTCAGACACATTCGAGGTATCCCCGCCGATCAGAACCATTAAGTCGCCTTCGGACAGCACAGGCACGCCAAGTGATTTGGCTTTTTCCATTTTGCTGCCGGCCTTTTCACCCGCCACAAGATAATCAGTGGTTTTCGAGACACTGCCGCCAATTTTGGCGCCCTGAGCTTCCAACGCTGCCTCGGCCTTTTTGCGGTCGAGTTGAAGCAGTTTTCCTGTCAAAACGAACGTCTTGCCTTCGACCTGAACGCTGCTGACGTCTGCTTTTTCTGCGGCCGTGAAGGATTTAGCGATCGCGTCAGCGATCGTTGAATCTCGCAGCCCGAGGTGCTTCAGTTTCGGCCAGTTTTTTCCGCTCAACAGGGGACGAAGGTCGTGGATATTCGCCTGGAATCCGTAATCTTCGGTGCCCAGCCACAGCTCAAGGTGCTCAAGATTGGGAACCTCAGCCTTCATCACGTCACGTATCACTTCGTTGGGCAGTCCGCCCGATTCCACAATCAAAGTCTTTAATTTGGAACTCTTGATGCCTTTGAGTTCAAGGCCAGTGCCTCCACGACACTGGAAGTGCACGAGGTTTGGCAGCGCGTTGATGAGTGGCCCCAAATCGCACTGCTCGATCCATGAAATCTCGTTCTCTTCGCCGGTGATATCGCCGATCATCAGGGCTTCAAGCCCCTGAAACACCGTTTTGTGTTTCATGAGCGCTTCGACAACTTCCGAGGAATCGCCACCCTCGAAGTCCCACACGCCGATGACGAGTGCTTTGACTTCTTTAGCCTTGGGATCCTCAGCAAACTTTTGAATTCGGTCGGGTGTGGTCACCTCGTCGTCGTACTCGCACCGCAGCCGGTAAACGACACCCGTCGGTTTTTCGATGCCTTTGTCGAGGTCGAAGTCTTCGACTACTTTCCCGTAAAATTCCTCAAGGTTATCACCGACGGTCATGGAGTCTCCCTGTTTAGTTATGGGCAGAATGCTAGGTGTGACTTGGTCGATGGTCAACGTGCAAGGTAATGGTGCCCTCCAAGTTTGAAGTGGAAGAAGCGCCATTGGCGTAGGTGTGGATGCGCCGATGGCGCACGCGAGCGTGCGCCATCGGGTTATTCATCGTCTTGCGATTGATGAGGCCTCCAGCCAGAGTCGCGCTATTTTGCGATGATGAACTCGACTCGGCGGTTTTGCTCACGTCCGGTGGGTGTTTCGTTGTCTGCGATCGGCTGGTCGGGGCCATAGCCGCGTGACTCAAGCCTCGAAGACTCTACACCTTTGTTGACCAGGTACTTCAAGACGGCGGCGGCTCGTCGCTCGGAAAGGTTCTGGTTCTTAGCTTCGTTACCTCGGCTGTCGGTGTGCCCCTCGACGACTATTCGACGGATCTGCGGGTTCTCTTGGAGAGTACGCGCAATGTCATCCAGAATATTGAAGCTGCGCGATTCGATACGATCTGAGGCATTTCCGAAGTACACCTTTTCCGTAATCAACAGCCGATCTTTGGTGACTTTGACCGAACTTTCTTTCGCGTCAGGACAGCCGTCTTCGTCCTCGATCCCGTTCATGGTTTCGGCTTCGTTTGGACACTTGTCGGCAACATCGACGATACCGTCTCCGTCGTTGTCCTCGTCGGGACATCCGTCCGTGTCTTGGAATCCGTCGTTATCTTCCGCCTTGAAGGGGCAACGGTCGTCTTTGTCTGGGATGCCGTCGAAATCGTTGTCTTCGTCGGGGCAACCGTCCTCGTCATCAAAGCCGTCTTTATCTTCAGGCACTTCGGGGCATCGGTCGACGTCGTCCAAAATACCGTCGCCGTCGCTGTCGAGCCTTGGGCAGCCGTCCTTCGTGCCTTTGCCCGCAACCAGCGGACAGCGGTCTAGGTCATCGAGGACACCGTCGCCATCGTTGTCAGGTTCGGGACAACCGTCTTCGTCCTGAAATCCGTCGTAGTCTTCGCGGACTTCCGGGCAGGCATCGCGGTCGTCAGGAATGCGGTCGCCGTCACGATCGTCGTCGGGACAGCCGTCCGTGTCACGGTCTCCGTCGATGTCTTCGGGCTCAAGTGGGCACCCATCCATGCGGTCTTTGATTCCGTCATTATCTTTGTCATCATCCGGCGTCGAAAAACCAAACGCCGTGATGATTCGCCATTTTGGCGTGCTCACGCCCGAGCTGAGCCCTGGGCCCGCGCCGATGGTCAGCGTGATGCCCTGTTTGCTCTGCCACTGGATGCCACCTTGAGCTTCCGTGGGTTCCCCCCGTCCTGAGCCCCACTCAGGCCTGTCGGCTTGCAGGTCTCCGAACAGAGTTCCGTAGATTCGCAATCCTTCGGCGCCCGTTGGGATCATTAAACCTGCGCCGTACCGAATTTTGTCGTCGCTCGTGTACCCAAACTGCGTGCGCTCTGGGCGCACCTGGTAAGCGATATTGGTGTAGACACCCACACCCACAGGGTGCGTCCAGTCCAGCACGACGCGGGGTTCGACTCGAAGGGCTCCATCGGAGTTAAACGAGGTCTCGTCTCCGATCGGAAAGTAGCCAGTCGCCAAAACGGCTGCGCCAAATCCCCAAGCTTGGCTTGGTTTCAAAAGTCGTAATTTCGCAGTGGCTCGAATATCGCCCACTGTTGCGAGGGTGGCGTCTTTACTGTTTGGCGCTGCATCAAGGTCGCCACCCTCTTGAAGGAAAGTGACGGGCAACATGATGCCAAGATCGACGTAATCAAAAAGACCCAACCCGACCCAAATTTCACCGATCGCCTGGTATTCGATCAACGGTGCGTCCGTGTTGTCGTCCGCCAGCACCAACGGTTCACGTGAGTAGTGAAACAGCAGGCCTGCCGACGGCGTGAGGTGGTCGAGCACGCCCGAACCTGCCACGTTCAACACGTTCGTCTTGAGAATTGGCAACGAATCGAAATGATTCACCGTAAAAGTAGGGGGCTGTTGCGCTGCAAGCGTGCCCGGCAAGACCGCCAGTTGCGTCAAAA
>JBBKVQ010000456.1:0-6955 GCA_037968515.1 Bradymonadaceae bacterium
ACAATAGTGGTCGCTTTTCCACCAGAGCCCTCAAGCTCGGCGACGGAAAATTCGCCGTCGTCGCTCGAGAATCGAATCCGGCCCAAAATGCCTTTAAGTGTAGTCTTGTCGGGGTTCACAGGCACGCCGTCGTAGGTGTGATTCAAGCCATATCATGATTTGAAATCACCTGCGATTGCCCTAGGTCGCAGTCCTACTGACCCACCACGGGTCTACTGCCAGCAAGGACTTTGCAGCCACAGCAGAAACCACCACCGATTATAGTAAAATCGTTATGGGTGGGAAATTTGGCGCAAAACTGGGTAAATTGGACAGGTAAACTTCGAACGAGAGTGATGATGAAGACGTCTCTAACCATCATGAAGAAGAAACTTCTAGTCGCCCTTGCGAAGCCAATGGCTGATGACTTTGGCTACTCCTACATAAGCAGCGAACAGGAATACAGAAAGACGTTTTCTGGGGGTCGGACGACGATGCACGTTGCTTTCGCCAACTATAGTTATGAAATGACGGCGACAGTAGACATCGCAATTCGACTCGACATCGTTGAAGATGTCATCGCAAGGCATTCCCGGCCTGGGTTGCACCTTGGTAAACAGTCATGGACCGCTGGAGCTGAACTCGGCAATTTAGAAACCTCCACTGCGGATACTCCGGGCAAGCGAAACGTGATCGATATTTGCAGCGAAGAAGACATCCCAACCGCCGTTAACGAGATGCTGGATATTTTTTGGCGCGTAGGAATTCCAGCCCTCGAAGAATGGAAAAATTTGAATTCTTTACTGACGATCCTGCGTGGTCGAGACCGAACATCAAGCCTTGTTTCACCTCTCATATATGATCGAGCCGTCGTGGTTTGCGCCCTGCTGTTTGTGCTGAAGCGGCACGACGAAATCGAGGAAATCGGGTTTGAGTATCTCCGCAAGCTTAAGTCGGAGAAGAATTTTCAGACTGAAGCGTTCCACGAATTTCTGAATAACTTATTGACAGAAGTTGGGACGTTGGAAGCTCCAGATGGCGAAGTTTGACCTGCTCGGCGGTGATTCTTGACTGATAATGGGTCGAAATCAATGGAACTTCGAACTCTCCGATGTTGCCTTGGCATCGGTCAGTTTTAGATGCCAAACATTTGTCGACAGATCTTTGGTGCAGGGTCTGAGGTGCTGAAGTGGCACTTCACCCACATCGAGCCCTGATTTCGGTCAACCTGAGCAATATGGGTGATACTAATCGGACTTTTCAACACGCCATTATAGCGAATTTCATGGCAACGGGTGGCGGTGTCTCCGATGCGGCAATCGGATATATTATGTGGGTTGTGGAAGCCTTCGATGCCATTCGTGTCGGTCAATCCGTCGATTGTTTTCGAGATATATGCCTCCACATCTTGCCGAGGTCCCTCGCTCCAATCGACACCACCACTAGGGCAGCCCAGCTCGGTCGGCCGCAGAAAATAACATGAACCTTCAGATTTGAGAGGCACTCCAGCTACCATGACGGCATCGTCAGGCCGCTGAACGATTTCGGTTAGAACTTCAGTGGTGATACGGCGGATAATTTCAGTACATCGCTTCAGCTCCAGCAGTCCGTCCTGCTGGCACAAAATACCTATTTTACCCTGTCCGGAGGGCGCAAAGGTATAGATCCCCTGTGCCAGAACTTCGCCGTTTTCGTCGGTGTTGGTCCCACCAAACGCTGATGGCTGATTCTTTCTGAGGTCGTAATCGACGAACTCGACCTGCCGTCCGTTTAGGTCTCGAAATTTCCGGTGACCCCAATACGACGCCGGGATCATGGACTGCTCTGCTGCATACGTAGCTGCATAAGCGAATAAGCGTCCAAGATTTCCCCGGGCCGATGGTCCTGTTTGCAACATGATCGTCAGGTCAGAACAGTTCGCGATGACCCATCCGGTATCGTGATTTTTAACGTCACAACCAGCGAACACGGACGACCGTCCTTCGTTCGTTTTAGACGGAATAATGTCCGAAGGGGCCGCCCGGTCGTCAATACCGCCTTCCGGCTCGAAGTCAGCCGTCGATGCGACCGTCGCGGGTGATTTCGGCTGTTCTGCGGCCAGCTCACCTTGGTCCGATTGCTCCGCCTCTCGAGGCTCGTCGATTCCATCAGGATGGTCAGCTACAGAGGCTGGATAGTAGTGATTATGCACGGCACAACCACTGTTTAGAGCTGCGAGCACCAGCAAAACGGGGATTTTCATCGCGGAACCTGAAGAATGTCCAAAATTAATCAGGCAATTTTTAGGTCCCGCGATTTGTGACAAGGCGAAGGACCAGCCTGCACCCATATGACGTGTATGTTTTGGATTTCTTCATTTCATGGGGCCAGCGAGCCGCGGTGCTTTCCTGAAACCTGATGACCCGAAACCCGACTAAACGTCCGCTGCGACCTTAACGCTGATCATGCGATCTGGGTTTGTCGGTGGCTCGCCGCGCGTGATCGCGTCGACGTGCTCCATGCCCGAAATCACGCGCCCGTAAACGGTGTACTGGTAGTTCAACGAAGCGTTCAGCTTGAAGTTGATGAAAAACTGACTGTTAGCCGAATCAGGGTTCGACGATCGTGCAGCTGCAAGCGTGCCGCGCTCGTGAGGCACTTCCGAAAACTCGGCAGGCAGGTTGGGAAGGTCTGATTTGCCAGTTCCCGCCAAACGAATATTGAAGTCTTTTTCGGCGTTGCCGTTCGAAACATCCCCGGTCTGGGCCATGAAGCCGTTGATGACGCGGTGAAACACAACGTTGTCGTATTTGCCGGCGCGGGCCAACTCTTTCATGCGGGCGCAGTGCAGAGGCGCGATATCGGGCATCAGCTCGATCGTAACGAGGCCATCTTTGAGTTCCATCAGGATCGTGTTTTCGGGGTCTTTGATTTCGGTCATTTTTTGCTCCTTGGGCAGAATTTGCGATCAGAGTAGAGCGCGATGTCTCGAAGGGGAAGGCCGATGTTGATGGGCCCCGCCCTTCATGGGTTTTTGATGGAATCCTGTCAGCATAGGCACCAAAAAATGTGACTGTTTGCCCCAGTATTCGCGGCGAAAACGCGAAAACTTTTGACACAGGGTCAGTGTCTTGGTTTTCTGCCACGCTTGTTAATCAGTCGAGATCGCCCATGCAGTATCGTTTTCCCGCCCTCCTTATTGTCGCTTTGTTGGTTTTTGCCGGAGCTTGCGCCGAAGGCGACGTCTCGGAACCTGCCAACAACGTGACCAATAACGTCACGACCAACAACGAAGCCGACACCGGAACCGACACACCCGTGGCGCGCTGCGGAGACGGTATCGACGATATTGACGAGGCCTGTGACGACGGAAATACAATCGACACGGACGCCTGCCGCAATAATTGTGAAGCCGCGCGCTGTGGCGACGGGGTCGTTCAGGATGGCGTGGAATCTTGCGACGACGGCAACGACATCGAAACCGACGACTGTACCGCGTCATGCGCCCTTGCGTCCTGTGGCGACGGTATTGTTCAGGCCGGCGAAGAATGCGACGACGCCAACGAAATCGACACCGACGCCTGCATTTTGTGCAAAACCGCCGTCTGTGGCGACGGGTTTGTTGGGCCTGGCGAAGGCTGTGACGACGCCAATGATGATGACTTGGACGGCTGCTCAAATAATTGCCGTCCGGCTTCATGCGGCGACGGCGTAGTTCAGGAAGGCGAGGGCTGCGATGACGGCAACGACCTGGATACGGATGCGTGTTTGACCACGTGCACGGTCGCTGCCTGCGGTGACGGCTTCACGCAAGCGGGCGTCGAGGCTTGTGATGATGGCAACGCAGTAAATACCGATTCGTGCTTGAATACCTGCGTTGCTGCCTCATGTGGCGACGGATTTGTACAAGGAACAGAAGCCTGCGATGACGGCAATATCGACGACACGGACTCCTGCACCAACACCTGCGAAGTCGCAACTTGCGGCGATGGCATCGTGCATCAGGGCGTAGAAGCTTGCGATGACGGCAACATGTCAAACGCAGATGCGTGTACGAACACCTGCAAACTAGCCTCATGCGGCGATGGAGTGGTTCAGGGCACCGAAGAGTGCGACGACGGAAACATGTCAAACACCGATGGCTGCTTGAGCACCTGCCTTCAGGCCACATGTGGCGATGGTTTTGTGCGTGCAGGCCAAGAGGTTTGTGATGATGGCAACGACGATAACACCGACGCCTGCCCAAATACCTGCGAAACAGCCCGCTGTGGCGATGGCTTTGTCCAACTGGGTGTCGAGCAATGCGATGACGCCAATCTTGTGAATACTGATGCCTGTCTGAACGCCTGTGTTGCCGCCACCTGCGGCGATGGCGTAACCCAAATCGGAACCGAGGCTTGCGACGACGGCAACAGCTCGAATTCGGATGCATGTTTGAACACGTGTTTGGCGTCGAGCTGCGGCGATGGATTCCTGCGCAGCGGCGTCGAGCAATGCGATGATGGCAATGGCCTCAACACCGATGCATGCCTTAACACCTGCGTAAATGCTGGATGTGGCGACGGATTTATTCAGGAAAATGTCGAAGAATGCGACGACGCCAACCTTGTAAATACCGACGTGTGTTTGAACAGTTGCGTCGCGGCTCGTTGTGGCGACGCGTTTGTTCAAAGCGGCGTAGAAGCTTGTGATGACGGCAACACAATCAACACCGATTCGTGCCTCACCACCTGTGTCGCCCCGTCCTGCGGCGACGGTTTTGTTCGTAGTGGCGTCGAAGAATGCGACGATGCCAACGCGAGCAACACCGACGATTGCCTGAATTCATGCGAGAACGCGGGTTGTGGTGACGCCTTCGTTTGGCTTGGAGTCGAAGGCTGTGACGATGGAAACCTTATCAATAATGATGCCTGTTCCAACCTTTGCACGCTGCCAGGATGCGGTGACGGAATCCAACAAGCGGGCGAGGAATGTGATGATAATAACCTGATCAATACCGACGGTTGCTTGGACACCTGCACCATCGCTACTTGCGGTGATGGCTTTGTGCGAAGTGGCGTCGAGCAATGTGACGATGCAAACACCTCCAACACCGACGGGTGCAGCAACACGTGCACAAACGCGTTTTGTGGAGACGGATTTGTCCGTGCGGGCGTTGAAGAGTGCGACGATATGGGCACGACAAGCAACGATGGATGCTCGGCAACCTGCACAGTAGAAGGCTGCGTCACAGCATCAGCGATTCCATGCAACGGGGCACGCGCTTCCAGAAACGATGGCGCGGGATCGCTCAATTTGGTGGACAAATGGGCCTGCTCGACATTCTCGTACACAGGTCCCGAAATCGCCTATTCGTTCACGCCGACCAACTCGGGCCTAGTCCAAATCAAGCTTGCTGGGTTGGCTGCTGACCTCGACCTGATCGTTATGAAAGACACCGGAATGCAGTGTTCGCACAAACAAGCCGGTATGTGTGTTGGGAAGTCGACCTTCGCTGGAACCACCGACGAAACTGTGGAATTTACGGCCGTCGCTAACACCAAGTACTATATTATTATTGATGGGTTTAATGCTGCCGTCTCCGCCTTCAATTTGACCGCTGGTTCAGTATCTAAATACGTACAAATCAACGAGGTCGGCGGTTATTCGTCGACCGACGATTTTGTAGAATTGATCAATCGCTCGGCATGCCCAGCACCGCTTGCGGGTCTTGTTGTGGAACATCTTGGAACCTGTGATTCAGCGTTTCAAACGGCAAGTTTTGCCACCGCAGCAGCGCTTCAACCCGGTCAAGTGGCCCGTGCCACAGAAGGCACACGCCGCCCTGGAATCGATGTTCCTTATTCGTCGTGCGATCTGATTTCAGACCGGGGTTCGCATACCTTGTTGTGTACCGGAACCTGCGATCGCACCAGCTGCTCGAATGTTCTCGATTATATGACCAGCGACAATGATACCACTGACGCTTACCCTGCCGGCGGACCCACTTGCGCCACGTTCTCACCGACTCCTGTTAACGTCTTGAACATGACTACCGGTCAGAGTATCAATCGCACCGCGTTCACCGGTGCTCCAACAACCTGGCGAACGGCGGACTGGATTCTTGCCCCTGTGACCGGAAACTGACCAATGTCCCTTCGAAATCTTTTGCACGCATGGCGCGATGGTGAACTGGGCGAAGATGAGCTTATTCAGCGCATCGTTCGGGAGCCGTTCGAAGAACACTTGCTTGGTCGTTTTGACCAACATCGTGAGCTCCGCACAGGCATTCCTGAGGTGATCTTGGCCGAGGGTAAAACCCCCGAACATGTCGCCGATATCTTCCGGACTTATCACGAGCGGGGCCTCCAGCTTATTGCGTCCCGGGTGACACCAGCGATCGTGGCAGCGCTTCAGGACCAGCGCGAATACCTTCACTTCTGGGATACGGCACGCATTGTGGCCACACGTCTTCCTAAGGCGGAGCCTAATCGTGCAAAGGTCCTCGTGATTACGGCGGGTGCGCTCGATGTTCCTGTCGGCGAAGAAGCAGCTGTCATGAGCGAGCTTTTGGGCAATCCCACCGAACGTCTCTTCGATGTCGGTGTGGCGGGTATCTCACGCATTGCTTCATCGCTGTCGAAGCTTGATGAAGCCGGCATCTTGATCGTCTGCGCAGGCATGGACGGGGTGTTACCAAGCCTTGTTGGCGGCCTCGCTCGCCAACCTATCATCGCCGTCCCAACCAGCGTCGGATATGGGTCGGCCTTTGACGGCCTTGCGCCGCTGTTAACGATGTTGAACTCATGCGCCGGTGGCGTAGCAGTCATGAATATCGACAACGGTTTTGGGGCTGCTGTTCACGCGACCAAGATCAACCTGCTTTTGGCGCATTCCCGACAGTAGCCAGTCGGTGCGATTGGTACGCAGGCCCTATGGCCTGCATTGCGATTGGTGCGCAGGCCCTATGGCCTGCATGCGATTGGTGCGCAGGCCCTATGGCCTGCATTGCGATTGG
>JBBKVQ010000457.1:0-5482 GCA_037968515.1 Bradymonadaceae bacterium
CGATGCGGCTGTCGACTTCCGCTTCACCAGACGCGTTTGAATTCTGCGTCGTCATCGCCCCGTTAGTTCCGCCAGTTCCAACATTTCCGCCGTTTGTCGACCCAGCCGCGTTTTGAGACGACGGGTCTCCCGCAGCGCTCGGATCACTCGGCGGCTTGAGGCCATTGGAGACCATTCGTTCTTGGTCCTGCACAAATCGCTCGGGCTTTGGCAACGAATCTGGTGGGGAATGCACCGTTTTATCGTCGGTGCTTGCGGCGTTTAGTTCGTTGGCCGCCCCACCAAGGTCGACACGCCGCCAGCCCGTGCCTGGCCACAGGATCTCCACAAATGCATGGGCTTCATTGTAGACGTACTGTGTGCGTATCCCCAATGCCAGTGCGGTAATCATGAATGCGAGGCTTCGATGACGACACACCCCAATCTGTTTTGTCGCGATACTTTCATACAAGTCGTCGCCGCGCAGTTCTGGCGGGAACGGCCGACCCTCGAAATTTCGGAAATACGAGATCAGCTCAACCACGACTTCCTCGGGCGGCTGGTTTCGTCCTAACCCGACGCTGGCAAGCACCCTTGCGGCCGAAGCTTGAATGATAGGATCCAGCGGTTCGGCGCCGTAGCCGTCGATTTCGGCCCATGACGTCGGAGCAAAATCGCCAGTAAAATAGCGGGTAGGCACGGCAACTTTAATGTTCAGACGGAGTGGTCCCGAGTGCTGCGCGCGAACCATAAAGTTGCCGGCATCGTCCACAAAAAACTGGGTCTCGACCTCAGGTTCGGTTCTGACTTCCAATATCTGCTGATTGGGGGCCACGCTCGCGATCGGCTGCATTCGATTCGCATCCATCTGGAGCAAAAAGGTCCCCCAAAACACCTGCGCGTTTTCGGGCAATTCCCGTTGCTGCGTCACAGGCTGAGGATTGCCGACCCGGCGCACGACGTAATCACCCTTTTCATCCACATAGACTGAGTTCTGCGCCACCACTCGCTTGTATGGAATCACGCTCGGGTCGAAATTCGAAAAGTACGTCAGCGAATCCACACGATCGGTGTCTTCGTCCAAAGTATTCGGTCCACCAAATGGGCTGAGGTCGCCGTAGGGTTCTTGAAGTCTTCCATCAGGAAGCGGCCCGTCGGGGGTGTAGACGAGTTCGCCAGCCCCAGCTTGAGAGGTCAATGCTGGCGGTGAAGTCGCCTGAGCCACCGGAACGGTTTCGGGTGGGGGGCCTTGAGCACCGGGGTTACCTCCAGCCGAAAGCCGGCCCGTGAAAAACTCGTGCAAAACATTCAGACCGTCCAGACGTTCCTGAGCCACCGCTGCTAACGAAACGAAAAAAAACCCACCCAGAAGCAACATCTTCTTTTGCATGAACTATTCGACTCCGGCTAAGCGCCAAGGTTCCCGTCAATCGTCCTTAAGGGCCGATATCGGCTTAGGAACGGCCCAGCCTTCCAAAACCAAGGGGTACGACGCCTTCTGCAAACCATAGATAGCCCACGCTTGTTCCACGCTTGTCTTTGCCTCGGCCTTATCCAGGCGCTGAAGGACAATTCCACGAACTTCCGCGCATCGCGCCGCAGTCAGCGGATCCGTTCCGGAGCCGACTGCGTCGATGGCTTTTTCAGCGTACTTCAAGGCACGCTTGGGCTGCCCACTCAGCAACTCGATTCGAGCAAGCAGACGGAAAATCTCACTTCCTAACCTCGGCTCCGCGCCTCCAGCCAATTTTTCGAGGCGTGAACCGACCTTCTTAAGGCGCGATAGCGTCTCGACCAGAAGCCGTTCATTCAAATATTTCTGACGCGTTGCGAGCGCGGCCAACGATTGCCCCATCGCCAGCAACAACAACAGACGCGTAGGTTCATAACTGTTCCACAACTGGCCTTCGTCTGAAGCGTCGAGGACATCCAGGCGCCCCACGGCAACTTCGGGCCTGCCTCGGGCAATCTCGAGCCGCCCTTTGAGGCGATGCACGTCGACCTCAATCTTGGTGCCGACGGCACCTTCGATGGCCTCGCTGAACCCGTCGATGACCCGTTCGGCGCGGTCTGTTTCTCCCCTCAACAAAGCAAGTTCCGCCAGCAGCCGGTAAGCAAACACCCGCCCTACGCCGTCGTTGCGGTACGTGTGTAGGATTCGCCGAGCATCGTGCTCAGCCGCGAAAAGCTCGCCACGACGGATATTTGTCCATCCTCGCAGGTAGAGTAAGCGCCTGTGGTCATAGGCATCGTGAGTTTCAATTTGGTCGCCAAGCTCCTCGGCCAAGTCGAACGCCTTCAACGCGAGCCCAAAATCGTCGTACCACATCCGAACGAGGCCTTCGTGGACCAGCGCCTGTGCGGCCCACTCGGTTTCATCAGCTGCGGCAAAAAAGGCTTTGGCGTCTGCGATCCACTCGAGGCAGCGGTCCTTATGAATAGGAATGCCACCCGCGGCGTGCAGCTCCGCAGATTTGAGCCGTGACATTCCCAGCAACAACGCGTCCCCGGAGTCTTCCGCAAGCTTGCCCAGGCGCGCTTCCAGCAAATCGCCCTGACGTGGGTCGAACCAAGTGTTCCAATCCACAGCAAAAAACAGGACCTCGGCCTTTGCCCGAGTTTCCGCATCCGCGCAATCTGGCGTCGGCGCCTTCATCCCGGGCAAGATCCCGTAAGCTGACCCTTGAAACAACCGATGCGGAACCAGGCCGACCCGCTCAAAGGCACCGGTCTCGTAAGTCGTGTTTAGATCAATAAATGCCAGCTTCAACGAGGCCAGCGCGTTAGGAAGCTTGGACGCCTGCAACCAAACATGGGTCTCACGAAGCCGAATCAGTGCGCGCTCGATGGCGTCGTTTTCGTCCGCGCTACAATCCCTGAAGAGCTGCGCTGCCATGGCGTGCCTGCCGGCAAGTTGTTCGACGCGAGCGAGTTCCTCGGTCGGTCGAATCATCGCCCATTCCGGGATGCTCTCCTCGTTTTCTAGTAACCAGCGCCAAATGCTTGCCGCACGGTGATAGGCATATCGAGACTCGGCCTTTTCGGCGGCCTCGACGGCCGCGTCGACGGCATCGGCAACACGACCAGACTCACGACGATACATAAAGAGTTCGTCGGGGCTCGTTTTTGGATGATGTCGGAGTTCCTCGGCGATACGCCCTGCCATTCTGGCGCGCGTACGATCTTCCAAACTGTCCAAAACAAGCTGGCGAATCGGAACTTGGCTCAACACAAATGAATTTGTGCCGACCTCACGCACAAGCCGCAACTTCTGCAGATGGACCAGCGATTCCTCGATGGCCGACATGTTTCCTTGCGTCGGGATGACCTTAGACGACACCTCCTGCTCCACGACGTGGTTCAGCGTGTCTTCGGCAAGCGGTGCGGACGCAACCGCTAGAATATCTAGGATGGCGCGCTCAGGCATCGAGACATCGGCCATTCGCTTGGAATAGATCAGCCGTAACAGTGAAGCTGTGGACGGATGTTCATCGCCACACTCTTCCATCAAAGATTCGAGGGCCTCGTTGATATCGCGCGATTCGTGACTGAGTTCGCGCAACAAAAGCGGGTTCAAAAACGTCCGATTTAGAACGGCCTGCGCCTGACTAGGCTTGATCAAAGTCCCAGAAATCCGCGCAAAATCTGCCGCCTCTCGGGCATCGTATCCGCGCGCCGCAACTCGATTTGCGTGAAACAGCGTAAGGGTCAAATCGCTGCGCAAAAGGTGGTCGTGAGCCCCACGAGATTGATGCTGCCAAGTTCCCACGATCAAACATCGCAGATGGCTTTGGGCCAGCAGTTCCAGCAACAAGGACGCACTGTCCCAGCTCGACCACTGCAAGTCGTGCAATACCAAAAGAATCGGGCGTTCTTCACTGAGCCGCGCCAAGATATTGCGTAGCCCGTTGATCGAGGTCAGACGCCCCGGTGCGTCTTCGCCAAGGTCACGACCGCCGAGCTGCGGAAACATGCAGCTCGCCGCGTCGATGTCTTCGCGCAGAGTGTCGTAAACCATGGGCGGCAAGCTTTCGAGCAAGGTCCGAATCGAATCCGCCACGCCATCCCAACCCTGAAACGGACGGCGCTCCGGGTCAAAAAACCTGCCCTTTAAGATCACCCAGCCGCGACGTCCCAGCCAGTGACCAAGCGCGCGAAGAAGGTTTGACTTGCCAACGCCCACCTCCCCTTCGAGCTGGACGTACCGCATCGTGTGGTCGGCCGCCGTTTGAAGTGCATCGCCCTTGATGCGTTCGAGCACCTCACGTCGACCGACAAACGAAGTGGGCTCTTCAACGATGGTCGCAGGCAGCAAAACGGGACGTGCCTCGTCACCGCTGACCACGGCGAGCACATGATGAAGTGAGGGCCGCAGGTCGGGTTGTCTTGATAATAAGCCGTCCACCACACTGGCCCAAGATGCAGGACAGTCGTGAACACAATCAGCAAGCGGTGGCGGCGCCAAAGTTGGGCGGTCGCCTTCAGTCCATTCCATCCGCTCATACGGAGATTGACCCGCGATCGCCTCGAACAGGACGCATCCCAGCGCGTACGCATCGCTCGAAGCCGCGACCTCTCCGGCACTAACCTCAGGCGCCAGGAACGGAATATTTTCGGGTGTAAGCACCAATGGAATGGCTTTTTCGGAGCCTTTCCCAGTGGCGTAAACAAGATGCTGCACGATGCCGTAATCGGTGAGTTTCACAAGCCCGGCGCGGGTCACCCGGATATTCGACGGCCGCAAGCTCGCGTGAACCTTATGGAAACGATGCAGGTGTTCCAATCCCGCGATGATTTGGGGGACGAGCTTTTCAAGCCGCATCAAGATCAGGTCCAGGACCTGATCGGCCTCTGATTCGCGCGTGAATTCATCGACAACAGACTCGGCGTCCAGCACATCGCGCGACAACTCCATTGTAGGTGTTGAGTCGGCACTCTTGACACTAAGCCGCGCGTACTCGGCGTATTCGTCATCGGGCAGACCATCTTCGGTCATCAACGACATCGGGTCAGGGGTGATTTCAACGCTTGGGACCTCGACGCTTGGTACGTCACCGGTGGTGTGCCGACGGGAATCCAGACGGTCGATTTCCTCGGGGGTTGGAGCAAGCTGCAAAAAAGTCAGCAGGTCGTATCCGTCTACAAACTCCTCGGTAATCGCCAGCCCCTGCGCGCCAATCTTGATTTGTAGGTTCTCGTGCGTCTCGCTTATCGGGTCCACAAGGTGGTGAAAACGAGCCAAATTCACGTGATTCAATCGAGTCAGGGCCTGAAAGTCCAAGCGGAACTGCTCGATATTCTTTGGGCGCGAACGCAGGAAAACCTTAAGAACGACGTGCTCCGTGCGGACTTCGTCGATAACCTCGTAGGCCTCGCCAAGAACTCCACGCCCGAGCTCCTTTACGAAGACAAAGCGGGTGTCAGCATGTTCTAGCGTCTCGTCGGTCACATTTGCCTCAGAACGGGTCTACGCCATCCGCCGTCGCCCACGCTTTGGGCACCA
>JBBKVQ010000458.1:0-22043 GCA_037968515.1 Bradymonadaceae bacterium
ATCGGTCGGTCAAGGAATGACTCCATCGTTTGAAGGCACCCATTATGGACCGGGAGAATGAACTCCGGCCAGTTTCCGCCCAAAGCACGCAGCCAGCCGTCTTCATGGTTTCCGCGTAGAAAAACGATTTTGGCAGGGGTTTTGGCGGGCAACCGCATCAGATACCGAATCACGCCCTTAGAATCGGGCCCACGGTCCAAATAGTCGCCCATAAACACGACGGTGTCGTCTTTCGTAAGGACGGGCAGCCGCGACATTAATTTGCTGAGTTGTTTTAGGTCGCCGTGGATGTCTCCGATGGCAAAGGTTCGTTGAGTCAAGGGATGCTCCTTCCGAATAGGGTAAAAACACACCTTGAATGAGCCAAGCGTGGTTCGCAAGTGGCGCTGGTCGAGATTGCGTCTGGAGCCAGACCCGATTGAAGCAAATTCGACTGAATGATTAGCGAGCTAAGGTGGTATCGGTGGTCGTGGGTTTGATTTGGGCTGGGCCGCATGTTTCTATGCGGATGAATTAGACTGAATTATGGCTCATAAACCGAAAGGGGATTTTATGGATATCACGCAACTTATTCTTGACGATCACGCAGAACAGCGGCGACTTTTTGCTGCCTTGGACGGCATCGATGCTGCCGATACTAAGGCGCTGAAGGTCGTTTGGGGGCGTTTGAAAGACCTTCTTGATTCTCATGCTGAAGCGGAAGAACGCTTTTTTTACCCCGACCTGTTGAAACTCGGGAAGGGCGCTGCAGACGCTGATAGCGCGGATGACGAAACCGAGGACGCGATCGAGGATCATAATGATATTCGCGATACTGGCGAAGCCGTGCAGAAACATAAAGTGGGTTCGCCAGAATGGTTCACCGCGGTGGCAGCCTGCAATGTCTCGAACAGCCACCATATGGGCGAAGAAGAGCGACAAGGCTTGACTGACTTTCGACGCACCGCACCCCTTGAGTTGCGGCATAACCTGGCCGTCCGGTTTCTGGCATTTCAATGCGAGCATTTGATGGGCGTCGTCGTTGTGAACAAGGACGCTGAAGAATACCTTGAGGATCCGGCGCAGACGATTAAGGACAAATAAAACGAAGAAGAGCGAGATTTAGCTGCCGAAATCAAGGAGGAATCGTGGGAAATCGACGAGAATCGCTGGGACGAAATCGAAAAATGTCGTCACCGATGAACACCAATTTCGGCTTTATATTTTTCATGATTGTCTTTGGCATTGGCACATGGCAGGCCGCCAAATGGTACCTGGAACCGGCACGGGTGTTTGGTGCTAAGGAATTGAAGTGCCCCTTCTACAAAATCACATATGTTGACGCGGTCAATATCACCACGATTCGGGGATGTGGCCGTTCGATTGTTGCGCAATGCGATGCAAAGCGATGCTCAGAACACGATGATAGCCCTATGGCCACCGATACCGCCTTCTGAGTTGCAGGACGTGCAGCTGGACTCCATGCAACGCCGCTCGCGAAGGTTCCTGTTTGCTTTTGAGCGTCGGTTTCCGTACCCATTCCGTCTTTCACGATAGGAGATATATATGCGGAAAATTCTGATTTTAGCCGTGGCAGCTTCGTTCTCGATGGCCTGTGGGGACGACTCTCCGAAGAAGAGCGCCAACAACGTGAACAACGTGTCGTCGAATAATACCGCCATGAATAATGCGGCTACGAATAATGCAGCTGCGAATAATGGCGCCAGCAATAACGTAGCAACGAATAATACTGCCACAAATAATACTACAGATATTCAAGACTCCAAGTTGGTAAGGGATATCACCGACGCGCAAGAGGAGAGTCTCCTCGACGAATTTGATGGCTACCGCTCTACCGATGACATCAAGGTGATATGCCTGGTTCAGGGTTTTTTTGCCGCATCGACTGCCATTGCCAACGACGAGGTGCTTCAAGTCATCTGTGCGTCGGCACAAACGGATTGCGTGACTGCGACTCGTGATTCGAGCGTTGGGATTTATCGAGCCGAGACCTGCGAGGGAACGGTCGGTGAATTGAGGGCGTGCGAAAGATCGAAGGTTGAACAGATTTCTGAGTACGCGTCAGAATTTATCGAATGCACCGAGCTTAGTGAATCGCTTCTTGCGGATATGATAGCGATTGTTGAGGACATTCCACAGACAGACGCTTGCATTCAGTACGACAACGTCTGCCCTTAGCCGCGACTGACTCAGGTTGCCGCGAGCGACGTGCGGCCTACCCCCCATGCGACTGGTACTAATTGGCCAAGAGTTCGCTCAAAAGCGCGGGGTCGTCGGTAAAAATCCCATCCACATCAAGGCCGATGAATCGCTCCATGTCGGCACTTTCGTTGACCGTCCAAACCTGGATTTTGAGCCCAAGTCGGTGTGCCCGCGCGATGTTCTCGGCGGTGGTCTGCTCCATGGGTGCCTGAATAATCTGACCCTTCGCGATGTAGTCGGCTTCGGTCGCGTCGGTCAGTCTGGAAAATGCCAGCATTTCACCAAGTGCCAACGAAGTGATGATGTCGGGCCGCACAGCGCGAAACGCGTTTAGCGTCGCGTCGGAAAAAGCAGCAACCATGACTAGGCCTGCCGCGTCGTGTCGGTCGATTGCCTCAGCTACAGCGTCCACGATGGGCGGGGCATCTTGTTTGATTTCGATGGCGATATGGCTGGTCGGGAAGGCTTCAAACAGTTCATCTAGCGTTGGAACTTGGACGCCTTGGCCGCGATAAGGAAAGGTGACGCCGCCATCTTTTGTGAAATGATATCCGGCATCTAGGGCTTTGACCTCGGCCAGAGTCATGCCTCGAATTGCGCCAATTCCGTCGGTCGTTCGTGATACGCCGGAGTCATGCATACAGACCACCACACCGTCTGACGTGGCGTGAGCATCACATTCAATCACATCTGCGCCAATGGTCACGGCGTTTTGGTACGCGACGATGGTCTCTTCGGGAGCCAGCAATCCCCCGCCCCGATGGGCGATATTCAGAAATTGGTCGGAAAGGAAAAGACTGTCTGCAAAAGGAGTTTCCATGTCGGCTCCAAGGTCGTTTGTGGCATCCGCATGTCCGAGGTCGTTAGAACCCGCATCCAGTATTTGCGCGTCGGAATCGGGCACGGAGCTCGTTGCGTCGTCACATCCAAGGGCCAAGACGGTGGCCAAAACCAGCAAGGGAAATTTGTTCATCAAATGGGCCTGAGTGCTTAATTTGTAAATCAATTGAGGGCGGTTCGCGGTTCTTCGTCGGTCAAATATTCAGTGATGGCGCCCAAATAGCAAATGGGGTGTTCACTTCGACGGGCGGGAAACTGGGCTAAGCTACCAACTTCCCGAAGCTAGGCGTTTTATTGGCGTGACCGAGTCGCAGGCACGTCGACGAACACACGTTGCGTAGCTGCGCACTCGCATCTAAGGTCTGCGCACGGATTGACATGCCGTCCGTCCATTTTGTGTGGGAGCTTCGATGCCAAACCTTAAGTTGACCTATTTCAATGCTGCCGGCCGTGCCGAGCCAGTCCGTATCGCACTTTTCATGGCAGGAGCGCCTTTTGAGGACCACCGCTTGAATTTTCAGGAGTTCATGGGTCTTAAGGCCGAAGGTGCTTTTCCACTGGGAAGTGTTCCAGTTCTGCAGGTCGACGGCGTCAAGTTTCCGCAGACGGCAGCGATGCTTCGATATGCAGCGCGCCTGGGTGATACCGGGCTTTACCCCACGGACGCAGTCAAGGCGTTGGCCGTGGACAGCGTGCTCGACACGTTCAATGACACGCTGTCAAACCTGCTTACGCCAAGCTTTTATGAGCGCGATCCGGCCAAGAAATTGGAGCTTCGTGCTGCGTTTGCGGATGGCCCCATGAAGGTTGTTTTCAGGCATGCCGAGGAGCTCCTTGCCAGTTCCGGTGGGCCTTTTGTGCTCGGCGCAACGATGTCGATCGCCGATCTGGTCCTGGCACAGCAGGTGTTGGCGATTCGTGGCGGTAATCTGGACGGCATTACCACCGATCATTTGGCTCCCTACCCACATTTGAACGCGCTTACCGACGCATATCTGGCCGAGCCACGTATCGTTGCGTATATGGCCAAGAGTTAGTTCTTTTCGGCTCTTTGACCCCGCTGGCAGTGGCCGTTTATCCTTGGTGAAATGCCAACGCTACGGAGCCTTTAAGGCTTTTTGTTCAACTTCGCGGTATAGCTCACCTTCTTGTCGCCACACACAAGGTTGCCAGCCGCTTCAGCCTTAAATGTCTTCGATTCTTTATCGATGATGTTCACGGTCGAGGTCTTGGCGTCGACGCATTTGGTGCCGTCCGGCAGGGTCAATGCCATCGTCGCTGTGGGTGGTGTATTGATGTTGAGGATCGTGAGCATGAATGCCTCCGTGGCCTTCCCTTTCATGTCCTTGGACATCGCCCCGCCGCCCACTTTGGTTGCCGAAGACACCGACACCGCAGTCATGATGCCGCCTTGAATCGTGCCGTTGGCGTCGCCTTTGTAGTCAATGACCCATTTAGGAGCACGTTTATTGATGACATCTTTAACGCCATCATCGACCTCTTTTTTGACCTCCGGAAAATCGATTTTCGTGTCTGTGGCTGGCTTGCTGTCGCAACCGGCAAAGCAGAGGAGAGTAATGGCTAAAGTCAGTCGTTTCATGAGCGGTCCTTCGTTATTGAAAGGCCGAGTATGCCTCTGAATCGTGATTTTGTCCCACTAACATGTCTTAGCAACGTTGCCTGACTCGCTCCGTGCCGGGCGGCAGGGTAGAGTCGAGTCGTGAACGCAACACTTCTTACAAAACGCTGGTATGAACGTCAGGGGCGGCTCTACCTTGAGTATTGGGTGCGCCTTGACGAGGGCGCGGGCCGCATCATTTTTGATAACGAACCGGCCGTGTTTTTTGTCGAGCGCACCGTCGAGACTCACTCGGGGACGCGCCGTGAGGTCCAGCTGGAGTCCATGGACGGCCGTCCGGTAGACGCCCTCTATTTCCCGACGCAAAGCGCCCTTGTCGAGGAACGGGAGCGCCTTTCGCGCGATATTAGTCATTCACCGCTTGAGGCCGATATCTCGCCAAGCGACCGCTTTCTGATGGAACGTTTCATCACGGGGACGATGCAGATTATTGGTGAGCCTCAACGCATCGATGGGGTGTTGGAGTGGGCAAATCCGACGTTGCGCAAGGGGGAAGACCCCCACACGCTAAAGATGCTCAGTTTTGATATAGAAACCGAAGGCTTGGATGGAAGAGTGCTTTCGATCGCCGCGATTTGTGGCGACGAGTCATGTGTTTGGGTGGACCGACCGGATATAAAATCGAATAATTTTGTGTCGTGTGACGGCGAGGCTGCGGTTATTCGGTGCTTCCAAGCTTGGTTGAACAAGGTCGACCCGGACGTGATTACAGGCTGGAACGTGATTGGGTTTGATTTGCGTGTGCTCATCAAACGCGCAGAAATTCTAGGGATGACATTGAACCTGGGTCGAGGACGTGGCCGAACCAGCACCCGAACCACGGGGCGGCGGGGTGGACTATTTGCGGACGTTGAAGGTCGAGTGGTGCTCGATGGGCGGCCCACACTGCAGGCGAGCGGTTACTTTTCGGAATCGTATTCGCTCGAACACACGTCGCAGGCTTTGTTGGGTGAAGGCAAAACGCTAAAAAAAGTCACGGATAAGGCTGCAGAAATTATGCGCCTTTACCACGACGAACCTGACGAATTAGCAATCTATAATTTGCAGGATTGTGTGCTGGTTCAACGGATTTTCGACAAACAAGATTTGTTGGGTTTTGTGTTGGAACGCCAGCAGTTAACAGGACTGGCGCTGGACCGAATCGGCGGTTCTGTGGCCGCGTTTGATTACCTCTATTTGCCTCGCCTTCATCGCAAAGGCCGCGTCGGGCGCACGATCGATTCCGAAGAGGAGTTTGAGGCCTCGCCCGGCGGCTACGTGATGGAATCGAAGCCCGGTCTGTTTCGAAACGTATTGGTTCTCGATTTCAAAAGCCTTTATCCGAGCATCATTCGCACATTTAAAGTCGACCCTTGTGGGCTGGCTTCTGCCGAAAAGGCTCGGGCCGATGACGTTGCGGATTTTGACCCCATTGAGGGGTTTCGTGGAGGTTTTTTTCATCGAGATGAACATATCCTGCCGGCATTGATCGAAGAGCTCTGGGCGGCCCGTGATGATGCAAAGAGCCGCAAAGATACTGCGCGGTCGACCGCTATCAAAGTTTTGATGAACTCGTTTTACGGGGTTTTAGGGACGACCGGTTGCCGATTTTACGACCCGCGACTGGCGAGCTCGATCACGATGCGGGGCCACCAGATTATTTTGGATTCCAAGGCGTTCATCGAAAAGGCAGGTTACGAGGTCGTTTATGGCGATACCGACTCTGTTTTTGTTCGGATCGGTGACGAGCATGACGTGGCGTCAGCTCAGGCGATTGGGAAAAAATTATCCGCGAATATTAGTGAGTATTGGCGGTCGCGTTGTGCTGATGAACACAATATCGCAAGCCACCTTGAGATGGAGTTTGAGACCCATTATTTACGTTTTTATATGCCGACCAAACGTCACTCTGAAGAGGGCAGTAAAAAGCGGTATGCGGGCTGGATTATCGACAAGAGCGGCGAAGCGCAGGTTGAAATCAAGGGAATGGAGGCGGTGCGCACTGATTGGACACGGCTCGCGCGAGACTTCCAGCTAGAGCTGATTCGCCGTGTGTTTAACGACGAGATTGATGGCATCGAATCATGGGTGATGGCTGAAGTTCGCGCGGTGCGTGAAGGGCGACGAGACGCGCTTCTGGTCTATACGAAACGGCTTCGGCGCTCACCAGAAGAGTACACAAATACGCCACCCCACGTTGCCGCTGCGATTATACTCGGTGGGAGCCCGCGCCGGGTTTCGTATTACATAACGCGGTCGGGCGCTCAGCCCGTTGGGCATGTCGATTCGCCCATCGACTACGAACACTATATCGAAAAACAGCTAAAACCGTCGACCGAGGCGATTTTGGAACAGATTGGAATCTCGTTCGAGCGCATCACCACTCGTCAAGGTTGGTTGTTCTGATCCCTCCCCTTCCGGAAATTCTATCGATCGTGTATTTGGTACGGATGATTGATGAAAAGTACTTTGAAATCCCGCCAGCCGCGGAAGAAGAGGTCTATCGAACGCGACGTCGGCTGTGGATGCGATACTGCGTTGCGTCCCAATTAATCCTAACTCCATTATTCCTTTACACGTTCTTCGTTAACTCGTTTTGGTCAGCGCCGCTGGCTTTGGCGCTCGGTGTGACGTTCTTGGCTTTCTGGAAAGTTGGAGCATTCAAAAGGGCTTATCCTCCAAAGGAAGCTTGGACTGACATTGAAATAGTCGACGACCTGATGGACAAAGGCGATTTGGTTGCAGCACGCGGCCTGTGTGAAGAACGGCTGAAATTGGGCCTGAAGAATATCGACTGTTTGGCGTATTTCCTGATCAGATACGCGATTATTGAGTTCATGGAAGGCGATGCTGAAAACGGAATTCGACTTGGAGATATGGCGATGCAATCAGGTTGGTTGGATCCAAGCGAGGCCATCCTTGGCCAAGATTGGGTCATCATGATGTGGATTCATTTGGGTGAGGTCGAAAAAGCTATGGCCATTTGGGAAGCGTCAGAATTGGCATTTTATAGCCAGCTGCTTTTTCAATGCCATTTTGAACAATGGTCTGAAATTCTAGAGACTATTCATCCGCCAGAAGATGATGACGTTCGCGATGATGCGGATCATGACTACACGGGATTCTTAGTGGACTTCGCTAGCGTCATCGGCCGCTATGCCTCCAGTCAACTGGGTCGTCCTACGTCCAAGTTTGACCACCGGACGGCAAATTTGTCGGGGCGGGTGCGGTTGAATCCCGCGCTGCAGGCCTACTTGCCTGAACGTCGTCTTTTGTTTTCCTAGTTGTGGTCTAAGCCTGCCATGAAGAACCTAATTATTTTATTGATACTCGTTTCAGGTTGCTCGCTTTTTGGTGACCAAAAAACCTACGAGATACCCATCAAAACCTCGGCAGCGTTGGCGCAAGAGCTAAGCACGGCTTGCAAATCCAGTGTGGCAAAAAAGCAGCCGATGTTGATCGAGTTTTCGGCCAAGTGGTGTGGGGATTGCCAGAAGCTCAGTGGAATGAAATCGGATACCGACCTGGCTGCTGAGCTGAAGCGTTGGGACTTCGTGGTGATAAATGTTGGTCAATTTGACCAGCACACGGAGTTGCTGGAGGCCTACCAAGTCAACGCCATCGCAAACTGGTCGGTTGTAGCGCCCAGTGATTGCGAGAAGGCCGCAGCGGGTTGGGCAATTCAAGCGCAAAGGACCTTGGAGCCTAAAAGTGGCAAGCCTGTGACCTCGGCCGAGTTGGCCAGTTGGCTGCAGAATAACCGTAAGATTCGAGCAATCGCGAAGTCGGAAAACGAACCCGTTCGAGCTGTCGTCGTAGGCATAACAGGGATTGTCTCGACTGAAGCCGAAGCACTTGCCGCCGCGTCAGTGATCGATACGCAAACGGGCAACACGGAAGCCGAAGTTTTACCGCTTGATGACTTTGCTGCCGAGGGGGCTTTGGCCCGCATTTGGCGCAACGCAGACGGCAAATGGGTGAAGCTATCAGTGGAGTCGAAGGGCGAAACTTATGACGGCGTTGACACGATCTATGCGGTCGATGGGCAGCCATTCTTTGCGCGACGTTTTCACTTTTCCGACCCGTCAAAATTTGATGAGGAAGGCAGTGAAACCTACGCCCAAGCTGTCGCCGCGCGGGCGACAGAATCGACACTCTTCTTTTTTGCTGAGGGGCGGCCGCTCACGATAAAAACAACCGGCAGCCTTCCGGCAAATCAGGTTGCCAAACTGCACGAAGGTTCGTCAGTCGAGCCGTCGATTGAGGCTGTTTACAACGTCGAAACCACGAGCGAAGACTTCAAGTCGGCCGCGGAATCGATCGCTGAAACCTTATCTGTGGTCGCTTCGAAATCTGCAAAATGACACGCCGAAAGACGGGCTGACGAAAGTGCTTGAATCGTGTTTGGTTCCTTCGCATAGTTGCCACACACAGATTGGAAAACCAAAGGACATCATATGGGGCGGAAACTTCTAATTTTGGCGTGTCTCGCCGCAGCAGGCTGCGGGCAAGCAGAACAGACGGGGAATATCGAATCTACGACCACTACGGCGAGCGAGCTCACCGTGAAATTGGGCTATGGTTTTGCGTGCGTGCTTGATCCGGGGCGGGGTGTTTATTGTTGGGGTGCTAATGGTCATGGGCAACTCGGCCAGGCTCCCTCTAAGCTTAACGGTCCTGCAGGGCTGAATGAGAGCTCTGTCCCCGTGTTTGTTGAAGGCACAGAAGGTGCTCTAAGCCTGGCGTTGGGTGATGGACACGCGTGTGTTCTTACGTCGACGGATGTTCTTTGTTGGGGGGCTAACGGCGCGGATCAAATCGGCGTGAGTGGCGCTGTCGACACCTGTTACAACATCGTCTTGGACTCGAATGCCGGGTACATCGATATGCCTTGTCAACCAACCCCCACGAGCCTTGGAGTGGGAAAACAGACGTGGCTGAGTGCTGGAGGCGACGCGACGTGTGTGGGTGATGGTGTCGCAACGACTTGTCGTGGCAGCGCGGCTTATCGTTTTTCCTCCATGTCGGATTTGACCTCCATTTCTATGTCGTCTGACTCCGTTTGCGGCCTAAGTACCGCGGGCCAGTTGAAATGTGACGGAAGTCCGTCACCCGACGAATACGGTGTGGTGCAGACCTTGGGGCCAATCGAATCGTTTGTATTGGGCGGTGGAACGAATATTTGTGCGATTACGGTGGGTGGCGCGCTTCAATGCTGGGGGGATAGTAATTCTTCAGGCGAGTTGGGCGCAGGACATACCGAAATTGTGAACCCTTGGGAAACGACCACGCCCGTGAAACTCGCTCTTCAGGTCGCAGCCGGAAGTGGACATTTTTGTGCGTTGTCGAGCGGAGGCGCCGTGCATTGTTGGGGACGCACCGACGATGGACAAATAGGGGTCCCGGCACCTCCTCATGTCGGCATCGAAATGACCGACCCGGATTCGTTTGAGCTGCCGGAAGGTCTATGTCCAGGCGGATCGTGTGAACCGTCCGCTGTCTTGGTGGATGGCATTGGCATCGCAACGAGCATCGCTGCCGGTGGGGAAAGTTCGTGTGCGGTCACGGAGGATCGACAAGTGAAATGTTGGGGGCGACTTGGGGGAACGTCTGTACCGACTGTGATTGTGGGGCCATGGTCGCAGTGAACTGCAAATTGCAAATCGCAATGCCCGGGAGCCCGGCACATCGTAATGCCGGAACGAACCCAAGGTACCATGGGTTTGATTGCGTGAATGAATGTAACATTCATTCATGGTTGCTTGGCTGCGGATTTTCCTAGAAGCCCTGGTTCGTTCAACCCTTGGTTGACATCGCCTTTTCCGAGTCTAAGATTGATGTAAGTAAGTACTTGCAAGCCAGTTGGAGGATGCGATGATAGTTAAGAAACCCACTGAAGAACGCCGGCGAGAAATCGCGGATGCCGCGATCAAGATTCTGGGTGAGCGCGGATTGCGTGAGTTTACGGCAGCCAATATTGCTGCCGAAGTCGGCATTTCTGACGGTACGGTATTCAGGCATTTCAAGGACATGAACGAGATCGCCCAAGTCGTCGTGGAACGCATTCGGGAGCGACTCGAAATGGCCCCTCCCGAGTTCGACAACCCTTTGGACCGATTGCAGGACTTCGTATTAAGGCGAGTGCGGGCGGTGGCCACTCAGCCCGAGATTCAATCACTGATTTTTTCGGATCAGATTGCTCATGCACTCGGTCGCGAAGGGGCCGAGCAGGTTGCTGCGCTTCGAAACTCTGGACGCAAATTCGTGAGTTCGTGTTTGGAGGAAGCGGTCGAAAAAGAGCTCGTCCGCAAGGGACTCGATATTGATTCTACGGTGCTTTTGATTATGGGGACGATGATGGGAGTCCTCTTCGCGGCCAAAGACGGCGCGCTGCGCCACTCGGTCGAGGAGACCGGCGCCCGCTGCTGGCAGACTTTGTCGGTGGTTCTAGAACCTAGACAGGGGGCGTTATGAAAGTGTTCAAGATCGTGGTTGTGGTTATGGGCATCGCGGGTTTTCTTGCGGCGTTTTTCTGGCTCGTCACGACTCGCGGGCCTCTCGCGCCCTTGAATATTGAGAGCGGCGTAGTTTCTACAACGACGTTGACACCCAGTGTGTATGGCGTCGGCGTAGTTGAGGCCCGGCTTTCGTATGCCGTTGGCCCAGTCGCACCGGGCCGAGTGTTGCGTGTTCTGGTGGACCAGGGCGAAACCGTGAAGGCCGGTCAGCTTCTGGCTGAAATGGACCCGGTAGACCTCGACCAGCGAGTACAAGCGGCCGAGAGCTCTGGTTCTCGGTCCAGAAAGAATGTCCAGATGGCCCAGGCGCAGGTCGCCGAAGCTGAAAGCCGCGTCAAGTTTGTGCGGATGAATCGCGACCGTGACTTGAAGCTCTTCGAGCAAAATGTCCTGAGCAAACAAGCGATGGACAACAGCAATAACGAGGTCGAGCGGGCCGAGGCGTCCCTTACCTCAGTTCGCGCAGCCGCGGCCGTTGCCAAGCAGGATGTTGGGCGAGTTGACGCTGAGGCTCAGGGCGTGGCCACGGTGCGCGACTCTCTGAGGCTTTTGAGTCCGATTGACGGTGTGATCGTGTCTCGAGAGGCTGAGCCGGGAACCACGGTCGTGGCCGGTCAGGCGATTCTTCGTCTGGTTGCACCCGAGAGCCTATGGGTGCGCACACGAATCGACCAGTCGCGCGCTCATGGCGTCAGCGTGGGACAAAAAGCCGACGTGGTGTTGCGCTCCAGGCCGGGCGTGAAAATGCCGGCGCAGGTGGCGCGAATCGAGATGCAGAGTGATTCGGTGACCGAGGAACGCCTCGTGAATGTGAGTTTCGACCCACAGCCGGCTGACCTCTACATCGGTGAGCTGGCAGAAGTCACGGTCCAGCTTCCTGCCGTCAGCGATGCGCTCGTGGTCCCAAGTTCAGCGATTGCTCGCCAGGCGGGAGAATCCGGAGTCTGGCAGTCCGTGGACGGAGTTGCACGCTTCAAAAAGGTGGAGGTCGGGTCGCAGGGCCAGGCCGGCGTGGTCCAGATACTCAGCGGCCTGAAAGAGGGCGAAGCCGTCATCGTGCATAGTTCGGCTCAACTGAAAGACGACGCTCGAGTCAAAGAAAAGATGGCCACGCCATGATTAACCTCGCACGACGTGATGTTGGGAATCACCTTGGCCGTTACGTGTTGACGGGTGTGGGTCTAGGGCTCTTGATCGGAGTGACCTTGACGATGGCCGGAGTTTATCGCGGCATGGTCGACGATGCCAAGGTTTTGCTGCGCGCAGGCGGGGCCGATATCTGGGTGGTCCAAAAGAATACTCTGGGCCCCTTTGCCGAGGCATCGAGTCTGCCTGACGACGCGTATCGTGGAGTGCAAGGTCTGCTTGGAGTCGCCGAGACTGGGAACGTTGCCTACTTGACGACTCAAGTGAGCCATAATGGCAAGGATTTGCGCGTGATGGTGGCCGGCTACACGCCTGGAAGCATGGGAGGGCCGGCGTTTTTGACCGAGGGGCGGCCCATCGCAAAAGCGCATTACGAGGCCGTGGCCGACGTGAAGACCGGTTTTAAATTGGGCGACAAGATCCGCATCCGCCGCGACGATTACGACGTCGTCGGTCTCACGCAGCGCATGGTGTCGTCGGGCGGAGACCCGATGCTCTATATCCCACTCAAAGACGCGCAGGAGGCCCAGTTTCTGCGGGATAATGAAGCGATCATCAATGACCGGAACCGGCTTGCGGCCAACCCCGCAGTGAACCGTCCAGGGCAACCTGGGATATTGAGTGCGGTGGAAGCGATTCAGACCACGAGTCATCGCGTGAATGCAATTTTGGTGCGGGTCGAAGACGGTCAGGAGCCCCAACAAGTCGCCGAAAATATCAGACGGTGGAAACACCTAAACGCCTTTACCAACGCCGAGATGGAAGAGGTTTTGGTCGCAAAACTTATCGCCACCGCCGCCAAACAAATTGGTTTGTTTTTGGTGATTCTGGCCATCGTAAGTGCGGCGATTGTCGCGTTCATCATCTACACAATGACGATGGGGAAAGTGAAGGAAATTGCCGTCTTAAAACTGATCGGGACACGTGACCGCACGATTGCTTCCATGATCATGCAAGAGGCTCTGGGCCTTGGTTTTATCGGATTTTTTGTCGGCAAATTCGCAGCAACTCTTTGGGCGCCGGTTTTCCCAAAATATGTGCTGCTTGAAACAGGCGATGCCGGACGGGCTTTTGCCATCACGCTCGTGATTTGTGGACTTGCATCCTTATTGGCAATTCGTGCGGCCTTGGCCATCGATCCCGCGGAGGCAATCAGTGGATGAAATCATCAAATTAGAACCGGCAATTCTTATCGAAAACCTGACCAAGACTTATGGAAGCGGTCCCACGGCTGTGCACGCCCTAAAAGGTGTGGACATGCGCATCGAGCCTGGTGAAGTCGTGGGCCTGATTGGGCCTTCTGGGTCTGGAAAATCGACGCTTCTAAAGTCTTTAGGTGCGGTGATTGAGCCGACCTCCGGGCGTTTCACGCTGGGCAGCGAAGTGATTTACGATGATGGCTGGAAACGCGCGGACCTGCGCGCGTTGAGGCGCGATCGTATTGGTTTTGTGTTTCAGGCCCCTTATTTGATTCCGTTTTTGGACGCAACAGATAACGTCGCGCTTTTGCCGATGCTCGCCGGCGTGCCGAATGCCGTCGCGCGGAAAACCGCGTTAGACATGCTGACCGCACTCGATGTGCATCATCGCGCCAAAGCTCGAGTCAGTGAATTGTCGGGCGGTGAGGCACAGCGGGTGGCCATTGCGAGGGCGTTGGCAAATAGACCACCCATTATCTTGGCCGATGAGCCCACTGCGCCGCTCGACGGTGAGCGCGCTCTGGCCGTGATGAAGATCTTAGCCCGTCTGGCCAAAGAATTTCAGACAGCGATTATCGTGGTCACGCACGATGAAAAGATCATTCCGACGTTCAAGCGGATTTATCATATCCGCGACGGCAAGACTTACGAGGAAGCCGGCGAAGGGCGGCAGCTATGAGACGAAAATGAACGCCGCTTCTGCGATGAGAGTGGCTTCTATCGGCTTTCGACGGGGCAAGAACAGCAGCCAGATTAGGGCTCGCAGGCACCGTAATCGAGTATTTTGGCGTAAAGCGTGGGCGGGATATCTTGTTTGCATTGGTCCGAATACACCGTTTTGACGGTGGGGGTGTCGTCGTCTTCACCGCAAGTCAGGCTGCCGTATTGCGTGTATGTGAACGTCCGATTTGCCGGGTCGCACATGAAAGTGTCGGCCGAGTTTTCGCCTGAGTGTCCGGGCCAGCAATAACAGGGCGCGGTTGATTCGACCGGAAATGCATTAGTTGCGACGGGGTCCCCGCTGCAGTCGGCCGACGACCAAAACCCGACCACGACGTATTGTGTTGGGTCGTCGGGATTGAGTTCACAGTCATCGTCGGAGCAGCCGGCGAGAATCACCACACCCACGAGGGCCAGTAAAATCAGGGGCGAAACGGACCGGCGAACCAGAATTTCTCTCGGATTCGTGGACATGTATGATGCTGCTCTTTGCGGGAAGATATGCCGCACCGTAAGCGCAGGGGTATCGGCGCGCAACGACTAATTCCGCCTACACAGGATGGATGGATGTTCAGATTTTCGTTCTTGAATTTGCTGATAATGATCGGCTTGACTGCCTGCTCTGATACTTCGAATAAGTCGGTGACGTTGGGTGACGCTGGCTTCGACGTCAATGAAGAGGCCGACGCATCAGTGCTAGATATCGGTTTAAACACAAATGAATGTGAGATCTCGGGCGGCTCTTGTCAGAGCCCCGACCTTTTATGTGATTCTGGCACCATGTTTGCCGGGTATGAGCGCTGCGGCGACCAAGACAATAATTCTTGTTGTCTTCCCGAACGACCCGCAATGGGGGTCGTGGGGTCATTTTTCACGTCTGGTTCCGGATACGTTGAGCCCTCGTTGGTTCATGTCGAGGCGTTTACGGGTGGTGGGGCGCTGATTGTTCTGAGCTACCGAGGGGAGATCGTGATTCCCACGGCGAATGGCCAATTCGCAGGCAATCCACCGCCTGACGTCGACGAGATTTTAGGGCTCTGGGTCGATCAACAGGGCGTCGTGCAGCATGTGGTTCGCCTTGCGGTGGGTCGCGCAGATTTTCGGGTTTTTCCGTTGAGGCGCGACATCGCCATCGCTGTCCGTTCCTCACCAGACGCGGCGATACTGCCTGACGACACTTTTCCCGACTTCGCCGGGAGTTCGGTGCTTCTGGTTGCCGATGTCGACGGATATGTGCGGCCGCGTGTTGTCTTGAGTGCGGAAGGTGGTGCACCACAGTTTTCTGCGATTTCCGAGTCGTCGGCCAACGAGCTCTTTGTCGCAGCCCAACAAACCGGGGTCGGGCAAAGGTTGGAAGTCATCGGTGGCGCCACGACGCTGATTCCCGAACTTGGAGCACAGGGTGGGGAATGGGCTGTTCGGTCGTGGTTCGTGAGAGTACGAGGCGCGACGAACGACCTGAGGTTTCTGCAAGGAAATGGAACGGTCCATATCAACGCGATGGCGCCGACGCCAGATGGTGGAGCATGGATTTGTGGAGACGTCGGGGGGTATGGTTCCACGATGACCGTCGTGTTGGCCGAAGGCATGCCGTCTGAGGTGACGCTCACTGCGATTTCACCTGATGACGATCCCTCTTCGGACCTCTTTTTTGCTCGTTTGGATGCCAACGGTGCAGTCCAATCCAGTTGGCTTCAATACGCCTATAATAACGCGTTGGAACGGCCTTGTAGCCTGGCTCTAGATGGTGATGACCTCCTCGTTTCAGTACCGATTCGTGGCAGATACACTGCGGACGGACAGGTGTACGCGTGGACCCAACCTGACGGCAGCATCGCGAGCTTTGCCGTGCAGTATGAAAACGGCGCTCAGGTTTTTGCGAGGTATTCAGCGATGGGTAATCTGCATTGGTTCACAGAATACGGAGCGGGTTACCACGCGCCCCGCGTCTGGGTGCGTGAAGGCTGGATTGGGTTGAATGCTCAGGATGATTCCGTGATTTATAAAGGGAGTGGGCTTGAGTCTACGGTGCAGATCCAGCCCAATCCGCAGCGGGGCGCTTCGACGCGTCTGACTTTTGATATGAGTTCGGGCGCGCCCACAGCCTTGGCAGGCGGCGGAGTCGCTGGTGGCATAGTCTTGGCCAACGGCGCCCTCTTGGTCGCCAATGTTGGCCTTGTAGAAACCGCTATGGGGACTGCCGGTCCAACCCCAACGATTTGCCCCGTGAGTGTCTTACCGCATTTGTGTGTGGCAGTGGTTGGGCCCGCCCCAATCGAGGGAACGGTCATCCAACAGTAGCGGTCCGCGGGACTTGGGTGTAGGAGTCCCTTCGAACTTGTCACCCAACTCTTGGTAGTCGATGCAGCCCTCAGAACCGTCCTCCTCATCCGAGATTACGCGTCGATTATTCGAGCTCGCTTGGCCCATCATTGGGCTGAATATGCTTCAAGTTCTGGCTCTCGCGGTGGACACAGCGATGGTGGGGCGTACTCCGAATTCGGAATTTGCGCTGACAGGCATGGGATATGGGGCACAGCTGATTTTCCTGCTGATGGTCGCAATGATCGGTCTGACGGTGGGCACGGTGGCGTTCATCGCGCGAGCCAAAGGTGCTGGGCAGATCGATCGAGCCCAGAATATTCTTCATCAATCGGTCCAGATGACGTTGCTGCTTGGCGCCGTGATGGCGGTTTTTGGTAATCTTGCGGCCGAGCCCCTTTTGCTACTTTTGGGTGCAGACCAAAATACACTGACACCAGCTCTGGATTATTTGCGTCCATTATTGTGGGGTACGGTATTTAATTACCTAAATATTCTGTTTGCCGCATCTTTACGAGGGGTTGGGAATACCCGGCTGGCATTTACGGTCGCGTTGGGCATGAATGCATTAAATTTCCTTTTTAATTACGCGCTAATTCTGGGCAATTTAGGATTTGAACCTCGGGGCATCGCTGGTGCGGCGATCGGGACTGTGCTGTCGCAAGCGTGTGCAGTGGTTGTCATGGCCACGATTTTGAACCGAAACGTCGTGCCTGGGCTGGGCCTGAATATTTGCCTTAAGCCCGTGGATGGTCCACTGGTCAAAGAATTGGTTCGGGTAGGTTGGCCCGCTGCCGCGGACATGTTGGTTTTGAACGCGGCATTCTTGAGCATCATTGGAATGCTTGGTCGCATCGACCAAGCTGCGGTGGGTGCGCACAGTCTTGGACTTCGAGTTCAGGCGCTCGCCTTTGTGCCCGGAATGAGTGTCAGCCAAGCAGTCGGAGCGATGGTCGGCCAGGCGCTGGGCGCGAATAATGTTCAGTCAGCTAAAAAAATCCTGCGCTCAGGCATTGGGTTGAACCTGATTATCATGAGCACGCTCGGGTTTGTTTTGATTGGTTTTTCGGACTTTCTGGTGGGAGCGTTCGGCGTCGATCCAGCCTCGAGTCTTCACATGTTTTCGGTGCAGTGGATGCATCTGCTTGGATATTCGATGCCGGTCGTTGGGGTGTATATCGCGTTCGGAGGGCTGCTGCAGGGGGCAGGGGCCACACGCGTGAGCTTAAAGATTAATCTATGGAGCACGATGCTGGTCCAGATACCTGCAAGCTACCTGCTGGGTTTCACTTTTGGACTGGGGGCCTGGGGTGTCTGGGTGGCGTTTCCTGGAGTGTTCTTCTTGAAGCTTGCCTGGGCTTTTGTAGAGTATCGCCGCGAAACTTGGGCAAAAACAGGGGCGCGCGCCTAGACCAAAGATTGGGGCTTGATAGCGCTAAATCGGGACCTAAGTTGCTGCCCTGCCTTGATACAGACCGAATGCTAGGAGCATATTATGGGACTCAGAATTAATGACATTGCACCGGATTTTACCGCCAATTCAACGGCCGGTGAGCTTTCTTTGCATAAATGGATTGGAACGGGTTACGCGATTCTGTTTTCGCACCCCAAAGATTTCACACCCGTCTGCACCACAGAGTTCGGCGCTGTAGCGCGGCTTGCTCCCGAGTGGGCCAAGCGCAACACAAAGGTCATGGGCGTTTCGGTGGATAGTGTCGAAGATCACGTGAAGTGGAAGAAAGACATCGAGGCTTTTGCTGGCGCTCCCGCCGACTTCCCAATCATCGACGACACCTCACTCACCGTCGCAAAGCTGTATGATATGCTTCCAGCCGAAGCCTACATGCCCGATGGGCGCACACCTGCTGATAGCGCCACCGTACGCACGGTGTTCATCATCGGGCCCGACAAGAAGGTCCGCCTGACGATGACATATCCAATGTCGGTAGGCCGTAATTTTGCTGAAGTCCTTCGTGCCCTTGACGCTGTTCAAGCCACGGATGGGACTGGCATCGCGACCCCCGCAAACTGGACTCCAGGTCAGGATGTGATCGTGTCGACGAGCTTCAATAACGAAGCAGCCCAAGCCAAGTTTGGCGACCTCGACATTAAACTTCCTTATTTGCGTTTCGCAAAAGACCCAAAGAAATAGTCGAATTTAAATCGAATATTGTAACTAATTCGACCGCCTAAGCCTTGCTTGAGCGGTCGTTTTTTTTCTATCAACCTGTAGGAGAATTATGAATCTCGGAGCATTTTCAATCAGTCTCACGGTGGCAGACCTCGCAGTATCAAAGGAATTCTACGAAAAGTTAGGGTTTAAAGTTACAGGCGGAGCAGCCGAACAGAAATGGCTCATCCTAAGGAACGGTGAGCATGTGGTTGGGTTGTTTCAGGGGATGTTCGATAAGAATATCCTGACCTTCAACCCGGGTTGGGGACAGGATGCTCAGCCCACTTCCGAATTTACCGATATTAGAGACCTTCAGAAGGCTCTAAAGGAGCAGGGGCTGAGCTTTGTAGCCGAGGCCGACGAGACGACCACCGGTCCTGCAAGTTTTGTGGTCGTGGACCCGGACGGAAACCCAATCATGGTTGACCAGCACCGGTAAGGCGGCGTTATTGCTTGGTGGGAGCCGCTTCGAAATCGCTTGCTGCATGGCGCTCCGCGAGTTGTCCGTCGTCGCCCCAAACTCGGTTTACTCGGGTACCGCGTTTCACGGCAGGGCGCTCGGCGACGAGTTGGGCCCAACGAATCACGTTCTTGTACTCGTGAACGGACAAGAATTCCGCAGCGTCATAGACAGCTCCCGTCACCACAGCTCCGTACCAAGGCCAAATCGCCATGTCGGCAATCGAATACTCGTCGCCGGCCATATAGGTGTTTTCGGCGAGGTGGCGGTCTAGGACGTCAAGCTGGCGCTTAGCTTCCATCGCAAATCGGTCGATGGCGTACTGAATCTTGATCGGTGCATACGCATAAAAATGGCCGAATCCACCCCCAAGGTAAGGAGCGCTGCCCATCTGCCAGAAGAGCCAGCTCAGCGCTTCAGTTCGCGCTGCGGGCTCTTTAGGCAGGAACGCGTCGAAAGCTTCGGCGAGGTACAGCAAAATGGCGCCCGACTCGAACACGCGTTGGGGTTTGGCACCACGATGGTCCACCAGGACCGGGATCTTGGAGTTCGGGTTTTGGTCTACGTACTCGCTGCCAAACTGGTCACCCTCTTGGATATTGATGAGCCAAGCGTCATATTCGGCGCCAGTATGGCCGGCTTCTAGCAGTTCTTCGAACATCACCGTTACTTTCACGCCATTTGGGGTAGCTAGCGAATAAAGCTGAAACGGATGGTCCCCAACTTTTAGGGTCGCCTCGTGAGTCGGGCCGGCAATCGGCCGATTGATATTCGCAAATTTCCCGCCGCTGCCTTTATCCCAAGTCCAGATTTTTGGCGGGGTATATGGTGTTTCTTCTGACATTTTCGCCTCGTTTTTGTTGAGTTGGATGAATTTAGAACTTTCAGATGCCGAGACTGCCCGCGCGTTTCGAATTGGTCGGTGCCGTTGATATTGCTGATGAATCGCAACGCCCGGCAGCAGCCTAGTGCACGCACTCCCTTTGATGAATCGCCACATCGGGAACGAGCATCATTTCTTGCGGCTGTTATACTCGATACTCGAAGAGCACCGCGAGCCGTTAAGGACCAGCATGACGCCCGAAAAATCTCTAGAACTTGGCAAGTCCTACATGGACGAAGGTACCGAAAACATGACGTTCGAGGAGTTCCTGTGGACCTTCGAAGAAGTCTGGCATGGGGTGGGGTGGGTGTTGAACGCGTTGCTCTCGCCGCCAAGATCGGTTCTGGATTTCGGTCCAAAGGGAGAACTTCCGACAGCCGGAACGCTTGCAGCTTTGCTTGAGAGCGTTCCCAATCCGCCCCGAAGTTCAAACGTCGTGCAGCGGCTTGAGGCTCTTCGGCCCAAGCTGCGCGACCTCAGCAGTGCCCCCAAGCCTTTGATCGAAAGTCTCGTTTTTGATGCGTGGGAGTTGCACGACGCTTGCGGGCAAAGGCTTGGATTGGTTGACGAACGTCTGGGAGCGCGGTTCATCCTTACTGACGTCTCGCCAGGTCGAGTGGGAAGCCGCGCGATTGAGCGCCGCACGGCACTGAAACTTCTGGTGGCCGGGGGAATCCTGCCTTTACAGGCCTGCACCAAAATTGAACGCGATAATCGTCCTGCGGCCACTGCGCCAGTCAGCGCGCCCGATGCCGCGGGAACTTCGGCAATGGCTGGGATTAAGGCCGTCACGCCAATCACCGACCGGCAGTTTGAGACGACTGACCCATTCCTTTTTTGCGCCCATCATGAAGACGCTTACCCGGTTGGAAACCAAAAAATGGGTCCCTCGGTGGCGCTCGACGGACGTCACTTGGGTCGAGATTTCGAGGGCAAAGACGGCTGGAGCATGTATCACGGCCGCACGGTGCCTGGGTTTCCGCGACATCCGCATCGGGGCTTCGAGACGGTCACCTTTGTGCGTTCCGGTCTGCTGGATCATTCGGATTCGATGGGAGCTGCGGCACGTTATGGTGATGGTGATGTTCAGTGGCTGACGTCGGGCAAGGGAATTCAGCACGCCGAGATGTTCCCGCTTCTTCGTGCGGATTCTCCAAACCCACTCGAGCTTTTCCAGATTTGGGTGAACTTGCCACGCAGCCATAAGATGGTTCCGCCGCATTTCACGATGCTCTGGAACGAAAAGATCCCGCGCGTGGTGGAAACCGACCGCAATGGGAGGGTCGTCGAAATCACGATCGCGGCTGGTAGCTACAACAATGAAGCGCCTCCGTCACCGCCCCCCAATTCTTACGCCTCACAGCCCACGAGCGACCTTGCAATCTGGAACGTAAGGCTTGAGGCAGGTGCATCGTTCGAATTGCCGGACGTGCGTCCTGGGACTGTCCGGTCGCTGTATGTGCATCGTGGTGAGGGCGTTGAGATTGCTGGGACCAATGTGCGCAACAAAAGCCGTGTCCAAATCGAGGATAACGGCCGAGTTTCGGTGGAAAATGGGCCCGCCGAAACCGAGATACTGCTTTTGCAAGCTCGTCCGATCGACGAGCCGGTCGCCAAACGCGGACCGTTCGTGATGAATACGCAAGACGAGATTCGCCAAGCTTATGCAGACTATCAGTCGACTCAGTTTGGTGGCTGGCCTTGGCAGGCCGATGACCCCGTGCATGCCGTCAAGAAGGGACGCTTCGCAAAGAATATTGACGGCACCTTCGAAGAACCTACCTAGGTGTCGCGCAGGCGGCCTGCGCTCGGTCCGCGTGGCTCCAGCCACGCTGCGCCTGGTCCACGAGCCTTATGGAGGCAGTCGCATAGGGATATTTTGTGATTGGTCCGCGAGCCCGATGGCTCACATATTATTGGTCCGCGAGCCTTATGGAGGCTGTCGCAAAAGTAGGTGACGAG
>JBBKVQ010000459.1:0-19706 GCA_037968515.1 Bradymonadaceae bacterium
GTGTTCCGCGCCCAAGCTGGGCTTGAGTCAGATCGTAGCTCTCGACCTTTTTTTCTTCAGGTGGAAATGCGTCGATAGGTTCTGCGGACATCAAAGCCTCGGTGGTTCAATACGGTCTAACTACAATACAAGACGCGTACCAACGGGTTTTGCCGACCGTAAAAGCCGTAATTGGCTGAAATGCAGGGGATTTGACGAAAGGCGCCACCGAGGTCGGAAATCTTTTCCGTATCAGCCGGATCCGATCGTCGACGTCGGGGCGGAATACTTTTCCGGATCTATATATGGCGAGCGTTCCAGAAAACGAATTACGTCACGAATCCGCAGCAAACACCTCAAGCTTTTCGGATTCGCGCCGATGAATGTGATGTACGGCACGAGGGTTGCGAGTACCTCACTCGAACTCGTCAGATAATTGAGAGGAGCTTCATGGATATCGCAACAATACTTGGACTACTTGCCTCCTTCGGTTTGATCCTCGGATCAATCTTGGTCGGCGGCTCCATCACGTCGTTCATCGACGTGCCCAGTATGCTGATCGTAATGGGTGGAACCGGCGGTGTGGCGCTCATCACTTATCCGTTGGCCAGCATGCTTTCGGCCTTCAAGGTTGCCATCAACGTTTTCATTTTCAAGGTTCCAGACGTCACCGAACAAAACGCAAAATTCCTTCAGTTCGCCGAAGCCACCCGTAAGGACGGCATTCTGGCGCTTGAGGGCGCCATCAGCGGAATCGACGATGCATTCCTTAAGCGCGGTCTCCAGCTTTTGGTCGACGGCGTCGAATCCGAAAAAATCGAGACCATGCTTTGGGACGAACTCGATGCCATCTCGACTCGCCATCGCCAAGGCGCAGCGATTTTCGATTCTTTGGCCGCCGCGGCTCCCGCACTTGGCCTGGTGGGTACGCTCATCGGACTGGTGCAGATGCTCCAAGCCATGGATGACCCCGCAGCGATTGGACCGTCGATGGCCGTAGCGCTTTTGACCACCTTCTACGGCGCCCTTTTGGCAAACGTGGTTTTCACGCCGATCGCCGGCAAGCTCAAGGTTCGCCACGAGGAAGAACTCCTGGTCAAACAACTGGTCATTAAAGGACTCATGGGCATCGCACGCGGTGAAAACCCACGAATTCTGTCGCAGCAACTTGAAGCCGACCTTTCACCATCACGCCGCTCGGCGGAGGGTTAAACGATGGCACGCAGGAAGCAAGCAGATCCAGGCAAGCCAGAGGACAAGTTCATCGTCCTCTTTACAGCCCTGTCCATGATTCTGCTGGCGTTTTTCATCATGTTGAATTCGCTGGCAACTCCAGACGTGTCGCGCAGTCGCGCCGCCATGGGTTCGCTGGTCGGTACGTTCGGAACGCTTCCTGGATTCGAACAACAGCGGCTTCAAGTCGAAATGGAATTCGAGTCCTCGCAAACACATTCGTCGGGAAATGACCTCGAGAAAATTGTGAGAACTAAACTGGAAGGTGAAACAAATTTGTTGGTCGAAAAAGACCCCGACGGCCGAATTGTCGTGAGCGTGGGCCCGGATTTGATTTTCAAAAAAGGCGGCGTCGAAGTGGCTCCGTCAGCATTTGGTACACTCGACCAACTTGCAGAATTAATTCGCGAATTACGGCTTCCTGTTCGAATCGAAGGCCACGCCGACGCGACACCGTCTCGGAATAATTGGTATTTGTCGGCACGTCGTGCGGCTTCAGTTTATCGATACATGGCAGCCAATCATAAGATTCGACCTGAGCAGGTCACAGCTGCGGGATTTGGAGATTCTCAACCTGACCGGACCGGTGTCTACCGAGCTCGCGTCGAGGTGGTGTTCATCCCAGCGAAAGTAAAAGGCGGTGGCAAATGAGTCGTCGCCCACCAGCACCCCAATCGGGAGGCCCCAGCAACGCTTGGATGGCCACTTTTTCGGATCTTTTGATGCTGATGCTGACGTTTTTCGTGCTGCTTTTGACCATGTCCAGCATGGACGACAAGAAGGTGAAATCGCTCACACGTGATGGCATTCAAATGAGCCCGAGCTCCAACAAAAACTCAAACGTTCAATTCGATGATGTTGAACTGAGCCGCGTGAGTAACACGATTGCGGCCATGCAGGCGCTTTCAGGCAGCCCTCATGAGAGCTCGGTACAAGGCGAAGTCAAATTGGGTATGGAAGACTTGCTTAAAGCTTCCGGAATTCATGCATCGGCGTGGGTCGAGGTCCGTCCAGACGGTGTCTTAGTGAATCTGGACGGAGGCGTCGCTTTTGAGCCGGGGACAGCGACACTCACACCGGCTGCAGAACGCTTTGTGAAGAGCTTTGCAGCCGTGGTTAAGGACGAAGGATTAAACGTTGCAGTAGATTCCTGGGTTCGAGGTGAAGGAGATTTCTTCGAACAAGATAAGGCGTGGGAATTGAGCCTCCAACGGTCAGATACCGTCGTAAATAGGCTTTTTAATTCCGGCCTGAGTGGCGCTCGAACTCGCATAATGGGCTACGGCTTTGAAGGAGGCGCCCAAGAAGGCCGCCTGTTGCGACAACCAGAATTAGTCAGGATTCGCGCAATTATTGGCGACGCCGGCGCGGAACTTCCATAGGAGAAATTATGTCTGATGAAAAAAGCGGCGAAGAAATTGTGGCGGAGCCACCGAAAAGCCAGAAAGGCCCATGGATTGCCGTCATTTTGGTTACGTTGCTGTGTAACGCCGCTTGGGGAGCCGTGTTTGTCATGGCGAAACCAGACCCGACGGCCGACCCAAAAGCCGTTGCCGAGGCACCAGAAGAGGCCGAAGAAGGTGAAGGCGATGAACCGGGCGCGAAAGGCTCGGCTGACGAGCCTGGCCCGCTGATCGGATTAGACCCGTTTGTGGTCAATCTGAACGACCCGGTAAATACGCGTTACCTGCGTATAGGCATCTCGTTGGAAATCGGGTCTGAGGGTGAGCGCGACGGCGTGGCTAAACGCTTGGTGCCGCTCCGAGACGAATTTATCCGTCATTTGTCCAGCCAGGAACCCACACAATTATTGTCGCGAAACGACAAAGACAAATTGCGTGAAGCCCTCTTGGCAAAAGCCCAGAGCGTGGTGCCAAACAAGTCAGTTCGCCAGATTTACTTTACCGAATTCATGATGCAGTGAAAAAAATGTCTAATCGCGTCGAAACCTCAAAAAAACTTCTCCGCATCGCTGAACTCGATGTCGCCAGAGCTGAAGAGCGAAAGGTGACGTTGCGCGAAGCGGTTCAGAAGGCAGAAGCCGCCTGCGAAGTGGCGCTGCAACAGTTGGCGGATTTTGAAGCCAGATGGGAGGCAGAAAGCCGACGCGGATTAGCCATGGCCCAGTTGAGGGTGTTCGAATCGCACCGAGACCACTTGATTCGCGAAAAGGGAGCTCGCCACGCCGAGCTCGAGGGAGCTAAGGCCCAAGTCGACTCACAAGAGCGCCAAGTCGTTCGCCTCCGCCAGAGTGTCGACCGTTGCGAAAAGGTCCGCGCAAAAATGCAGCGGGAGCAGGATGTTATGCGATTAAAAAGAGAACAAAATCAGGCCGACGACCAAACATCAGCGCGCCGTCCTGCGTCCTGGGGGACTGATCATGGGTGACCTAATTCCAATCTTAGTTTGTGCTACCGAGCATCGCCCAGCGATCGACGACCTAGAGACAGTCGCCCGCGAGATGAATATGTCCGTGGCAGTGACCCATTCCTCGACCGTCGATGACGCCCTCGAGTGCGTCGAACAGGCCCACCGAAGCGGCGAAGCATTTGTAGTTGGCTTCGTTGTCCAGGGGCAGCTTGAGGTCCACGATACCGTGCGTCTGATGCTGGGACTTCTGGTTACCGACCCCGATATCCGGGTAGTGGTTGTCGCCCGTGAAATGAGCGAATGGACTCGGATTCTCAAAGACATCCCCCATCATGTCCGTGTTGTCGTCGTCCCCGAGCCCTTTGATGTCCATGTCGCAGTGCAGTTGGCACATGGAATGGCGATGTCGTGGAAGATATCGGTCGGATCCCGCACCCCCACGATGGAGATGGAAGTGGCCAGCTCTCGTGATCTTCTTCAGACAAAACGGGTCGAAAGTCTTCAGCGTCACGCTGGCCAACTTCAGGCGATTGGGCACTTGGCAGCAGGGATCGCGCACGAACTCGGGACACCGATTCAATACGCCATGGACAGCGCCTACTTCCTAAACGCGTTGTGGGCGGACGGCATGAAGATTGTCCTTTGCTACCGCGCGATGCTTCAGGACCTGGTGCTTGAACATCCCGTTTTGGCAGCGCGTTTGCGTGAAGTCGAAGAAGGGTTCGACGTCGACTTTTACCGAGACGAAGTCCCTTCAGCGCTGGAAAGACTGACCGAAGGACTCGACCGCGTTTCAGACATCTTGAACGCCATGCGCGAACTTGCTCCGCGCCCAGAAGACGAGGCTCAGGAGATCTCAGACCTCAATCGTGCCATCGCAAACACGTTGACTCTGGCAAAAGGCACCGTTCGTCAGTATGGGAAAATGGTCTTGGATCTGGCGGTTTTGCCCCCCGTCAGGTGCCGTGCTGACAAGCTGAGCAGTGTTTTGTTGAACCTGTTAATCAACGCAGGCCATGCACTCGAAGACCGATACGGCGCCGGCGCTGCAGAACACGGTATTGTGAACGTCCGTACAAGGGTTCAGGGGACCCAGATTCTGCTGGAAGTCACCGATAATGGTGGCGGCATTTCTGCAGAGGACGGCGAAAAGATCTTCGATCCATTTTTCACGACAAAAGAAGTGGGCCGCGGCACGGGGCAGGGCCTCGCCATCGCTCGAGCCGTCGTTCACTCTCATGGCGGCCAGATTTCATTTGAATCTCGACCCGGTGTGGGCACGACGTTCCGAATTAGCGTTCCAATTGATGGACCGACCGACCTGAGGGCAGCCTCATGAAGATAGTTATCATTGACCACGATAAGAAGCTGGTGGACGGCCTGGATGTTATCCTTGGGAGGCATTCGACTGGGTACCACGTGATAACATTCCCTGATATTGCTCACGCCATGATTGGCCAAAGTGATTTCGTTCCGGCGCTTGTCATCTCGGCATTCGAGTCGCCCACTTCTGTCGGACTGATCCGCAAAAAATGGCCATTATGTGTGCTCATCCTACTGTGTGATCCCGGCGACGGACTGGAGTTTTTTGAGGCTATGGAACTCGGAGATTTGGTTTTAGAAAAACCATTCAATCCGCGAAGGACTCCAACGATTGCGAGGCTGCTCGAGAAACACGGTGCCGGATTTCGGCCTCAGCATTTGGAGTTCCCGGTAGACTCCGAGGCCTGGACACAGTTCAGGCTTCGAATGGCTAGCGCAGGCTGCCGCGCCGAAGACGTCGCCCATATCGTGGGCTCGGATCTTGGTTTGGCGTTACTGGTTTTGCGGGCCGCATCTGCGATTCCGCCGCGCGCACAGGTTCCACCGACGATTACCGGCCTGGTTGCACGGGTCGGGATCGAGCGGCTGGCGCGGTTGGCCCGAGACCCTCGGGTTACACGCTGGTTTCAAGTTAAGGACCTGGCTCGAGGAAACGAGCAAGGCCAGATGGCCATTCAGTCCGCGTGCGATGCCTACGACTACCTTCTGGGCAAGCCCGAAGCCGCGGTGGCATACGCGTCCGCCCTGTTCAGCTGGATCCCCAGTTTTGCATCAGACGGAAACACCTTGGCTGCGGCAGAAATGTTGGAGCTACTCGATGCGCCCGCCGCCTGGGTGTCGGCAGTGCATTCGATCGACAAACCCGAAGAATGGGGTGACCCGGTGGTCGCGGCGATTGTCGCATCATCGCACCGAGCGAAGTCCAAGGCTTCCTCGTCCAGAACTCGCAAGAAGTCTATCACTGTGAATATCAACGAAGTGGCCTGAGGAAAAAACAATGGAAACAACAGTAAGAATCCTAATCGTTGATGATGAGCCCCGGGTCCTGGCGAGCCTTCGCCTTCACCTCTGCCGCGAATACACCGTGTTAAGTACTTCCGATCCCTATGAGGCCGTCGAGATGCTCAAAAAGGGCGAGGTCTTTGATGTGATCATGACCGATATGCGTATGCCAGGAATGGACGGTGTGGAACTGCTTAAGGCGGCTCGAAAATTGGCACCGAGCACCATTCGAATCCTGCTGACTGGCTATGCCAATCTGCAAAGCGCGATCTCTGCGGTCAATGATGGTGGGGTTTTCCGATTGTTGACCAAACCATGTGCCCCCCCAGTGGTTTTGGACGCTGTCGCGGACGCCGTAAAACAGCGTAAAAAAGACCTCGCCGCGCGCCATGTTCAGAATACGGTTGGCCAAGCTCTGCGAGACGGCCATGCCGGCGCACTTGCCCTGCATGTCGGAAAAGAACTGTCGAATGTCGCTACGGTCTACAGCTCGGTCCTCTACATGGTCCGAGGCGCAGTACTGTCCAAGGACGCGATCTCGAAACACGACCTCGAGGACCTCGGTTGGGTCGAAACCCAAATCCGAAAACAAGCCGAACAATTGATCGCGCTCGCCTCGGCCGATGAAGAGACATCGGCTCAGGTCGATATGCATCTACTTGTCCGCGATGTCGTTGACACGCTGCGTGAGGTCTCCGGGTTTTCTGAGATTGACGAAGATTTCCGCGAGGCGCCAAAAGCCTACGTCGTGCCGGCAAAGGCCCGGCGTGTTTTGACGCGGTTGATTGCCAACGCTGTTCACTCCGCCCAAAAAGTACCTTTTGGCTGTGTGAAAGTCCGCATCACACATGTGCCCCAGACCGCCATGGTGCAATGTGACATCATGGATAATGGGGTCGGAGAAGTAAGTGGAACTTCATTGAGCATTCCTGAGTGGTTGGGCCAGTCCGAAAAAGCAGATTTCGAAGTGATTCGAAACCTAGTTGAAGAATTAAACGGCCAAATATTTCACTCGAGTTCGCCGCGTCGAGGAACAGTGTTTTCGGTCGTATTCCCAACTGGGGCCTCACAAACGCTTAGCGACGACGACACATCGGCCGAATCAAGCGTCGGGTCATTGAGTGAACCTCAGACGATTTCATTTCTAGAGTAAAAAAATATGTTCGGGTTTCGCCTAAAGTAATTTTGAACCGGCCCGATGACTTTGGTGTCAAACAAATACAACTCTAGGAGTCCTCCATGATCGGCGTAAACACCAACACCACAAGCTTGATGGCCCAAAGACACCTCAACAACACGAACAAGTCGTTGCAGGGTAATATCGCAAAACTCTCAAGCGGATTTCGTATCAACAGCGCAGCTGACGACGCCGCAGGTCTCGCGGTCTCGGAAGAGATGAAGTCCGACATCCGAAGCCTCGGCCAAGCCTCGCGAAACGCAAACGATGCGATCTCGATGGTGCAAACCGCAGAAGGCTCACTTGGTCAAGTTCATGACATTTTGGGCCGCATGCGTGAGCTCTCGGTGCAAGCCAACAGCGACGGTATCAACGACGACCAGCGTGCTCACGTAAATACTGAGTTCCAGGCTCTTTCGGCCGAAATCTCTGACATCGCAGCCCAGTCAAAATTCAATGGAACTTCTTTGCTTGACGGCACGCTCGCTGCTGACTTCCAGGTGGGGATTGAGTCCACCGATACCTTGAACATCACGGTCGGCCAATCCTTTGACGTGGCTGATCTGCAGGATGCCGGTGCAACCACTAACTTGGGAGCAGTCGACCTCACCACCACAGCAAACGCTGCCACAGCCATGAGTGTTCTGGACAACGCCATCGGCGTAGTGTCTGAAACCCGTGCCGGCCTGGGTGCTTCTCAGAATCGCCTTGAGTCAAAAATCGAAAACCTTTCGGTCTCGAGGGAAAACCTGGAAGCCGCGAACAGCCGAATCCGCGACGTTGATGTCGCCAGCGAAATGGCTGCCATGACTAAAAATCAGATCTTGATGCAGGCCGGTTCTTCGATGCTGGCGCAGGCCAACTCGTTGCCACAAACCGCGTTGTCATTGCTCGGCTAGTTCAGAAACAAAAATTAAAAGGCGCCCATTGGGCGCCTTTTCTTTTTCTTGGCTTTCAGCTTTCGGTCATTCCAAAGTGACTGCCCGGGTCTGCGGAAACGCCACAGTCTTCTTGGTCATTTTACCTTTGATCACGGCAAAAACCTCGAAGCTGCCGGCCTCGACGGGCAGCACAACTTTTGGTCCTTTTCCCACCATTTGTTGATTCACAAAGATCGGGACGCCGGCCGGTGCTTGGACGATGAGGCATTCACAGAAACTCTGAAGCTCATCGAAATGCTGAATTGCTGCATCCGTTCGAATCGCAAAATTAATGCTATTCGCTTGAAGTAAGCCAGCAGTAATAACCCCGATCACTCTTCCTTTTCGGTCAAATACAGGCCCTCCAGAAGCCCCAGGATTGACCGGGATCTGGGTCTGAAAGACCGGCTCATTCTTCTCGCTTGGGTAGATATTCGAAATCATTCCGGTGGTGAACGTCCAGATGCCGCCCGAGCTATGCCCGACAGAGGCCACCCAGCTGCCCACCTTCAGATCTACAAATCCACCAAGTTCTACCGGAATCGAATTCTTGATCGGCACTTGGATTAACGCCAAATCCACGTCGTTCTTGGCTACTCTCAGAACTTTCGCCTTAAATTTTTTGCCGTCGCGTAGAACGACCTGCACCTCTTTCGACTTGCCCACCACATGGGCGTTGGTCAGGGCGAGCCCTTCGTTGTTCACGAAAAACCCCGAACCCATCGACCCACCCTGAGCGATGAAAATCACAGAGGGTGCAATACGCTCAAACAGCCCCTGCTGATGGCGTTCTGCGGCGAGTAGTGGGTCGTTGTCCTGAGCAAATCCAAGCGTCGGAAGAACAAAGAGAACCAAGAGGAGAATGCAGAATTGCCTAAAAATCATATTGAAGCCTGAGCTGCGCCCCATTGCCTTTGATAGAAAAGTTGAACTTGGCACCTTGAGTCGCTCCTGGAGACGCAAAAGGCATGTAGTTTTCTGGCAGGTCTAGCTCGCGGCGCAATTTCTTGTTCTGCTCGTCGGCCAATTTTTTCGCCTCGCTGAGCTCAACTGGGTGTACCGAGGAGGGCAAAACCAAAATACCAGCAATCAAGACCCCAAGTGAAGCTCCACTTAAGATGAGCGGGGTCGTTACATCCTTTTCCCGTTCAGTCTCCTCAAGCGTGACGGGGTCGAAGTCAGAAGTTGGCACAGAGTTTAGGAGCGCCAACATCCCAAAACCAACCAATCCAACAACGCCGACTGCCGCGACCCCCAAGCCAACAAAGTGCCGCTTTTGGTTGGAGTTGTAATCCTCCGCGAGATCCGGACGCCCGACTGCGTGGTAGAATGCCTCTCCTTGAAGGGGCTTCTTGTATTTCCCTTGATAGGTCTCGGTCCAGGATCCCATGACTGCGCCAGTCTGATTGTTGACACCGACATAGTCCGCAAACCAGATGAACTCTTCGTCGAACTTGTCGCGAGCATCTTCATCGATCGCATTCGTGCTGGCTGTGACGTCTGCCACAGACTTCCTGGCCGCAACCGGTACGCCTTGGTTTTTGGTGTTCGCGGCAAGCGGTAGGCCTTCGGTTCCGCTCAAAGCCCATCGTGTTTCGCCCGCTTTGTCGTAAACCATCACAACGACTGAATCTGAGGCGTCGCCAGACGCTTCGAAGACCCGAACAATCACAATATGATCGGCAGGAAGATTCTTGGCTTTTGCCACGATCGCCGCATCATCGAGCCCACTGACGTCGCCCAGACTCGCGCCGTCCATGACCATTGCGGCAGCCCCTGCTCGTAGTGCGGCCTCTAGGCTTTTTGCCGCCGTCACACTCTTGCCTGAATCACCGCTGGGAATGACCACGTATTTGGCGTCCGCCTGAGCCATATAGGAACTCACCGGGCCGGCCTCAAAAGTTTGATTCCAGTCAGCCAGCGCAACGGTCGAGAATGTGAGCGTTAAAGCGCCCAGAAGAAGACCCACAATCTTTGAATTTGCCATGAAATTTCCCGTGCACGCACATGAGGAGTTGCGAGCCATTATCGTAAACTACGGAACTCGACAACTACGTTGACCGACACTCAACTATTTCGATCTATTTTTCTAAAGGATCCTCCCGGTGATCCGATGACCCTTGTGTTCACACAGGAAACATAAAAAACAAACGGTTGAAAAACCACAGGAGTCCCCATGATCGGCGTAAACACAAACACCACAAGCTTGATGGCGCAAAGAAACCTGAACAACACCAACAAATCACTTCAGGGAAATATCGCGAAACTCTCGAGCGGATTCCGAATCAACAGCGCCGCGGACGACGCCGCCGGCCTCGCGGTCTCCGAAGAGATGAAGTCAGATATTCGAAGCCTCGGCCAAGCGTCAAGAAATGCCAACGACGCTGTCTCTATGGTGCAAACTGCTGAAGGCTCGCTCGGTCAGATTCATGATATCCTCGGCCGCATGCGTGAGCTGTCAGTCCAGGCGAACAGCGATGGTATCAACGATGACCAGCGCGCTCACGTGGACACGGAGTTTCAAGCGCTCGTGTCAGAAATTGGCGACATCGCCGCCGACACGAAATTCAACGGTACGTCGCTCCTCGACGGCACATTGAGCGCATCGTTCCAAGTCGGGATCGAGTCTACCGATACCCTTGATATCGATGTGACTCAGTCCTTTGCCGCTGCCTCGCTGAATGATGGTGGTCTGAACAACCTTACCAACGTGGACCTCACCACCACGGGCAACTCAGCCACAGCAATGGCCGTGCTCGACAACGCCATCGGCGTAGTTTCGGAAACCCGCGCAGGTTTGGGTGCGTCGCAGAATCGCCTTGAGTCGAAAATCGAAAATCTGTCGGTCTCCCGTGAAAACCTCGAAGCCGCCAATAGCCGAATCCGCGACGTGGATGTCGCCAGCGAAATGGCCGCAATGACCAAGAACCAAATCTTGATGCAAGCAGGTTCTTCGATGCTGGCCCAAGCTAACTCGCTGCCGCAGACGGCGTTGTCATTGCTCGGCTAAATTCCCGAAAAAATAAAAGAAATTAAAAGGGCGCCAATTTTGGCGCCTTTTTTTTTCTGAATACCCGCAAGTTGTTGATTCTGATCTATTTTTCTCTAAAGGAATTAAAAAGCGGTTCGATGAAGATCGTGGAAGCAACGTGAAAAGCACGATACGGGTACGAGATTCGGCCCAACAGGAGTGAATATGATTGGCGTAAACACAAACACCACAAGCTTGATGGCCCAGCGTCATCTTAACAACACGAACAAATCCCTTCAGGGAAACATCGAGAAACTCTCGAGTGGGTTCCGGATCAACAGCGCAGCCGATGATGCCGCCGGTCTGGCGGTCTCCGAAGAGATGAAGTCGGATATCCGAAGCCTTGGACAGGCTTCACGAAACGCCAATGACGCGATCTCGATGGTGCAGACCGCAGAAGGTTCGCTCGGTCAGGTTCACGATATCCTGGGCCGCATGCGTGAGCTCTCGGTGCAGGCGAACAGCGACGGTATCAATGATGAGCAACGCGCTCACGTCGACACGGAGTTCCAGGCACTTGTCGCTGAAATCGGGGACATCGCAGCCGACACCAAATTCAACGGAACCTCACTTCTCGACGGCAACTTGAGCGCGTCGTTCCAGGTCGGAATCGAATCCACGGACACGCTCGACATCGACGTGACCCAGTCTTTTGCTGCCGCCGATCTTAACGATGGCGGTCTGAACAACCTTGGCAATGTGTCGCTCACCAGTACTGCTAATGCGGCTACCGCGATGGGTGTGCTGGACAATGCCATCAGCGTAGTCTCAGAAACTCGTGCTGGCCTGGGTGCATCGCAGAACCGTCTTGAGTCGAAAATCGAAAACCTGTCGGTTTCGAGGGAAAACCTGGAGGCCGCCAACAGCCGCATCCGCGACGTCGATGTCGCCAGCGAAATGGCCTCGATGACCAAGAACCAGATCTTGATGCAGGCAGGTTCCTCCATGCTCGCCCAGGCGAATTCGTTGCCACAAACCGCATTGTCTTTGCTCGGCTAATTCCAGCTTTAATGAAACGAGAGGCGTCCAATTTGGCGCCTTTTTTTTTGCTCTGAAAATGATCTTAAGCGCCTGTGTTTAATTACTAAAGTAATTCTGAGTAGATCCGATGACCTTAGTGTTCAGACAAGAACACAAAAAACGGTAAATCAACTCAGGAGTCCCCCATGATCGGCGTAAACACAAACACCACCAGCTTGATGGCCCAACGGCACCTCAACAGCACGAACAAATCGCTTCAGGGAAATATCGCGAAACTCTCGAGCGGGTTCCGGATTAACAGCGCAGCCGATGATGCGGCAGGACTGGCGGTCTCCGAAGAGATGAAGTCCGATATTCGAAGCCTTGGACAGGCTTCACGCAATGCCAACGACGCGATCTCTATGGTGCAGACCGCAGAGGGTTCGCTTGGTCAGGTGCACGATATCCTGGGCCGCATGCGCGAGCTCTCGGTTCAGGCCAACAGCGACGGCATCAATGACGAGCAACGTGCTCATGTCGATACCGAATTCCAGGCGCTCGTGGCCGAAATCGGCGACATCGCTGAAGACACCAAATTTAACGGCACCTCGCTGCTTGACGGTTCGTTGAGTGCGAATTTCCAAGTGGGGATTGAGTCCACAGACACCCTCAACGTCGCCGTCGGCCAAAATTTCTCGGCCGCTACATTGACCGACCTCGCAGGCACCAGCAACTTGGCAGGTGTCGGCCTCACTTCTACTGCCAACGCCGCCACTGCCATGGGGGTTATCGACAACGCCATCAGTGTAGTTTCGGAAACCCGCGCAGGCCTGGGTGCTTCGCAGAATCGTCTTGAGTCGAAAATCGAAAACCTTTCGGTTTCGCGTGAAAACCTGGAAGCCGCCAACAGCCGCATCCGCGACGTTGATGTCGCCAGTGAAATGGCCTCGATGACCAAGAACCAGATCTTGATGCAGGCAGGCGCTTCGATGCTCGCTCAGGCGAACTCGTTGCCCCAGACGGCACTTTCACTGCTCGGGTAAGCTAACGAAAATCGAAAGAAAAAGGGCGTCCATTCGGCGCCCTTTTTTTTTTAAAATTAATTTCGCCGAGTTTTATCTAAAGGTTTCTAAAACTGGTTCGATAACCTTTATGACAGCAACGTGAAACGCACGATACGGGCTCGAAAGTCGGCCCTATAGGAGAAGAGAAATGATTGGCGTAAATACAAACACCACAAGCTTGATGGCCCAGCGTCACCTTAACAACACGAACAAATCTCTTCAGGGAAACATCGAGAAACTATCGAGTGGGTTCCGGATCAACAGCGCAGCCGATGATGCCGCTGGTCTCGCGGTCTCCGAAGAGATGAAGTCGGATATCCGAAGCCTTGGACAGGCTTCGCGAAACGCGAATGACGCGATCTCGATGGTGCAGACCGCAGAAGGTTCGCTCGGTCAGGTTCACGATATCCTGGGCCGTATGCGCGAGCTCTCGGTCCAGGCGAACAGCGACGGTATCAATGACGAACAACGCGCCCACGTCGATACCGAGTTCCAGGCCCTTGTGGCCGAAATCGGCGACATCGCAGCCGACACCAAATTCAATGGTACGTCGCTCCTTGACGGCACGTTGAGCGCATCGTTCCAGGTCGGGATTGAGTCGACTGACACGCTCGACATCGCCGTGGCGCAGTCCTTCGGTGTCGCAGATCTGACCGATGGCGGCATCGTAAATAACCTCGGAAATGTCTCCCTTACCAGCACCGCCAATGCCGCGACCGCAATGGGAGTTCTTGACAACGCCATCAGCGTAGTTTCGGAAACCCGCGCAGGCCTGGGTGCTTCGCAGAACCGGCTTGAGTCGAAAATCGAAAATCTGTCGGTATCGCGTGAAAACTTGGAGGCCGCCAACAGCCGAATCCGTGACGTCGATGTCGCCAGTGAAATGGCATCGATGACCAAGAACCAGATCTTGATGCAGGCAGGTTCTTCAATGTTGGCTCAGGCCAACTCACTGCCACAAACCGCATTGTCCTTGCTCGGTTAATCCGCCCGGTTCGCGACCAAAAAGGCGTCCACTTCCGGGCGCCTTTTTTTAGTTTCCTCCGGGAAAACCGGCACGATTAAGCAGGAGCAAAGATGATCGGATTAAATACAAACCCGACGAGTCTGCTCACGCAGCGCTATCTAAACAAAACGAATAAGGCCCTTCAGGGAAATATTGCTCGTTTATCGAGTGGGTTTCGAATCAACAGCGCTGCCGATGATGCAGCAGGGCTGGCCGTGTCGGAGTCTATGAAGTCCAATATTCGTAGCCTTGGACAAGCTTCCCGAAACGCGAGCGACGCGATCTCGATGGTGCAAACGGCCGAGGGTTCCCTGGGCCAGATCCATGACATCCTCGGTCGCATGCGTGAGCTCTCGGTTCAGGCCAATAGCGACGGTATCAATGATGGCCAACGGGCACATATTAACACGGAGTTTCAGGCCCTATCCGCCGAGATTGGCGATATTTCAGCCGATACAAAATTCAACGGGCGTTCCCTGCTTGATGGCACATTAAGCGCATCTTTTCAGGTCGGAATCGAGTCAACAAATACGTTGAATGTGTCGGTGGGGCAGTCCTTCGCAGTCGCCGATATTAAGGACGCGACGGGAACGAATTCCCTGTCTTCGGCCAACTTGTCTACGACCGCTGGCGCAGCCAGTGCCATGGACATTTTGGACAACGCGATTAGCCTTGTTTCGGGCACGCGGGCGTCGATGGGAGCCTCGCAAAATCGCCTTGAGCTAAAGATCGAAAACCTCGCGGTTTATCGAGAAAATCTCGAAGCCGCAAACAGTCGAATTAGAGACGTTGATGTCGCTAGTGAAATGGCAGAAATGACCAAGAACCAGATCCTTCTTCAGGCAGGCGCCTCCATGCTTGCTCAGGCAAACTCTTTGCCTCAACTACTGCTCTCTTTGCTTAAATAGAAGGAAACATGAGCGGATAAGGCGCCTTAGGGGCGCCTTTTTTTTGCTCTAATCTCAATGATCTTTCGATCAAACCCTAAATACTTTGACTCGTGTGCCGATGAAGGTTGTGAGCACGGAATTTACACCGTGTACACGAGGTCTTTATGGCAGTTCAATTTGGCGGTTTGGTAAGCGGGATGGATACAAACTCCATGATTTCCCAGCTGGTATCGCTCGAAAAAATCCCCATCAATAAGCTCAACAATAAGAAAGCCACGATCCAGACCGATATTCGAACGATCGGAACGCTTTCTACCAAGTTGAAAACACTGGAAGAAGCCACCAAAGGTTTGGCCACGGCCCGAGACTTTGTGGCTCATAAAACCACCTCGACCAACGAAGCCGCCGTTAAGGTGACCACGTCTGCAGGCGCGTCGGCAAGTAACTACGACGTCGAAGTTTCGCAGTTGGCGGGCCCCGCAAAAATGCGCAGCGGAGCTTTTGCTTCGGCGTCGGACGTGATGTCGGCTGGCACCATGAATATTGGCGTGTTTGGCGAAGACGCCGTCAGCATCGAAATTCCAGAAGGAGCGACCCTGACCGAGGTGCGCGACCTACTCCGCGCCTCCGGCGCCAAAATCGACGCCTCGATTGTCGATTCTGGAAACGGCGTTTATTTGTCGGTCACAGGTCAGAAATCAGGGCACGAAATCGGCGGCGTTCCCGCCGACGCTTTGACGTTTGGATTCACACCCACCGGCGGCGGAGCTGGCCAAGATCTGGTGATGGCGACGACCCAAACGGCAAAAAACGCCAAGTTCTCGGTGGATGGTTTGGAAATTGAGCGCTCGACAAACGTCGTGGACGACGCGGTGGAGGGCCTTTCATTTGAACTGGGCGCTGTCACGACCCAACCTGCTACGATCCAAGTAAGCGTCGATAACGAAGCGGTGCTTGAGAAGGTCAAAGGGTTTGTGGACGCCTACAACAGCGCCGTCGACCAAATCAAAAAACAAAGTGACGCAGGCAATAAACGCCGCGCAACGGATGACTTTAGAACGGCGGTGTCCCAGGCGAACGTGGGCGGAGAGTTCGGTAGCCTGTCGTCGCTCGGGCTTGGACTGTCTTCGACCGGAAAGATGGAATTTGATTCCGAGAAGCTCGCAGAAGCATTAAACAAATCTGCTGATGCCGTCGCAGCAGTGTTTGCCGACCCAACTGGCGTCGCCGCTCGGCTGCAAACTCAGGTTGATCGGTACACGGGGTCGTCGGGAATTTTGGACAGTCTTACAGATTCGTTCAACACCCGCATCGATCGAATCGAAAGCCAAGTAGAACGCAAAGAACTCTCACTTGATAAGTATGAAACTCGTATTCGTAGGCAGTTTTCATCGCTCGAACAACTGCTTGTGGATTTGAACGACCAATCGAACAGTTACGCAGCTTTGCTTGGCTCAACTAACCAGGGTTAAGGGGTAGGAAGATGAAAGCAGTTAACGCATATCGTAAAACCTCCGTTTCTACAGCCGATCCGATGGATATTGTGGTCGCCCTCTACGACGGCATGCTTCGACACCTGACCGCCGCACAGATCGCCTTTGAAGCGGGTGAGCGCGCCGAGGCAGGGGCGCGAATCGGAAGGGCGATCGCCATCATTTGTGAGCTCGATGCTTCGCTCGATTCCAAACAAGGCGGTGAGTTCGGAATCCAGATGAGCAACCTGTACTCCTGGTTCAATCAGGAACTTCTGCAAGTCTCGATGACCCGAGACTCAAAGAGGTTGGCACCAGTCGTGCAGATGATTAGTGAGCTTCGTGACGCATGGCACACCGCAGCGATCTCGCTGCGCACCTCCGGCGCCACCATTGCCCAAGTAGGATGAGTCATGAAAGATCTGGAAACGTATTTAAACCTCGCCATCGAATCGCAGCTGCAGATGTTGGAAGGCCTCGAAGAAGATTCCGTGGTCGAAGCGGCTCGTCAGCAACGAAATGAGTGCATATCAGCCATTCGTGAACGCGGCGTGTCCGTTCAGGAAAACGAAGACCTGCGCCAGAAAATCAATCTTGTTGTCCGGCTTGAGCAAGAGATTCTGGAACGGGCACAAGCGGCACACTTGAAGATTTCCAACGAGTTAAACGGCCTGCGTAAAAAGCGAAAAATGGCAGATATGTATGCTGCGACATAAAGCCATCATTTTGACCCTGGCCCTTCTGGTGAGCGCGTTTGCTACTGGAAACGCCTACGCCGAGGTCATCGCATCGCGTCTGATTGCGTTCGATTCGTTTGTTCGAATCCCTTTTCCAGACAAGGTTCAAGCGGAAATTATTTCGGAAAATACTGCCGCCTCCCGGCAAGTATTGAAGCTTTCCAGAAGTCTCAAAGCCCCAGAACGATCCGAAATTGAGTCCGTCCTTCAAGAGTCAGGTCACGTGCGCTCGTTGCGGTGGATTGGTCCAAGTGAATTGGCCCTGGAATTCCGACACGTCAGGGCAACAGCCGTCGAGATCACTCCCGACCTTTGGGCCGCCGTGGTTAAACGACCAAGCTCTTTCCCGGTTATGGCGGTCTTTGGCGAACAAGTATGCAAAGGGCTTTTTCCAAAAACTGACCTGTCATCATTGCGCGAACAGCTTGAAAATCTGTGTATGGGAAGTCGGGAATGGGTGATGAAACCGGGCATCTATTCACAGTTGAGTCGGTCACAAGAATACACCGCCGATGTGCTGCGTCTGTTCACGATGCCACAGCTGCCCAGTTTGGCGCAGTTGGCCAGTTGGGCCGAGGATTCCGACGGAAGTCTCGAAGACCGCGTTTCCGTCCTAATCTTGCAGGCAGCAGCTTTGATCTACGCCGGAGACGACGTCGCAGGTTTGAGCGTGTTGCTCAAGATAACCAAGATTGAACACCTTCCCAAGAATCTCCTCGAGATGGCGAACTCGATGGGCGTTTCGACGTTCGAACGAGCCATCGAGAATCGGACCGCAGATGCAGAGGCCGAATCGGCTCGCGCTATTTGGCGCAAATACCAGCGGTGGGACAGCGACGACATCGACTTTGACACCCTGCTTGTGATGTCGAATTGGTTTCGGCAAAGCGGCGAATACGCCCACGCAATCAAGCAACTACAAAGCTTGCTTGGACGGGGGTATGAAAACGATTTGCGCGTCCTTGAACCTCTCGCCACAACCTACAAAGAAGCCGGGCAAGACTACCGTGCCTTCGCAACACTGCGATTCATTGCCGAGATGCGTTGAAAAATATTCGATTGTCCGTTGATGTCTGATAGCATTCGAGTGCCACGTCCCCTTAATAATACGATTGGGGGGCATGCATGAGACCAAGATGTCATTGGATGATTTAGAATCAAGCTCAAGTTCAGTTGATTCGAACTCAGTGGACACGTTTTTTAAAGACGTGTCCGAAGCGTTTGTGCACCGCGAAGATGCAGCCCTGGTTGCGGTTGATCCCGTAACCACGCGGATGATTGCATTGATGGATAGCGTCGCAGCCACGCCCGCCACCGTGCTGCTTTCCGGAGAGTCGGGAGTCGGGAAGGAAGTGTTCGCGCGCTATATTCACCGGCGATCCAAGCGAGAAAAGAGCCAGTTTGTTGCCATCAATTGTGCAGCAGTTGCAGCCTCGCTGCTGGAATCTGAGCTGTTTGGACATGAACGAGGCGCCTTCAGCGGTGCGATCTCAACCCACCAGGGTGTATTTGAGCGCGCGCACGGCGGCACGCTTCTGCTGGATGAAGTCTCGGAGATGCCGCTTGAACTTCAGGTGAAACTGCTTCGGGTGATCCAAGAACGGCAGGTTCAACGTGTTGGCGGAACACGCACCATCGACATCGATATTCGAATCATCGCGACCACCAATCGTGACTTGATGAAATACGTCGACGAAGGGAAATTTCGCCGCGACCTCTATTACCGCCTGAGCGTGTTTCCTATTACCGTTCCACCACTGCGTGATCGTCCCGCGGAAATCATCGCTCTGGTCAAGCACTACGTAAAAGAGCTTTCGGTCGCATTTGATCAGCCCGTTAGCGGAATCACGAGTAGCGCGCAGAAACGTCTGATGGGTTACGCGTTCCCAGGCAATGTCCGAGAGCTCGTGAACATTGTGCAGCGCGCGATCATTATCTGTCCTCGTGGCGGGGTGATCGACGCCGAACACATTGTGTTCGAAAATACTCCTGAAGTTCTGATCGGCGTACGCCACTTGGCCGAAAAAGTTGATGATGCCGAAGAAAGCGGTCAGATGAAGTTCGAGATCGGCAAACAGCCGCTGACCGAAATCCGTCGGAACATCATTGTAGAGACGATTCGGCACTTTAACGGCAACCGCTCCAAAGCGGCCGAAGTTCTGGGCATTTCGACCCGAACGATTCGCAACAAGCTCAAACAATATCGTGAAATGGGTATCGACCTGTCAGGCGTCTACGACGACGACGACACCGACGATTAAAGCTGGTCGGGTTTCTGGTTTCAGGCTTCAGGTGGGCGGGTGTCGGGCATCATATCGATGGTGGGGTCTGAGATTCTGCATTTGGTCCGCCATGCCGCCGCCTGGCTGTGCTTCGTGAAACCTGGCCCCTGAAAGTACGGAAGATCTTTCCGATCCCTCGGAATAGATTTCCCGGGCCTCGTCTAAAACATCATCGTCACGACCCCGACATTTCTTTAGAAAATAAAAAACATAATTAATACAGTGGCTTGTCGATTTCCGAAAAGTCGGCACACGCGTTG
>JBBKVQ010000460.1:0-14372 GCA_037968515.1 Bradymonadaceae bacterium
GGAGTGGCGGAATCGGTAGACGCGGCGGATTCAAAATCCGTTGACTTTGCGGTCGTGCGGGTTCAAGTCCCGCCTCCGGTATTCACCCTTTTCGGGTTGGTTCGCAGCTCATGTTCGCAGAAAACAGGCTGAGAGACGACGTTGGAAAAAGGGACATCAGAAAAGACGACGAGGGGAGTGACGATAAACGTTCGGAGTGCATTTGTACCCGAACGTTCTTCGGAAGCTTCCCTCGAGTTTTTTTTCGTCTACCACGTTTCCATACGTAATAACGGTGACGACCCCGTTCAATTGATCTCCCGTCACTGGGTCATCACCAATGGTACCGGCATCGCGCAAGAAGTGCGGGGCTTGGGTGTTGTGGGTCAGCAACCCATCGTCCAACCTGGTGGAATTTTCGAATATACCAGCTTCTGCCCCTTGGATACGCCCGTAGGGTCTATGGAAGGCTGGTTCCACATGCTTAACAGCGAAGGCGACGAGTTTGATGCGCGCATTGAAGCTTTCACGTTGGCGACACCTTACGCGTTGAATTGAGGTGTTCATGAACATTCAATGGCTGCTAGTGTTCGGCTGCTTTGTTATTTCTTGTGAAAATCGTTCAGCACCCCACGTCGTGGCCTCTCCGGATTCAAGTGAGACTGCTTCTCAGGGGTCTAACAACGTCAATGAAGACTTGAAAGTCTTGAAACGTGACCTTCAGGTGGAAGCAACAGGGCGAGAAGGCGTGCTCGACCAGAAGATAGGACAATAAAGATGAAAAAACTCATATTGGTGATGATTTCGTTCTCGGTCTGGTTCGGTGCTGACGCGCTTGCGTACACACCCTTCACGGTCGTGAATAACGTGTGTCCAAAATGTGCTCAGCCAAAATCTGACGTTGCCACGATGTCTGATGGCTCCAAAATTGCCGGTCAAATCATCGGCGAGAACAATGTATTTTACGTAATGCTTCGGTTCGGCGAACTCAGAACGCTGGCAAAAAACGAAGTGCAAGTCGTCGAATTTGCTAACGGTGCGAAACCATCGAACTTGTCTTCTCACGACCAGATCTTGTTGAAGAGTGGCCACGTCATCAGTGGAGCAATCACCGAAGACAAAGAACTGCCGGCCTTGTTTGAAATCAAGGCGTCTCACGGCGACATGACCTTCGTTGTTTTCAAGTCGGAAGTCTCAAAGGTCTACCGCGCCGGTCTTGAGTCTTCATTTTAAGGTGGTAAGTGATGAACGATTTCCGACCTAACCCTGCAGAGCGACGCAGTTCAGTCCGCGTACGCAGCTTGCTCGCTTGTGGCATCCGCCAGATCGATGCCGAGGATATTCCTGCGGTCGAAGCGCGAATTCTGGACTTTGCGGTCTTGGAATCAGACAGCGTGATGGCCGACAAAGCCGACTGGAGTGAACGAGCAGATGAACTTGGAAAAGAGTTTGTCTTCGTTCTCAGTGAGATTCGGGCGCTTCGCCAACAGATGGCCGAGATTCAGCACTTGGTGCAGTCTCAGGGCGGGAACCCAATGCTTCCTCGTTGGGTTGTGCTCAACGACAACGGTCTTTTCTTGCCTTTCATCGAGGACGACCAGGATTGGGAAGTTGGCTCGCCGTGCGAGGTTCGCGTGCAGATTCCCAATCTGCAGACCCCAGAGATCCTAGCGGTTGGCGAAGTCGTCCGTGTCGGTTCTGGCGAAGATGGTGATGGAGTGGGGATTGCGTTTCGTTACATTTCACAGGCTCATAGCAAAGCAATCATCCGGTACGCGTTGCGACGTGAGAGGCAGATCGCCCGCAGCCTCCGATTTCCCTGATGTTGAACCTTTCTCAGCCCACTGACGCAGGTTGGTTTGACCGCGTGCAGCCGCATCTTGATACGATCCTTGTCGATCATTGCCATCTGGAAAAACGGGCTGCTTCCAATGCTCTGAATCTCATCTTCCGATACACGGGCAGGGACGGGCTTGCGCGCGAACTCTCGGAGGTTGTGAAGGAAGAAATGGAGCATTTTGTCCTGATGCTCGATATCCTCGAAGACAGACAGATTCCTTTCGTTCGCCTTTCGCCGTCGACGTACGCTTCGCGATTATCGGAAGCGGCTACGAAACAAGAGCCCGTGGCGTTCTTAGACAAGCTCTTGATCGCCGGTTTGATTGAGGCACGTAGCGCAGAACGTTTCAAGATCTTGAGCGAACGGCTAGAAGACTCGGAGCTCGCGGCGTTTTATGCCTCACTGTTTGCGACAGAAGCCCGTCACCACACGCTTTACACGACCTTGGCGCGCCGTTTTTTTGATCACGAAAAAGTGCGTCTCCGCCTAATCGAACTCGCTGAAATCGAATCCGAGGCGCTAGGCGCCGCTACAGACGCCCCCCGACTACATTCGTTTTGATCGACTCGAAAAACTGAGACCAACCTGCTAGATTGCGACCACTTCTAAGGTGAGGGCAGGATGCAGAGGTTCTTTTGGTTCGCAGCGTTGATTTTGGCAATCTCTACAACAGGTTGTGGGCGCGACTCGTTATCGCGTGCATGCTCCGATAACTCGGGCTGCCGAGAAACTGAGACGTGCATTGCGAATATTTGCGTGGACGGCGTGGATCCACGCTGCGAAACCGACGCCGATTGCACCGAAGGCCAGGCCTGTACGGCTGGAATTTGCGAGGTTGTCGCGACCGAATGCACCAATAATTCCGAGTGTGCCGAAGGGTTGAACTGCAATCTGGCTACTGGCCAGTGTGTTGACACAACCTGCGTCCCGAAGGGCGACTTGTGCGTCCAAGAGATCTGCGACGATGACGGATGCACCGATATTCCTTGCGATTTGGGATGTGCGGCCGACTCAATCCAAACGGGTTGCGAGTGCATTTCTTTGGCATGCGAGACCGAAGAAGACTGTGATGGCGTTCGTTGCATCGCTGGGATTTGCACCGCATGTGCAGATGACGCCGAGTGTGATGACGGTCAAGTTTGCCTTGAGTCTGGAGTCTGTGAAGAAGCGACACGTTGTTTGGATGACTTCGATTGCGCAGCTGCTGAGCAATGCACACCTGATGGGCTGTGTGCTCCACGCCCTCAATGTACGCTGGACCGAAATTGTGACGATGACGAACTCTGCATCGGTGGTCGCTGTGTGCTGGCACCGGAGTGCATGACAACTGTCGATTGCCCGGACACTTTTGAGTGCGTGGGCGGAAACTGCTTCGAGATACTGTGCCGCGGGCCGCAGGACTGCGAACGCGGAGAAATCTGCGACGCAGGTGTTTGCACCATGCCAGGCGTGGCTGATTCATGTTTTATCGCGACACCTAGTGGTGCGATTGCTGACGGGCAAACGGTCCCTCTTGAGGCGTTTGCCGTCGACTCCGACGGGAACGGCATCGCGGCGATTTTCCGTTGGACGAGCGATAATGTTGCTGTAGCAGTCGTCGACCCAACAGGCCGCAACGCACTGGGTAAGGCCGCAGCAGGTGTTGCGACGCTAACAGCCACCCTCGCGACCGGTGACCCGGTTGTGTGCATGGGAAGCGTGGTTCTCACAAATTTAGGTCCCGTTGCGCAGGGCACTTTGCGAATTTCGGTGATTCACGGTGAGACCGGCCAAGCCATCGACGGCGCGCAAGTCTTGCTTGGAGACGGCACAACACAAGGCACCACCGCAAACGGCGGCGTGGTTTCGCTGACACGACCCACCGGTGCTTTTGATGTCACTGTCATGCATCCAGATTTCAACTTTATCACCGTCCAAGGCGTCCAGACGGGTGACGTGAAGCTCCCTGTCTTTCCACGTCGTGGATCTGGGCCTGTCGGTGGCTTCACAGGGCAATTCGACACCTCCGGAATTGGCAGCACCGGTGACATTACGCTCGGGCTCGCTGGAGCAAGTCTTGCCGGCGGACTTTTGGAACTCGATCTAACCGCAATTCTTGGGGAATCCTTTGTCACGCCGGTCGCCATTCCCGGACTCGTGGATACGACGTTTCCTTTCCCCGGGGGGCTGGTTGTTTACGGTCAATTCCTCGCGTTCCCGCTCGACTTCAAAAAAACCTATTATGCTCAAGCGGCCTCAGGTGCCCGCATCGCATGGGGACTCGCAGGAAAGGTACCCGTGCGAGACCTGATTCAACTTGGCCAGGGTGGAGGCGGGGCCGACGCTGTTTTGGGCACGCTTTTACCACTGTTTAATCGCTTCGATCATATCGCCCAGCCCATTCAAGTTACGGCTCAACCTAGAGTCGTCGACAGCGGCGACATCGACGGCGACAGCGACACGACCGAGATGGTGCCCAATTACAGTCAGTTCCCAACAAAGAATCTGCGTCCATCGGTACGGCAGACACTGACCACAGACGTGACCATCTCTAATTTTCCGAATCTTCCGAGTGGCACGGCGAGCTTGGCGCTGCTGTTGGGCGCATCGGTTTTAGATGCACCCGGATTGGTGCCGTTGGGTATTTCTGCAACAACTGACGACGACGGAGACGGCCGTCCGGACGCTCGACGCCTTTCGATTGCGCCGCCATCAGGAGTGCTTGCCAACGGCCGGTATGCGCTGGTTGCGCTGGCGTTCAGCACCGGCGGCGGTGGCGGTGGAGGAATCAACCTGCCAACCGAGTTTTCGGCTGCGTTGTGGAACGGACAGTCGTTCCCAGCCGCGATAAGCCTTGGGACCTTCCCAAATGCGAGCACTACGCAGGTTTCGAATGCTAATCGCACGATTTCGATTCAGTCGTCCGCCGGACCGTTGTACCGCGTACGAATCGTTTCTGCAGACTTCTCTTGGGATATCTGGAGCTACGGCACATCGAATGGGATGGGAAGCTACTCGCACGTTCTTACGGTACCCGGGTTGCCGTTGTCGTCTATTGACCCGTTTACGAGTGGGAGCATCCTTGTCGACGCCATTCAGACCAACGCGACAATCAACGATCTCGTTAAGACCACCGGCGTTGGCCTGCGTCAGGCAGGCCTCGTATCCACAGCATTCAACCGAACATCCGCACGCTAAGACGTCCTGTCTGCGCAGTATTAACGAAGGACCCGTATGAACAGGCCACACCTGATTCTGGCTGCGTGCGCTTTTGCCGCAGCCTGCAACTCGAAATCTCCTGAGACCACCGACAAACCCGGTGAAGAGCCCGTCCAACGCGCGGAACTTCAGGTGGAAGCGGGCAGCACTATTGCCGAGGAAGTTCCTGAGGCGCCAAAAGGTTTGCCTCAGCTTTTTGTACCCAATTTTGTTGCCGTCGATCTGCTCGCAAATCGTCCCAACGCGCATCGAATCGAGACTGGAGAAGTTTCAACGGTCGTCGTGGACACGAACGCGGCGGATTTCGTTCGCTACATCCACGGAAATCATCCGTCTGACTGGACCCTTGGTGTCGATTTGGATGGAACGAAGGCAGCGGTGCTGAACAAAAAGCGCGTTGCTAAGATCTGGGCCCCAGGTTTTGCGGGCGCGACAACGCTGCAGCTGTCGGTTTGGTCTGGATCCGATAACAACTCTTTAACGCTCACGGCCAATGGGACGAAACTTGCCCCCAGTAAACTGGTGACGGGTTGGCAGACGGTCTCGGCGACGGCTGAGCCAGGTGTGTTGAAGGCCGAGAACACCCTCGAACTCGACTTCTCGAACATGACGCGAATCGACAAACAGTTGTCGGGCGGCGGAGTCGCGTGGTTGCGCATTGGCTCGCCTAAGGATGAGGCGCCCGCGAATGCGATTCCTGATGCACAGGGTGAACTAGCGCTCAAGCCGGCCAACGGCATGTTTTTCATGCTTTGGGGACTTCCGAAATCCGTGCTTTCGTTCCAGATGAAGACCAAGCCGGGCTGCGGAATCACTATTCAGGCCGAGGTGGAGGACGGCAAAGGGGGGACCCAGAACGTCTTGAATCAGACCATTGCCACCGATTTGGCTCAGGGAGACCTGCAGAGTTCGTTCGTGAGTCTCGACTCGATTGCTGGGCAAATCGCTCGCATTTCAGTCGCTGCGATGCCTGGATGTGACGTGACGATCCCTGAGCTTTCGATGCGAGTACCTGGGACCCAGCCGGTCGTTCCGGACGTCGCCGCTCCCAAACATATCGTGTTCTGGATGAGCGACACTCTTCGTGCCGACCATGTTCCTGTTAACTTCGAGACTGAAGTTCGCGCGCCCAATTTCAAAAAGCTCGCCGACGAAGGAGCGTCTTTCAAGCTTGCGTACGTGGAAGGGAACGAATCGAAAACCTCTCATGCTTCACTGTTTTCCGGGATGTTGCCCAATAAACACCGCGTGATCGGAAAAGGCCGTCTCAAGAATGAGCTTGTGTTGATGCCCGAAGCCATCAAGGCGGCGGGGTATCGGACCGCTGGGTTCATGGGGAACGGTTACGTTTCGGAGCCTTGGGGCTTTGTTCAGGGGTGGGACACGTACAAGAATGAATTGCGAGACGAAGGGCGATTCGACGGGCCGTCCATGGCTCAAACCGGTGTCGATTGGGCGGCAAAAAACAAGGACGTCCCGTTCTTCTTGTATATCGGAACCGTTGACCCGCACGTCACCTACCGTGCTCACGAGGGCATCATCGAAAACTACGACCCGGGTCCGTATAACGGTCGGTTCGGCAAAGCCTGCTACGGTGAAGATCTGGGCAAGATTAAGGGAGGCTCGATCAAACTCACGGATCGGGAAAAAGAAAGAATTCACGACCTCTACAAGAATGAGATCGAGTTCAACGACATGGCGTTTGGCCAGCTTCGCAAAGGTTTGGAAGACCTTGGGATCTGGAAGGACACGATGGTCGTGATTGCCGCAGATCATGGCGATGAATTCTGGGAACACGGCGGAGTGGGGCACGGCCATTCACTCTACGCGGACCAAACTCATATCCCGCTGATCATCTACTATCCGCCGTTGATTCCAGCAGGGACGGTTGTCGAAGCAGGCGTTGATTTGATGGACGTGTATCCCACTATTATTGATGCAGTTAAGAAGGCACGACCAGCAGATTTACAAGGTAAAAGCCTGATTCCTTTGATTCATAAAGTTCACGCCGACTATCCGGAGCCCGCGATCGCGACGCAATACCTGCTGCATTACGGGATGCAGATGCAGCAATGGAAGCTCTACCTGCGACGCGGCGATTACCAAATTTACGACCGCGCCAACGACCACTCGGAGCAAAACGACGTGGGTCAGGCGCATCCTCTTGCGTCTCGTTGGTTGCTTGATGCGATGGGTTGGGTACGTGGTTATCGCGGCGTTTGGGATAAAGACGCATTTGGTGCTGCGACCAATCTGAAACCAGACTTTCTGAGTAAGCTCAGCGGGAAGCCGACCGACTGATCATGATTCGGATTACGACATTCATCGCCACAATTACACCGAGGGCGACGAAAGCAGTGGTTGCCGAGTTCAGGTATATCACCAGCAACGGGAAGACCCAAAAGGCGGGTGTCGTCAGTCGCAGGGCTCTCTTGAGGCGCGGATTCATCTCTGCGCTTGGCACTAGGCCGAAGTCTTCAACCAACCATTCGGCGACGACCGCGAAGGTCGACAAGAGCGCACCCACCCATCGCAGCGTGTCTGCGATGGGAGATCCACTAAGGCCAACAGAAACTAGGAGGAGAGCCGCGGAAAGCAGGAGCATTGCGCGCGGCAGACGTGCGGCCATGCTCAGACGGTCGCGAGTTGAGTCGTAAGAGCCGGGGAGTCAGGTGACGTCCAGACTGGTGCCCATTCAAACCCGAGGTCGCCCAGGCGAAGGTCGTGCTCGTCCTGTTCAGACTTGCTGCGCTCGAAACGGGTGATATTCCAGATTCGATAGCCGCCGTAGTCCACGGTTCTGAGCACTCGCTCACCGTCAAACTCATTGGGGCGTAGTTGGATGACTTCAAACGACATATTTGGCGTTTTGGGGTCTTTCAAGCCACGTGCGAGCAACAGGTAGACGTCCGGCCCGTCGACTCTCAACCAACGCAAATCGTAGGACGGGCCGGCGGATACCTTTTCGTCTCCGTTGGCCGCTGCCATCAGAAACGACTCCATCGTTGGATACTTCTTACGGAAGTCGCCAAGCTCGTGACTCATCTCCCAATACAAACCGGGAAGGCTGTCGGAGTGAACCTGAGCAAGCAGCTTGTAGACGTGCCACGGGATGGTCTTGGTGCCGATGAGTTGCTCGACACGTCGAGTCTTCTTTTCGGCTTCCTTCTGAATCTTGAGCGATTGCTCATGACACTTCTTGAATTTTTTGCCGCTGCCGCACGGGCACGTGTCGTTGCGACCCACATCTCTAAAAATGTCTGGACTAGTTTCGGTCATTTCGGGCTCTTGCTGGTAGGGCTAACGTCGTCTCGCCGGAAACTGGGGTTGTTGAGCCGGCGGTTTTTCCAAGTGAAACTGGTACCACAACAGGCTCCAGCCACGCATTTTCATTTTTTTATCGTTCTGAAGCGCTTTCAGATTCGATTTGGTTTTTTCGTCTGCCGGCATCTCGACCACAGCGCGATTCAACACAGATATGGCGCCTTCTCGGTCGTTGGATTTCCAAAGGCAGTAAGCATAAAGATTCCAAAGCAGCGCTTGCTTCTTGGAGTGTTTGACAGCTTCCTCGAACACCGGGCGCATCTCGTCGATCTTTTTTCGTTTATAATACAGCGCGCCGAGCATGGCCCGTGGCACCCAGTTACGGCTGAACGAGCGTTTCAGATAGGCTTCTGACTCGTCGAATCGACGCGACATATATAAAATCGTACCGATTTGCCCGTCGATCTGAGCGCTGACCAAAAACTGCTTTTTGCCAAGTGGGTAAGCCTCTTTGAGGATGCTAACCGCACGGTCGATATGTTGGCCTTTCAACTCTTCCTGAGCTTTTAGGAAATAAGCCTCAAGGTCCTTCATCGCTTTGCGAGCGAGATAGAAATAGGTTCCGCCCAGCACAATCAGGCCCGGCAAAATTCCGTAGAGTGGCCGAAACTCACCGCCGCCCAACAGAAAAGACGACCCGATGGTGGTCACCAACCCGGCAACAATTGCTATGATTAGGTTTAACACCTGAGCCTCAAGGTACTGGGTACGCGGAACAGAATTCTTCGACTTCGCCGCGAATGGTTTTTAACGCGTCTTCGTCCTCTCGGGCTTCGACAGCTCTGTCGATCCAATCAACGATCGAGACCATGTCACTGGTGTCCATTCCACGCGTTGTTATCGCAGCGGTTCCGATGCGCACGCCCGATGGATCGAATGGTGATCTAGGATCGAACGGGATTGAGTTGGCGTTTGCAACGATGCCGGCCTTTTCCATGGCAATTGCAGCGGTCTTGCCGCCCATGCCCTTGGAAGTTAGGTCGACCAGTAGCAAATGATTGTCGGTTCCGCCCGTGACGAGCCGAAAGCCCTTGTTCGTGAAGGCGGCAGCCATCGCTTGAGCGTTGTCGATGACGGCTTGAGCATACACCTTGAAATCCGGCAATGCCGCTTCGTGCAGCGCGATGGCCAGCGCAGCGATGCCGTGCACGTGAGGTCCACCCTGACAGGCCGGAAACACGGCGCGATCGATGTCTTTGGCGAACTTCTCACGGCACAAGATGATTCCGCCACGAGGTCCGCGCAGGGTCTTGTGAGTCGTCGAAGTGACCACGTCGGCATACGGCATCGGAGTGGCGTGCACGCCCGCTGCAACCAACCCGCTAATATGAGCGATATCCGCGACGAGGTAAGCTCCAACTTCGTCTGCGATACTACGGAACGCCTCAAAATCGATGGCTCGAGGATACGCCGAGGCACCGCAAAGCAGGATCTTGGGTCGGGTCTCAATCGCGATCCTTCGGACTTCGTCGTAGTCGATGCGTTCCGTCTCTTTATCGACCCCGTAGGAATGGGACGAATAGAACCTTCCCGAAAAATTTACCTTCCACCCATGTGTGAGGTGGCCGCCAGAAGGCAGGCCCATACCAAGGATAGAATCCCCGAGCTCGGCCAGTGCGTAGTACATTTCTAGGTTTGCGGGCGAGCCAGAGTAGGGCTGAACATTAACGTGCTCCGCACCAAACAGCGCTTTGGCCCTGTTGATGGCCAGCGTCTCGATTTGGTCGACAAATTCCTGACCCAAATAATAACGTTTGCCCGGGTATCCTTCGGCGTACTTGTTCGTAAACACCGAGCCAGTAGCTTGCATCACCGCCTGTGACGCGTAGTTCTCACTCGCGATCAGACGAATGGTCTTCTTTTGCCGGGCCTCTTCACCCTTAATAATATCAAAGACCGCTGGGTCGGTTTCGAAGACTGCTTTCATGAGGTCATTCATCTTTCACCTATTCTGCAGCGGCCACGACCACTGTGTTTTCGTCGGTGACGAGGTTTTCGGCAATGATCTCGGCCAAGTCGCGAAGCACGATGCCTTCGGCGCCACGGTCTTTGAGTCCATCGTCAAACATCGTCATACAGAATGGACAAGCCACAGCAATCGCTTCGGGATTGGTAGCCAGGGCCTGATCTGTGCGCTCGATGTTAATGCGCTTGCCTTCATGCTCTTCCATCCACATTCGTCCACCGCCGGCGCCACAACAAAAACTTTGGGCTTTGTTGAGCTCCATCTCCTGAACTTTCAGGCCAGGTACGGCGTTGAGGATGTCTCGAGGCGAGTCGTACGAGTTGTTCCATCGACCGATATAACAAGAGTCGTGGTACGTGACGCGCGTTGACATCGCTGGTTTGAGGCGGATGGCGCCCTCTCTGATGAGTCCGTTCATGAAGTCCGAGTGATGGATGACTTCATAGTTTCCACCAAGCTGCGGGTATTCTTTTGCGATCGTGTGGAAACAATGAGGACAAGCCGTCACGATTTTCCGCACCCCGTAGCCGTTCAACGTCTCGATATTCTGCGTTGCAAGCATCCAATAGAGGTACTCGTTTCCGATACGGCGCGCGGGGTCTCCGGTGCATCCTTCCTCAGAACCGAGGATTGCAAACGAGATGTTGGCTGTCTTCAGAATCTTGGCAAAGGCATGCGTGACCTTTTTCTGACGGTCATCGAAGCTGCCCGCACAACCCACCCAGAACAAGTACTCAGGTGGCGAGGTGAGCTCGCTCATCATTGGGATTTCCAGCCCATCGGCCCAGTCGCCACGGTAAGACGAAGAGATGCCCCATGGGTTGGAGTTGTTTTCCATGTTTTTGAAGGTTCGACTGACCTCTGGTGAGAAGTCAGCCTCCATCAAAGCAAGGTAGCGTCGCATGTCGACGATCGTATCCACATGTTCGATGAACACAGGGCAATTGGCTACGCAGGCGCCACAAGTGGTGCAAGCCATCAACTCTTCTTTAGAGATAATACCGCCCGCAAGCAGCGGATATTCCGCTTCTTCGCCGGTGGCCTTGCTCTTTAATGTTTGTTCGCCTTTTTCCTTCAGATGGTCTTTGATTTTGTGGATGATCATCATCGGATTGAGCGATTTTCCGGTGTTGAACGCCGGGCAATAGGCCTCACAACGCCCACATTCGGTGCATGCGTAGGTGTCGAGCAGCTGTTTCCAGCTCAGGTCTTCCACCTTTGCCGCGCCGTACGAGTCGACCTCTGCTTCCATGTCCATCGCGCTCAGTGCGCCCACTGGCTCGAGCTTGCGGAAGAACACGTTGGGCATCGCGCCCACCAGATGGAGGTGCTTTCCAAGCGGAACGTAGATCGAGAAGAAACCGACAATCCCCAGGTGCAACGCGTAGGACAGGTGAAGAACCACCACGAGGGCAGGGGATTCAGCCCCGAACATCTTCGCAAGCACGGCGCCGGTCCAAGCCGCCACAGGAGTCCATGATGGATCATGCCCGATGGCTGTCCCAAGGGTCACGATTTCTGCGCCGTTTGCGAGGAATTTAGTGACCATCAATCCGCCGATGCAGGCCGAGATAATCAAAGCATCCGTGCTGATGACGACATGTTTGGGGCGCGCAATAAAGCGACGAACCACACCAATTATAATGGCGACCAGCACGAGAACACCGAACACATCCTGCAACAGAAGCGTAAAGTCATAGACCGTATGGCCCAACAACATGCTCATGCGGAAGTCGTTGTAGAACCCCCGAATCAAGTACTCGATGGTTTCACCCTGTAGGATCAAGAATCCCCAGAAGATGAACAAATGAAGGACACCGGCTGGCTCGGCAATCACGCGCCGTTGGCCCACGACATAGACCATGAAGCCGCGAACGCGTTCAGGGATTTGGTCCAGGGTTGGTCGTCCGGAACCCATGGCCACGTATCTCAGCAGCCAGAACACGGTGTTCGCGGCGATACCAAAACAAATGAGTACTATAACTGCTACAGCTCCTCGAAAGAGCGCGATCATCGATTCGTCCACAGATTACCTCAAAACCAGAGCACTTCGGGGGGGCCCGAAAGACCGCCACTTCATACCCGAGGTACAGGTGGAGAGCAAGCGAGACCGCGGCAGTTAGCCAGACGGCAACACGCCGAGAATCAGAGTGCGCGCTCGGCTTGTGCTCACGTGCGTTGGCGGTACACTTGTGTGGACTCTCCATCGGGATATCTTATGAACGAAGTTGTACTTGGCATCGACCTCGGGACGTCAAACTCCGTGGTCTCCGTGATGTTGGAAAACGAGGCTATTGTGGTGCCGGATGCGGCGGGAAATCGCATTCATCCTTCCCTTGTGTACTTCTTTGAGGACGGGCAGACCGTAGTCGGGAATGACGCTCGGGCATATATGCTCAAGGATCCGTCTCATACCGTGTTTTCAGCGAAACGATTGATCGGCCGACCGTTTGATTCGCCTGACTTGCGCGTTCTGATTGGGTCGTTCCCGTTCAAGATTGTGTCATCGGGTGACGGCGCGCCACGCATCTCGATGTACGGGGCTTTGCATGCGCCTGAAGCCATCTCGGCTCGGGTTCTGCTTTACCTGAAACAACTCGCAGAAAAGTATCTGGGCATGCCGGCGAGCAAGGCTGTCATTACGGTCCCTGCGAACTTTGACGAGGGTCAGCGCCGTGCCACGAAACGTGCTGGAGAACTCGCCGGCTTGGAGGTCCTTCGTTTGATCAACGAGCCCACGGCCGCAGCGCTTGCTTACGGACACGGTTCAAATCGCCGAGAAAAGGTCGCGATCTACGACTTTGGCGGAGGTACCTTCGACATCACGATCTTGGAGCTTCGTCAGAACGTCTATCAAGTGTTGTCGACGGCTGGGAACAGCTATTTGGGTGGCGACGACTTCGATAACCGACTCGTGCAGTCCATGTTAACTGCCTTCGAAAAACAATACGGCTACGATATGGCGGGTGAAGAGGTCATCCTTCAGCGGTTGAAGTCGGTGGCTCAAAATATCAAGCATCGCCTTAGCGATCAGGACATGGTCACGGCGCGAGTGGCCGAAATGGTCCCTGGGACTCTGACCGAGTTGGAACTGGAATTCAGTCTTTCGCGAGATGCTTTTAATAAACGTTGTTCGGATATCGTCGAGCAGAGCCTGACCACATGCGAAGAGGCGATGCAGCTCGCTGGCCTTCAGCGCTCAGAGCTCGATCATTTGGTTTTGGTGGGTGGCACCACGCGTGTGCCTCTGGTTCAGCGTCGAGTACGGGAATTCTTCGGCCGTGATCCCGTGCATGGAGTTAATCCGGACGAAGTCGTGAGCGTCGGCGCAGCAATTTTTGGTGCATCAGTATTAGAACCAGCAGACGCGCCCACTTCAAGCTTCTCTCCGCCACCTATTCCTCAAGATTATGCCGAACATTTTGAGGATGAAAGCTGGCTCGAAGAGCTTGACGAAAGTGAGCCCACGTCGATGCATTCCGCGCCACGGATCCCAGGCTCGGGGCCCGCGGCGCCTGCAGCGCCACCTCGGCAACCGGCATACCAGGCTCCGTTGTTGATTGACGTCACCCCACACGCTCTTGGAATTGCGACTGTGGGCGGAGTAATGGACATCATCATCGAGCGCAACGGATCGTTGCCACTGGCGCGCACCCGGCTTTTTTCGACTTCGCGCGATAATCAGACTCGAGTTGTACTTCCGATCTACTCGGGCAACTCTCGGCGCATCGAAGAGAACCGACAGTTGGGCGCGCTAGAAATGATTGACGTGCCTCCTGGGCCCCGCGAAGAGTGCCAGATCGAGGTCGCGTTCGAAGTCGATACCAACGGAATGCTCAGTGTTCGTGCGACGGATATGCGGACAGGCCGGAATACAGCGGCGCGAATCTCCATTCTTGGTGAGACGCAGGCGGACTTTTACGATGCAGCGAATTTGCTAATGGGCTGACCGCCCGTTGACTTCGCTTCCACGGTTTGGAATCCTCCGCGCGCCTAGTGCCCTGAGGAAATCATGCGAAGAATAGCTGTTGTGCTTTTGGTCACCACTCTGGTGGCTTGTCAGAA
>JBBKVQ010000461.1:0-2957 GCA_037968515.1 Bradymonadaceae bacterium
ATGGTTGCCTTCAACCAAGGTCCCCTTTCCCCGGAGCTAGCACGCCGCTCTGGATCAAGTCCTATCCTAAACGCCCAGAAAACGTTGATACCCATCTATGTCACGCTCGGCCGGACGCCGGGCAGCGACGCCTTTGGTCAACCCGGTATTCGAAAGAGCATGAGGCTGTATTCGAAAAAACGAGGAAAGGCTCAAGGTTGGATCACTGGCACAATGGCCGTAGATGTGGCGATAAGGCAGCTGAGCCCTGTTGGTTTCGGTGACGCAACAGTGCCCCCTTACGCGCAATATCAAAACATCTTGGACCGACGAGCACGACTTTTTGACGTGACACGAACCGACACCCAGTTTCAAAACGCGTTTGGGAACGATATTCGAGACATGCTGAACGCAGTGTCGCCTTGGTTCTTGGCCGAGTTTGGCGATGAAACAACCAGCCTTTTGGCAGTCTTAAACGGGGTTCAGGACAGCACGACACCCGACATCACGATTCCGATTCACGTCGATCAGCGCTGGACGATCGGATTTGACGGCTCGACCATCAATGTCGTTATGCCCGCTCTGACCTGCGGTGGTTCCACAATTGCGCTGGATTATGATGTCCTGGCAAGGCTTCTTGTCGATACATTTGGTGACGTCTCGGCCATCATGCAGAAGGTCCAGAATGGTGATTTGGCAAGCCTCTTGGACGCGTTGGGGATCGCGATTGCATCCGAAAATGCGTTGGCTCAAGGCACGGCCTCTTGGTTCATGGGTAAGGTTAATGCACTGGCCAACCTGCCCGTTCAATGCAATCTGGCGCCAAATAATCCATTCGACGTGTTTGCGATCACAGAACTCGCAAACTGGAGAGTAATTCAAGTCACAGGCCGAATCCCCGTTCCTGCTTGGATCCCGACGGGCGAGCCGGTTTCGGATGGTGAGATGGACAACGATGGCGCGGTGCACTCCGCTTCAGCCCTCGGATTCACGTTGGGACGTGTGCCGTTTTACTTCGAACACGACCGCCGAGACGCCCCTAACGGCCAAATAGGATCTTGGTACCGATTGCACGATGTGCCAGAGGCCGAGAAATTCCACCACGGGTTGCAGTATGAAAACTCAGTTGGCTTATGGATCAAAAAGACGTTCCTGAACCCCGATGTCGGCCCAGTGCCTCAGGCAGATCGTTTCAGCGCATGGATCGAGTAAGGCCATAGCAAAGCTCGTCCTCGACAAGTCGTGGTCATTGGTTATACCCCTGAAAACTAATTTGAAACGAACTCGACCAGGGGTACTCTATGACTGATTTCACCAACCTTCGTGCACTTTTTATTAACACCTCCCTAAAGCGCACGGCCGACAAAAGCCACACCAGGTTGCTCTTGAATGCATCCGCCGAAATAATGAAAAAAAATGGTGTCGCGGTGGAGCACCTGCATTTGGCCGCCCATAACGTTGCACCCGGCGTATATCCCGACATGACCGAGCACGGCTGGGAAACCGACGAGTGGCCGACGCTTTGGGAAAAAGTCAAAGCGGCCGATATTCTGATCATTGGCACTCCCCTTTGGCTAGGCGAGGAAAGCTCAATCTGCCGCATTTTGATTGAACGACTTTACGCCATGTCTGGGCTGCTAAATGACAAGGGCCAGTCGATTTATTATGGCAAAGTCGGCGGCTGCGCCATCACCGGAAATGAGGATGGCATTAAGCACACGGCGATGACTATCGCGTTTGCGCTCAACCATTTGGGCTACACGATTCCGCCCCAAGCTGATTGCGGATGGATTGGCGAGGCTGGCCCGGGGCTTTCGTATGGCGACGAGATGGAAGGTGGCGGACGTGTTGGTTTTGACAACGACTTTACGCAGCGCAACACCACGATCATGACTTGGAATTGCATGCACCTCGCGAGGATGCTGAAGGAGACGGCAATTCCGAACAAGGGAAACGACCGCAATGCATGGAAAGCCGGCGAGCGCTTTGGCTTCGAAAATCCAGTTTAATTTGTTTTAGGGGTAAAAGTGCCCATTTCTTCGCTTAGCTTTGCGGTATCACCAAGGAATCGGCTGCCCATCCCACGCGTAAAACCCGCCAGTATTTTCGGGAGTCAACCCGTCGATCACCGACAGCAGGTAACTTGCCGATTGTTCCGCTGAAAACAATTTGTCCGCTGGAACGGCTTTCTGAAACGGCTCGGAAAGCTTTGTAGCGACTGTTCCTGGATGCAACGCGACCACAACACACTGAGGCGCCTTTCGGGCCATTTCGATGGCCACGGTGCGCGTGATTTGGTTCTGCGCCGCTTTTGATGCGCGATAGCCATACCAGCCCCCAAGACCATTATCCGAGATACTGCCCACACGCGCCGAAAGCGTTGCCATGACTGTGTGATGTGGGTGCCGGAACAGACGGTGGAAGTGCTTGAAAATCAGTGCAGGGCCCGTCGCGTTAATGGCGAAACTTCTCTGTAATCTTGCCGAATCAAGGTCATCCAGCTTCTTTTCCGGGACGTGGTCGTCACCGTGCAGGAAGCCAACAGTGTTGATGAGCAAATCGAGACGACCATATCTGCTCGTGACCTCAATCGCAGCCTTTGAAATGGACGACTCGTCTTCGACGTCGAGGTACACCCAATCGCATCCCGGACGAGAATCTATGGCACGCCTGCTGGCTCGTATCACGGTGCTAAAAGACCCAGCCTTGACCAATTCGTCGACTAAAGCGGCACCGACGCCGCCGGTGGCGCCAATCACAAGAGCTACGGAATCGGCTTCGAAAGATTTGAACATATGGCCTCCATGACTGGCTTAAACGATGCGTTCAACCAAAGATGGGTGCACATCGCTAAGACAGGCGCCGTCTGGTAAACCACGAAGCACATAATGCATCCGATATTTGAAGAGCTAAAAAATGAACAAAAGAACTAGCGAATGGGAAAACCATGTCAGTGCAATAAATTGCATCGAAGTGCC
>JBBKVQ010000462.1:0-4719 GCA_037968515.1 Bradymonadaceae bacterium
AGCCACGCGTACCCATCGCAAGGCGCGGCTGGAGCCCCGCGGACCGGGCGCAGGCCGAGGCTGGAGCCACGCGGACCTATCGCAGGGCGCGGCTGGAGCCACGCGAACCGGGTGCCACAAGTGAGTGGTCAGACCAACCTTGTTCCGCTAATATCCTGCGCATAGATGACATTAGAGAGGGTAATATGAAGGCGAGTCGGTTGTTTTTGGTTTTAGTGTTGGTGTGGGGCTGTGGTTCCGATGATGGGCCACAGGTCACCTCACCCGACGATATCGGTATCGACGGAACCTCGGATGCTTCGGTCGATTTTGGCGCGGACGTCGCTGAACCTGATGCAGGCAGCGACGCGCAGGTCGATGCTGAACCGGATGCTGATATTCCCAACGACCCGCCAGTGGCTAACGCCGGTGTGGACCAGACTGGGCTTCGGGTTGCTGATGTGGTGCGATTGACTGCGTCTGCAAGCTCCGACCCCGACGGTGATGACTTGACGTTCTTGTGGTCGCAGACTGGCGGCGCGCCCGTCGTTTTGGACTCGCCGGACCAGGTCGTCACCACGTTTACGGCAGTTGGTCCCGCCGGGGACTACGAGTTCCTAGTCACGGTCAGCGATGGGCGGGCCTCGTCGCAAGATTCGGTCGTCATTAGTGTTGGAAACCGCCCGCCCGAGGCCAAGGCTGGCATCCCACAGTTGGTGCAGGCTGGGCAGCTGGTGATGTTGGACGGGTCTCAAAGCGTGGATGATGACGGAGAGTCTTTGACCTATTCGTGGGTGCAGTCGACCGGCCAGACGGTCGTGCTGACCGGTGAGACCACCGCGACACCCACGTTTACGGCGCCGGCGGTGTTCGGCGAGATGATTTTTGATCTGACGGTAAGCGATGGGACGGACACTGGTTTTGACCGGACCTCGGTCACCATAGAAAACCTGATTCCCATCGCCGAGGCCGGCGCCAATCAGAATGTGGGGAAGGGCGCCTTGGTGACGTTGGATGGGTCGGGCACCGACCCCGAAAACCAGCCCCTGTCCTACGCTTGGACGCAGGTATCAGGCCCGGCCACCATTGTTTTGTCCGATGATGCCGTGGCTAAGCCGACGTTCACGACGCCCAGCGGGGTCGGTGGTGCGTTTGTGTTCGAACTGGTGGTCAACGACGGCAATGCCGATTCGGCGCCTGACCGCACCCGTGTGGTGACTCCGAACACCCCGCCGACCGCGGACGCTGGGGCGGACATGCAGGTTAACGGCGGCGAGGTTGTGTTTTTGGATGGGCGAGGCAGTCAGGACGTTGATGGTGACCCATTCCGTTACGAGTGGACGCAGACCAGCGGAACCACGGTAGATTTTGGCAATGGTGACCGGGCTCGCGGCTATTTTAAAGCGCCATCGGCTATCAATGAAACCCTGACTTTCCAACTAAAAGTCGTCAACGGTCAGGGTTCGGACACAGACACCGTGAGCTTTACCACCACGGCTTGGGCCGGAACGCCGACTGTTTTGCCCGTCAACCCATTTGGAACCACGCGTGAGCCATTTACGAGCTCACTTTACGGCATCGCTGTGTCTGGAAACGTGATCGTTGCAGGCGGAAACGGCGGCCCTGATTTTGTGGTCTACGACGCGACCAATCCAGCCGCACCGGTTCAAAAAGCGACCGCAAATATTGCGGGAAATCCAAGTGTTATGGATTTTGATGGAACCCATTTATTTGCCGGTGTCGGCGGAACAATTCAGATTTTTGAGTACACCGGATCGGCATTAAACCTGTTGGGGACTGCGGTGTTGCCCGGCGCATTTAATGTTGTAGTATCGATGGCTCGGGCCGGCGATACGCTTTACGCGTCGATTTTTGATAACGCGGCGGGCATTTACGGAATCGCTGCGTTTGATATTCAGACTCTGGCCGCCCCTGTTTTACTGCACTCCGAGGTCGTCACTAACGCGGATTCGGTGGCTTTTGGGAACACTATTTTATGGGTTGGCGCACTTAATAAATTGACGGCTTACGACGTAAGTTCGATTCGCACGGCGACTCCGAGCTTTGTCGCTTTGACCGATGCCAACGATGATAAATGTTCTGCATCGCCAAACGGTATGCGGATTGTTGGAAGCTTGCTTTACGCCACCTGCGGAACGTGGGCTGATTTAGCGATTTTTGATATTACCGACCCTGCCGAACCGATCTTATTATCGAACCTAAATGTCCCAGGAACAGGCGATGCTATTTGGGTGGACGGCACCAAAGCCTATATTGCGAGCCGCACAAATGGTGTTCTGATTTTCGATGTTTCGGTGGCCGCGACTCCCGTGTTTTTGGGCAGTCTTCCCACCAGCGGTCAGTCTCTGGACGTAGCGTTTTTGCCATCGAGTCAGACCGTCGTGTCGAGGTCCGCGGATATCATCGACTTGCTTGAGGCGACCGTCAAAACGCCTGAGTTTGCTGCCACCGTGCCGTTTTCTTACGGCCAAAGTGGCATGACGTTTGTGTCGGGACGACTGGGCGTTTTTGCCACAGAAACCCAAGTTTTGGATGTTCGGGATCTATCGAATATCACGACCGAAGCTACGATGCCTCAGCTGGCCGATCGCGGTTTAATTATGGATTATCCGTTGCTTTACGCGAGCACTGGGGCCCGTGTTTCGATCGTGGATATCTCGGTGCCGAGTAGCCCTCTTGTCTTAGCGACGATTCAAGGCAACGCCACTTATAATCAAATCGCATTGCGAAATGACACGCTTTATATCGCCGCTGAGACCTCGGGAGTTCTGATTTACGATGTGTCCAATTCCAGCGCGCCAGCTTTGGTGGGAACTTACGCTACCGGTGATAGCTACGTAGGCGTTTTAATCGCCGGGACGACGCTCTATGCGAGCGCATTTGGTGACGGAATCCATGTACTGGATGTCTCGGACCCGATGATTCCAACCGAGATAGCCTACCGACCTTTGTCTTCACCCCGAGGCCGCATGGAAAAATCGGGCGATTTCCTATGGAGCGGTTTTGGCGCCAACACCATCGTGCGCTACGACGTCACCGACCCCACGAATCCGATTTATGGGATTTTGAACCTCGCGACGTCGGTGGAGCAGATTCGCGTCAACGGAGCGCTGGCGTGGATAGCGACGGGGGCCGCAGGGCTCATGACCGTGGACGTGTCTGATATGGCTAATCCGGTGGTGCTTGAGCGCTACGCTGGCACGGACGTGAGCATGTTGGCGACGATCGGCGATGACGAGGTGTGGTTCTCGGACGGCAAGAACCTGCGGGCTATTCGGCTTGAAAATGCCCGCTGGTTGACTCGTTTTCAGACTGCGGTGGCTTCCACCACATTGGCGTATCCGATTACCTGGGAAGAGCCTGTCGTTGGTGCCACGGTTCAGTGTTTTGTGAGCGGCGGAACGTGCAGCATTGGGGCGTTGGATGTGGTCAATCGAACCGCGACTGTTTCGTGGGTGGTACCGGCTGCAGGTGACCACGAGATTGCCGTAGTCGTTGGACATGCGTCGACTCGCGCGTTTTTGCGAGACCGAATCACGGTCACGCCCTGACGAAACGGTCTGAAACTCTAGGCATCTAAGGTCGGTTCACCTAAGCTGGACCACCTTCAGATGCGAGCCCCAAATGATTCAAGACCTCGTCAAAGACTATTACGGCAAGACTCTGCAAAGTACGCAGGATCTAAAGACCACAGCGTGCTGCGACGCCTCGGAGGTTCCTGCGTGGTTGAAGCCCTTGCTGGCCAACCTGCACGACGATGTTGTTTCGAAATATTACGGCTGTGGGCTTGTCGCGCCCAGTCTGCTGAAAGGCGCGCGAGTGCTGGACCTTGGCAGTGGGTCGGGTCGTGACGTGTACGCTTTAGCGCAGTTGGTTGGGCCGACGGGCAGCGTGGTCGGCGTGGATATGACCGACGAACAGCTGAAAGTTGCGACCGATACATTGGCGTACCACGCGGATAAATTCGGATACGCCAATGTCTCATTTTTGAAAGGATATATCGAAAAGCTGGACGAACTGGACCTGGAGCCGGGCTCGTTCGATGTGATCGTTTCGAATTGTGTGGTGAATCTTTCACCGGACAAAGAAGCCGTTTTGCGCGGGGCGCATCGGTTGTTGAAGCCGGGCGGTGAGTTGTATTTTTCGGACGTTTATACCGACCGCCGTGTTTCTGAGGCCGTCAAAAACGACCCGGTGCTTTACGGCGAGTGTTTGGGCGGGGCGCTTTATTGGAACGATTTTCAGAATCTGGCCAAAACGGCAGGCTTTGCTGACCCGCGTTTGGTCGAAGACCGGCCGCTGGAAATCACTGATGCTGAACTAAAAGCCAAGACTGGCAATATCCAATTTTATTCGGCGACCTACCGGCTGTTTAAGCTGGAGGGCCTTGAGCCGGCTTGCGAAGACTACGGTCAGGCCGTGATTTATAAGGGTACGATCGCGGAAAATGCGGCTCAGATGGTGTTGGATAAACACCACACAATTCAGACCGGCAAAGTGTTTCCTGTCTGCGGAAATACTTGGAAAATGCTGCACGACACGCGTTTTAAATTCCATTTTGAATTTATCGGTAATTTTGACCGACATTATGGGATTTTTGAGGGGTGTGGATCGGCGCTGCCTTACGATACCGCTGCTTCGGCTGGTGGCGTGGGTGCTTGCTGCTAGGCGGTTGTCGATTGTCGGTTGGTCGGTTGTCGGGTTGTCGGGTGTCAGGTA
>JBBKVQ010000463.1:0-5775 GCA_037968515.1 Bradymonadaceae bacterium
CGGGATCACTCATGGCGCATCCTGCTTCAAAGCACGTCGTTTTTTGCATAATCCGTGCATGGTGTATCAGACCTGAAAATTGTGTGTCAACGGCACAATGCCTTGCCGAAATCCCATCACTCGCGCCGACGTAGCCACAATTGAGGCAATCCGAGGGCCAGAGCGCTCACCGCTCCGAATTCTAGGAGTGCTGCCCACCACGGTACGAGCCAGTCACCGCCCTGTCGATCGCTGTACCAGGCCAGATATCCGATCAGCACAAGGCCGCTAAAAGCCAGCGCTCCGATGGACCAATCCGCGCGGCGACGAATTGCGAAAGGCACCAACCAAAGAACGTACCAAGGGTGAACTGTCGGAGCAGCCAGCAGCAATGCAAACATCGTGATGCCAAAACCCTCCCAAGGATCACGCACAACCCATACAGCGAACAAAAAGACGCTGATGACCACACCAGCACCGAATAATTTACCAAGAAACTGGCTGATTTGATCTTGAGCAAAGGTTGTATTGGGCAGTTCCTGTCCTTCCCAGGTCTTGGTCCAGCCGAAATCGGTAGCCAACGAATCAAGGCCGTCGAGGTGCACAAGCACCTTCTCGTTGCCCGAGGGGTCGGAGATCATCGTTGTTTCGGCGACATCGCTCCAAAGCCGAAACAGTCCGTCGTTGCTGCGCCAGGTCGTGGCGTAAGTTGTGAATCCTTTGAACACATCAGCGGGGCGCTCAGGCAGGCAGGGCGCATACGACAGCACCACTACACTCGCCGCAACCAGCACCATACTCAGCCGCGACACCCAGGTCTCGCGCTTTCGCAGCGGGGCGAGGGCCATGCATGCCAATCCGATCACTCCCAGAAATTTTGTGGCAATGCTCAGGCCGACCAGTAGCCCTGCACCTCGACGACCCTTTTCCCAGAGCAAAACCCCAAGAACCAGCAGCGCCACGGCGAGTACGTCGATATGTCCGCTCCAGGCGGACTCGACGATGACGAGGGGATTCAACAAATAGAGACCCAGCATCGGTACCGAGGGTTTGGACACCTTGATCACGGCCGCAACACACGCGAACTCCACGCCGATGAAAATCACGCGCAATAGGACCGCTCCACCGCCCAACAGGGCATTCAGCGCAAAGAGGGCCTGCGCTCCGGGCGGATAGATCGTGGGGACTTCCGGATGATTGATCCGCGGCCAAATATCGCCGTCACGAAGGGCGGCAAGGGCAGCACTGTTGGGCGCTTCAACGAATGGATTATGCCCGGCCAGCCAAACTCGGCCCTCCCAGACGTAGCGATACAGATCGTCGGACAAAACCGGGTCGTGCCAGACCAACCCCAGTCGAATCGCGAGCGCAAACCCCAGAAGCACCGGCAGACTCGTCGCCAGGTTTCGATTTAGCGCGGCGTAGAAAAGAAACAACGACGCATAAACGAAGAGCAGCAGGCCGTCGCTGGTGATGAAGGGCAATGACCAACATCCCAAGAGCAGTAGAAGGCCAAAGATGATTTTTGAATTAGCCGGCTTCGACGACATCCAGGGCTTTCCTCGCGCGTCCGCCTCTGGCCTTGAATCCGTGCCACAGGCTTAGGGCTGCGACATAGAGAAACCCGAACTGAAAAAGCATCAAAAACGGTAGGCTGTAGACGCCGTCTTGGGCGGCCACGATCACAAAAACGATCGACGCCGAAAACCAGATCCCGAGCATCAGTTCAAGCAGTGGCATCACGCTCGCTTTACGGATGTATCGCTTGCCAAGCCACGACTCGCCGCGATTCTCGATGGCATATTTGGGCGTTCGAACAAATGGCGATTCGTGACCAGCTAGCGCCTCAATCACGGCTTTAGAGTTATTGAGCGAGAGCCCGATACCAAGTCCCATGACAGCAGGCAGCAACCTCAGGATTTCCAGACGAGGACGCTGCAGCTCGCGCTGCGAGGTCCAGTAGAACGTCACGATAGACACGGTCGCCCCAAGGAAAATTGGGAGATCAATCATCAGCGTGATCATCCAGCCTTCATGCAGTCGAATCACCGTCGCTATGGGCATCAACACCGCCAGAAACACCAGCAGAAGGTAAGCAGCATTTGCGGTCAAATGGTAAAATGCCTCGAGCTTCATGAATGCTGGCAGGTCACTTTTTAGGATCGTGGGAAGCAATTTGATCGCGGTCTGGATCGAGCCTTTCGCCCAGCGATGCTGTTGCGATTTCAGAGCGCCCATCTCGACGGGCAGCTCGCTTGGCACCGCGACATCACGCAAAAAGACGAATTTCCAACCCTTGAGCTGCGCTCGATAAGAGAGGTCCAAATCTTCGGTCAAGGTGTCGTGCTGCCAGCCTCCGGCATCCTCGATCACACTATGGCGCCAGATCCCGGCCGTTCCGTTGAAGTTGAATAGACGGCCAGAGCGGTTTCGGGCGGTGTGTTCGATCACAAAATGACCGTCCAACAGCACAGCCTGAGCAGCCGTCAGCAGGCTGTATTCCCTGTTAATATGGGCCCAGCGCGTCTGCACCATGCCGATTTTAGGGTCGTAAAAATGATGGATCGTCTGCCGTAAGAACTCGGCTTGCGGGATGAAGTCTGCATCAAAAATCGCAATAAACTCACCGCGCGCAACCTTCATGCCGGCCGCGAGCGCGCCAGCCTTGTAGCCCGTGCGGTCAGTGCGATGGATATGGACAATATCGATGCCTTCTCCCTTCCACTTCGCAACATGCGCCCGAACCAGATCGACGGTGTCATCTGTGGAATCGTCGAGCACCTGAATCTCAAGCCGATCCCGAGGATAATCGAGCAAACACACTGCATCGATCAAACGCTCGCAGACATAACGTTCATTATAGAGTGGTAACTGGACCGTCACGACCGGCAGTTCCTGAAACGAAAACTGTCGCTCGGGCTGCGGATCGGGGCCCTGATGACGCTTATACAAGTAGACCATCAGGTAACGGTGGGAGCCGTAGAACGCAAGCATGCCCAGAAGCGCAAAATACGCCACCAGGACAACTTCTCTTAGCGTAGATGGATCAATCGACATGCAGCATCAAATTCAGATTCATTTCGTCAAAGATGCCGCGTAGACACCCGGGTCGCAAAAAACCATGCCGACCTACGCGTGACAAGTCCGCGCGAATGTCTTTATAAAGCAAGTCCCCTCGAATTCAAGTGCGCGCAATGAGTGATAAAGCCACAGAGCCTCAAACCCAACGGAAGATTCTGTCAGGGATCCTGAAGACTTTGAGACCCCATCAGTGGGTAAAAAACATCTTTGTGCTGGCACCTTTGTTTTTCTCGAAGGCGTTTCTTGACCCAACACTTCTGGGCAAAGAGGTGGCTGCAGCCCTGCTGTTTTCGCTTACGGCAGGCGCTGTCTACCTGATGAACGACATTTTTGATGTCGAGAAAGACCGCAATCACCCCATCAAGAAAAATCGTCCGATTGCGAAGGGCGAACTGCCGATTGGCGTTGCACGAACCGCCGCTGCGATCATTGCGCCCGGCAGCATCACCTTGGCGTTTTTGCTCGACTGGCGCGCGGGAGCCATCATCCTTAGCTACTTCATCATGAACTTCGCTTATTCGGTGAAGCTCAAACATGTGCCCTATATAGATGTGACGATCATAGCAGCCGGCTTTGTGATGCGGGTCATGGCCGGGGCTTGGGCCATCAACGTGGCCATCTCGAATTGGTTGGTGATCTGCACCTTCTTGCTGGCGCTTTACTTGGCGCTCGGCAAGCGAATGAACGAATTGCGGCTGGTTGAGTTGGGGCGAGCTGACAAGGTCCGCAAGGTCCTCAAACACTACAACTCGGAGCAGCTCAATTTTGCGGTGCTTTTTGTCGGGGGACTGACGATCGCGACGTACACGATCTACACGCTCAGCGCGGCGCTGCCCGATCAACCCATGCGTACGGTTCATACGCCATTTTCATCGCCCTACCTGCCCGGAACCATTCCCTTCACAGTGTTTGGCATCTCGCGTTTCTACCTTCTGCTGCTTCGTGAGACCGACGATTCCCCCACAGATCTTATTCTTCGAGACGTCCCGTTTCTGGTGAATATGGCGCTGTGGATGATTGGAATGGTTGTTCTGTATTTTTCGGCATGAATTTGTTTGAAGCGATCGCAGAGTTTTTTGGGGCGATGAACCACCTAGAGTTGGCAGCCACTGTAATGGGCGTCGTGAGTGTTACGCTGACCGTTCGCCAGAATATCTGGTGTTGGCCAACCGGTCTTGTGATGGTCACGCTGTATTTTTTCATCTTCAAAGAAGCCAAGCTCTACAGTGATATGGGCCTTCAAGTGGTCTATGTCTTCATGCAGCTTTACGGGTGGTATTTCTGGCTGAACGGCAAGAATCAAGGACCCGCCGACATCAAAGTCCTTACGCCGCAAGCGCGCATGGCATGGGGCGCCGCGAGTGCAGTGGGTATCGTGGGACTGGGATATGGCATGGGACAATTTACCGATGCCGCGCTTCCCTACTGGGACGCCGCTACAACCGTTTTGAGCCTCGTCGCACAGTGGCTTCTTGGCCGTAAAGTGCTGGAAAACTGGGCCATCTGGATCACGGTCGATGTGCTGGCCATTGGCGTGTACATCAATCGCGATCTGCACCTCACCGCCGGACTCTACGGTGTGTTCCTACTGCTAGCCGCAACGGGCCTATGGACTTGGATCAAGGAATGGCGTCACGAACAACTGGCATGATTTTAGGCAAGTTTCTGCCTCCCCATCGTGGTCACCAATATCTGGGTGATTTTGCGCAGAATTACGTCGATGATCTGACGGTTCTGGTGTGCAGCATCCAAGCCGAACCGATCTCTGGAAAACTTCGGCACGACTGGATGTCAGCGATGTTCCCGAATTCGACAGTCTTGCATATCCAAGACGAAAATCCTCAAGAGCCGAGCGAGCACCCTGATTTCTGGGAGATCTGGATCGCCTCGATCCGGCGAGTGATGCCTGAGGGGCCTGATTACGTCTTCGCTAGCGAATCGTATGGCTATGAGTTGGCCCAACGGTTAGGCGCGCAATTTGTGCCAGTGGACCAGGCCCGAGAGCTCATCGAGGTTTCGGGCACGATGATTCGAAAAGACCCTATGAAATACTGGGAGTACCTGCCCGAGGTTGTGCGGCCGCATTTCGTCAAGCGTGTCTGTGTTTTTGGTCCCGAATCCACCGGAAAAACCACGCTCGCGCGGAATCTGGCTCAGCGGTTCAACACCCAGTGGGTTCATGAATACGCCCGCCCGCTGCTCGAACCGCAGGGCGGTGAGTGTTTTGAGGCAGATATCCCAAGGATCGTTCGGGGACAAATCGCAGCCGAAGATGCGTTGGCGCGGCAGGCCAATCGTGTGCTGTTTTGCGACACCGATGTGCTGACCACCACGATTTGGAGTCAAACCTTGTTTGGGAATTGCCCGACGTGGATTCAAGAAGAATCAGGCCGACGTGTGCCAGACTTGTACCTACTTCTGGACGTCGATGTGCCGTGGGTGGACGACACTCAACGTCATCTCCCCCATATTCGGCGCGAGTTCTGGAACCTTTGCCGACAAACACTTGAGGCCAATAATCGCACGTGGATCGAGGTTTCAGGCGACTGGGAGACACGATTAACTACTGCGACGCAAGCTGTTGAGAGCCTTATCCGTTATGGTGGTTCTTGACGGTCAGTCTGGCACGGTGCTAATTGAGCGGTTGTTTAATCACCCAGACCTCAATGACGCCCTTTTGGTGTTGGACGAAGCAGAGGAAATCCGATGTCTCGA
>JBBKVQ010000464.1:0-7636 GCA_037968515.1 Bradymonadaceae bacterium
GAGCGAAATGTCGTCGATCACGACGTCAAAAACCGACCAAGCCGCGTCTTTCTGAACGAGCTTGTAGTCGATGGGCTTCTTCTCGCCGCGAACTTCCAGCGTTGTTTTTACGATGGCCCGAGATTCGCGCGTTTTTTCGTCGAGGTATTCGATCTTGAAATCTTTTCCAAGAACTCGACCTTCCAACTGAGTCTCGTAGTTCGCTCGAATCAGCTCTTGAAGCAGGTCCAAGAATTCCTGTTTTTCGACGTCTGTGCGGGCTTCCCAGTGTTTTCCAAGTGAACGCGCTGCCAGTTCGCGAAAATCGATGGCACCGTCGATGAGCTTGCGCAAATCCGCGCTTCGCTTTTTCGATGCCTTGCCCGAAAGCAGCTTTGTGACAGCCTCAGTAGTCGATTGAACTGAATCTGTTGGGGCGCCGGCAAACGCTTCCACACTTACGAGCAGAAGTGACGCGGCGAGGAAAGTTATCAATTTTGAATGCTTCATTTCATTTTCTCCATGGCTCTAACACGTACGGTTGGACGCCCTGCGCCCAGTTTCATTCAACGATATCGTGCACGCCAACGCCTTTAGCGAGCGCCGCGAGCGCGACAAAATAATCAAACCGAGCCTGTAACATCGCGACACGAGCTTCGACATGGGCCCTCAACGGGTCGATGCCGTCGGCAACGTCGGCACCTGCGGTTTGAACCGATAGCCCAAACTGGTCCCTCCATCGTCGCGCCGCGTCCAACCGTCGTTCATTGGCTTGGACCTTGTCATACGCAGCCTGGGCGTCGCTGTGCAGGCGTTTGATATCAAGATCAATGGCTCCCAGCGCCCGATCACGCTGCGCCAGCGTCTCAGCGAGCTCCTCGTCGGCTTCTCGATACTTTCCGTAGGTTTGGACCACATCGATGCTCCACTCGAGTCCAAGGCCTACTGTGAAGCTAAGAAAGTCCAATGGATTGGAGTACGGCCGCGCGTAAAGGTCAGTTGTGTCAATGCACTCGGATCCGGGTGATGGCTTCCTGCAAACTTCCTTGAGGCCGAGCGTTTCGGTCGACACACCAAATCCGAAACTGGCTGCAAAAACCAGATTTGGATAGAAATTCGAGCGTGCCATGTCCACGGCGAGTCCTCGTGCCTCCAGAGCCTTGGCCAAGAGTTTCAAATCGGGTCGAAATTGATGAGCCAAATTCACGTAGTGACTCAACTGTTTCGGCGGAACCAGGGGCTCGGATTCACTCAGGGCGGGAACCGAAAATGGGCGTTCGATCGCAGTGAAGTATTGGAGCCCACCATTTGCTAGAAGTTCCAGCCGTTGGTTGTCGATCACACGTCCGTCGAACTCCGCATCGGCAATCTGGAGCTTCCGAAAATCCTTGGTCGAGAACGACGAATCCCCGAATTCACGTTCCTCGGCCATTTCAGCAAGCTTTGGCTTCAGAACGTCTGAGACATCCTTGAGGATTTGCGAGAACGCCTCCGATAGCTGAGCTCCGTAGTAAGCCCGATGCACTTCATAAGTCAGGTCGAGCTCTGACTCGAACTCTCTGAGTCGAGCAACATCAACGCCGATCGCTGCCAGGTCTTGAGCGATGCTGATTCGGTCAAAGGTGTAGAGAGGAATCAGCATCTTCGTGTCGTTGCGCAGATACGGACCAAAATTGAGGTTCACGTACTGGTCGAGGCTGTTCCCAAAATCGTCCACCACGGCGTCTGAAGGCACCAAGGAGAACCCAAACGTCGACTGTATCTTAGGAGCCCAAGCATATTCGGCTCGAAACTGCTGCCACTCTGCTTTTCGAATCTTTGCGGCTTGTTCGCGCGACGCGGGCGACGCGGTGCGCGCGAGCTTGAGCGCTGTCGCCAAATCCAACGTCGGAGCATTCTCAGCCGGCTTTTTGACCGCGGGCTCCTTGACCGGAACGACTTCGGCTTTGGGTTTCTCTTTGGCTATGTCCTGAGCCAGCGCAGGAGCGCTCACCAACAGTAATAACAGTGCAATGCGGTTCATTGAGGGCCCATATATCGATACTCAATCAGGGGGGTCGACTGCTGGCGCACTTCAGACACAGCGGTCTGAACACTGGTCTTAAAGATTTCGCTCAAAAACGAGCCCTCTTTCGCGGGATAAACGAGTTTTGGGTCTTCCTCAAGTTCCGCCTTTTTTGCCACCCATGCGACAGTGTCTTCAAAGGTACCAAGCTGGTCGACGAGTTTCATTTTCTGGGCTTGTCGCCCGGTGAAAACTCGACCGTCTGCATATCCCCGCACGACGTTTACATCTAGGCCACGCGCCTTGGCGACGTCTTCGACAAATTGATCGTAGATATCAGCGATCAGGGTGTCGAAATAGGCTCGGTCCGTTTCGTTGAACTCTCTAAATGGCGATCCAGTGTCTTTGTATGGCCCTGTTTTGATGGTGGTCACATTGACCTCGGCTAGCTCAACCAAGCGACTCACATCAAAAAGCTGCGTGATCACGCCAATCGAACCAGTAACGCTGCCTGGGTTGGCAAAGATCATCTTGGAGCCAATCGCGGTGTAATAGCCACCCGACGCCGCCGTGCTGCCCATGGATACTGCGAGTGGTTTCAATGATTCGGCGGCCGCGACCGCATGAAACATCTCTTGACTCGGCGCCACAGCGCCGCCTGGGCTGTCAATGCGCACGACGATGCCTTTAATCGACTCGTCCTTGGAAAATTTCTTCAAAGTCTCGACGACCTTTTTGGAATCCATGATCGGACCGACGACTTCCACGACGCCGATCTTTTGACCACCCAAGTCCAAGCCGTTTTCGCTGACTGCCGCCAACATAAACAAGGCGAAGGTCATAAACATCAGAAAGAGCCCGCCGAAGACAGCGACTACGGTTATCACCGCACGGCGATTCGTTTTTTTTTCAGTTGCCACGAGTTTTCCACTCCTTGTTTCGCCCCAATTTGGCGAATATTTCTTCCAACCAGTCGACCGGGATTCTGGTGACACCGAGGCCAACACCTCCGAGTCCCGGGCCATGGTAGTCGCTGCTTGCCGTCTTGAGAATCATCCGTTCGTCTGCCAGACGAACATACTTTTGAGTCTGAGCTTCACTGTGTTTTGGATGCCCAACTTCGATGCCGTCCAAGCCGTGATCAATCCACGATGAGATGCACGAATCCGCGTCGTAGATTCCAGGATGAGCAAGCATGGCCAAGCCACCGCATTGATGAATAATTTCGATCGATTCAACAACCGAAGGCCAGTCGGTCTCGACGTAAGCTGGCGCACCCGCAGCGAGATACCGGTCGAAGGCGCTCTGGACCGAGTCGACCTCACCCAATTTTACCAGCGCCCGCGCCAGATGTGGGCGGGTCAGGACTCCCTTTCCGGAAACTCGAATCACGTCATCCATAGTGACGTTCACGCCTCTTGCGCGCAGCCGAGTCACCATGGTGTTCATGCGATCGAGCCGGTCTTGATGGCGACGAACTTGAAAATCCAGCAGAAGCTCAGGGACAATCCCCAACCCGAGGATATGAATGGATCGTCCGTGCCACGCGCTGATCTCTACGCCAGGCAGGAAACACAGTCCAAGCTGTTCAGCAATGACCGCGGCTTCTGGGCATCCAGCGGCCGTGTCGTGGTCGGTCAGAGCCCAGCACTGGGCACCCGAGTCCGCGACGGCCTTGGCGAGCTGAGGAACAGAATATGTCCCGTCGCTAAATGTGCTGTGAGTGTGGAGTTCAGTGAGAACTGGTTTGGACATGAGCCTCTTCGCTCTCGGTCACCGTTCCATCGGTACCATCGGCGCCCTTCGAGTCCACAGGCTCGTGGGATGGGTCTTCTGTGTCAAGCGCGCTATCGACACTTAGAACCACGCCTTCGGGCTCCTGACGGGCGCTTTGAAGGAGCTCATCCACAGTAAGCTCGTCGTTAACCTCCGAGTCCTTGACCAGCTCATCGACCGATAGATTTCGCCAATGGAGTTCCTCGCTGAGTTTTTCGAGGCTCTCGATGGATTCCTGCAACGAAGAATCTTGAGAACTAGGCCCGGAACCCTGCAGCAGGGTGACGTGCAGCCGTTCCAAGGAAGTGAGGCATCGTTGCTGGCGAGCTTCGAGACGCGCCCTCGCAACTTCGAGTCGTGAACGAACACGAAGCTGCTCGCCGAGTTCATAGAGTACTGTCCGCAGCTCCTTGCTGACTTGAGAATCCTTCGTCGCAAGCAGGCGAGCGTCAACTTCGAGGATTCGTTTCTTGAGCTGGCGCCCCGAGGTTACTTCAGCGGCTTGCCGAAGCTCGTCCGAGCGACGTGTGAAAGCGATGAGCGCCCTGCTCGTCTCTGACGCGATTTCCAATGCGCGGTCTTGAAGGTTCGACTCGGCCCTTTCGGCCTCTTTGACAATTCGTTCGTAAAGCACTCGCCCAGCCAAAAGATTGTCCTTTTCGACCCCTTTGATCTCTGCCTCTGCCTCGGCGAATTCGGCCCGCAGTTCATCACGCAAAAACTCCAGGCGCTTCAGCCCCGCTGAAAACGCCAGGAAAAGGCCCCAAACTGCTCCTTGAAATAGGTCCTGTCCAAACTCGGACCCTTCAAAAACACCGAGTCCGACTCGCTGGGTCACAAAAACCCCCAAGGCGAGCGCGCTGCCGTACATCAACCAATTCCACGCTCCTTCAATTCGGTTTTTCCCCTCTCCGAGTGAGGCTCCAGCCCCTATGAAAAGGCCACCGAGAGCTCCTGCGAAGATCGGCTGAACGCTCCAGGCAAGCGCCATCACGACGCCCCCCAGAATCGACAGAACCAGCCGAAGCATCGGCGTGCCTTCCTTGGGATCGGCAAGATTCGCCAGCAAACCCACCGTCGCGCCAAAGGACAGCGACATCAGCTCGATGTGTTGGGAGCCTGCGACTTGTGCGAGGACGAAGGCCACGATTCCACTGAGCGCGCCACCGCCCAAGAGGACGATGGCTTCGCGCTGGTAAGAACGGGAATTTGGGAGGGATACGCTGACGGCCATTGGAATTGCCTAAGTCACAGGTTTGGAAACACCGAGATTAGAAGAGGGTCTTATCTAACATGATGGCATTTGATCGTGCCTTCTTTGACTTGACCATCGTGCGACCACTCACCGACGAGGCTGGTTTGGCTTGAACATCACCCTTGAGTTGGTCGAGTTCTGAGTCGACTCGATCGAACTTGCTTGGGTCAGCAAACTTGTAGCTCTTGCGACGCTCACGCATATTCTGCTGCGTCTCTTCGATGACGCGGGTGGCCTCGTCGGCCTTGCCCTCGCTGTAGAGGTCCATGGCATCTTGCATCGTCTTGGCAACTTCAACCTGCTGGACGCGGGCAATCACGTCGACATTCGACGCCGTCCGGGCTGCTGCTGCATCGGTGGTCACGACGGCGCTAAGTGTTGCCATCTTCAGGTCTGGTTTGTTGTTCAACACGTCCTCATAAGCCAGCGAGATATCCATCACCGGCGCTGCACCCGACGCCGGAGCGCTCACTTTCAGTTTGGCGAGAATGCTCTTCATTTCTTCTGAGCGAAATTCTGCCATCGAGATGAATATCTGGTTTCCATCGACGCGAGCCGGGAAACCATACACATGGTCTACGGTCACTCCGGGCGCCAATTTGATGACGACCGCTGTGTTCCGAGCGACCGTCGCTGCGAGAGCTGTGAGTTCCCGTTCAAAGACCGTTGCCACCGCACCGGCTTCGTCCACGAAGTAGTAGTTGCCGGCACCTGAGTTCGCCATGAGCGTCATCAGGTCTTCATTATAATCGAGACCAAAACCAACGCTGGTGACCGAGATGCCTGACTCAAGCGAAGTCGTGGCAAGTCGCTGAAGATCTGCTGGAAGCGTCATGCCAATATTTGCATGACCGTCTGACATCAAGATGACACGATTGACGGTGTCCTCACGCTTCCAACGCGAAACTTCCGAGTATCCCTGCTGAAATCCGCCTGAAAGGTTCGTTCCGCCACCGACGGACATCGAATTGATTGCCTGCATCAGCCTGGTTCGGTTTTGTTGAGTCATAAGCGCCGAGGGGAAGTCGACTGTGACATCCGAACCGTAACTCACCAGAGCAACTCGGTCCTCTCCGCCCACAACGTTAGCGAGGCGTCGGGCCGATGCTTGAAGTTGTTCAAACTTGTCGCCGGCCATGGAACCCGAACGATCGAGTACGATCGAGACATTCAGTGGGGGGCGTTTGGCTCCCTGGTATTTCAAAGCTTGGATGTCGATCGACGCGTACATGTCCGAAGCACTTCCGGTCAGCACCTGCCCGTTCGAAATCGCAGCTTTCAGCGTCAGTGTGCCTGGCAAATTGGCGTTGGTATTGGGCTGCGATAGGTCAACCTGGGGAGTTGTGACAGTGGGGGTTCCAATCGGGCCCGGTGTTGTGTCTTGTTTCTTGGTTCCGAGAAATAGTGCTGCGGCCAAAAGTAGGACCACAACTGCACCGATGGTCGCGAGTTGTTTCATGATGATCTCCGTAGGACGTGTCGTTAAGCGTGATGACCTGACTCAAAACGCGGCACATGGGCGATGGATCTTAGAATTATTGAAATTCCACGAATCCCCCGTGTTTTGACAGCAAAAACTCGCCGAAGTTCCCGAAAAACCGAGATTATCGGTGATCCGAAGCAAAAGGAGACCGATGCCCGACTGCGGACAACATGTCTTCATGCGGTCGAGCAATCAGGATCATTTCGATGACTTCGGCTGAAAACCTACCGGCGATGGACTCTTGAGCGGCTTCCATATCGTAGAGTTCGCCTTGGATCACGAAGTAGCCTTTGCCGCCAATTCCAGCGGCAAGATGCAAGTCCACAACGGTTGCGTCGACGTACTTCAACACCGTATCGAGCGCTTCGAGCGCGCTCCAGACATGGTGGAGTTCAACGAGGAGTATCGCGTCAGGACCGGGAGTCGCAGACTCCCCATTCAATGCCGCAACCAACGCGTCGTGGGCTGCGGGCAGCATCACTTCGCCGAGAATCACTCCGCTGGATGCGTCAAGTGCTGCTCGGTGGGCTTCTTCGACGTCCGCGACTTGGCCGCTGATCAGAATGATGTATTTGCCGTTCGAATGGCGCCCGTGGTGCACAAGACGCACCGCTGCTCGCTTGACCATTACGTCAAGTAAGAGCACCCCACGTGCAATACTTGTGACTTCGACGCAGGCGAGCGCGGGATCGGACATGATCAAACGATCCGGAAATATTCTTTGAGAGTGCAGCGACGCTCACGTGTGAAACTGACCGCTGTGGTCAGGCCTTCACCCGTGGGGCTTGCGATCGTCCACGACGTGTACCCTTCTCCACCGCCGCCGATTCCGGCAACCGATGGCGCGTTCTTAACAAAGATCGAGGCGTTGCAGCGCCGTGCCATCTTGTGCAGCTTCTCGATGTTATGGCTGTACATGACCGCGGTGTGAAAATAATTATGCTCCACACGGTAGGCCATTTCGATGGCGTCGTCGACATTTGGGACGCGAACCATACCGATGACTGGCATCAGCATTTCGTGCTGAACGAACGGATGACTTTCTTCGACTTCGCAAAGCACGAGGCGAATATCGTCCGAAACACGGATACCGATATCGGCCAAAATCACCGATGGATTATTACCGATATATTTCCGG
>JBBKVQ010000465.1:0-11381 GCA_037968515.1 Bradymonadaceae bacterium
CCGTTGCCACCCGACGTCGTTGCGTCCGCTCCTTCGGCACCTGGATCTCCCACGCCTCCGGGGGTCGCATCGCCAATGCCACATTCGTTTGTACCCGGGGTCCCGCCAGCACCGCCGCCAGCACCGCCGCCATTATTCCCCATTGTGGCTGGAGTGGAGACGACTCCGCACGCACCGCCTGTTCCGCCGGTACCTCCACTAAAGTTCTGCGCACACCCTGCCCCGCCAGTTAACGTTGTTCCGGAATTGCCCGCTCCCCCAGCGGCTCCGCCAACCCCATCGATACCATCCAAGCCCTCTCCGCGTTCGACGAGCACTTCGAAAAGGCCCAAATTCGTAGCGTTGACCCGCAAAGTATCGAGCAAGGATCGGGTGGTCGAGCGTTGCGGGGCTCCAAGTCGCAGTGACTTCAGCACGACGGGTGTCGAGGAACTGACGGTCAGCGTCGGGGCCGAGGATGTGTTCGTAAAAACGGTCGGCGTCTCTGATTTTTCGTCGAACTCTCCGTTGTAGCCGCCAGCGACGACCTGCACTGTGGTGGTTAACGGTATCTCCCACGAAGCGACAGGAAAACTACCTTGGGTGACCAAAATCACGTGGCGACCAGAAATCTGCGCTTTTGCCATGGCCGCTGCCATGGTCAGCACGGGCATCATAGGGTCTTCACCGGAGTTGGTATCAATGCCCACAGCGCTCAAGAAAATAGTGTCGCTGAGCACTCCATCGACGCCGTCTCCGTCAGTATCAATGTAATCCAACTGGTCCTGACACGCTTCAGGATCAACGCATCGAAGGTCCCCTTCACATTGCACCTTGTCCATCGGGCATTCGCACTTGTTTTCGGCGCTGCAGTTGCCGTTGTCGCAATGAACTCCCAGAAAACACTGCACACAAGCGCCGTCCGCCGGATTGCAGACTTCTCCAACAGAGCATGTTTCTTGGCACAGCGACGACTGATCAGGGGCGAGGTCTGATTCGGCATCTCTTGCAACGTCGGCGTCCGCAGTTCCCGCGTCCGAGCCTTGTGCTGCGTCGACTTCCGCATTTGTAGATTCAACGGCCTCATCAAGACAGCCACTGAAAACCACCAAAGCAACCAGCAATGCGAACTTGTTCACGATTTCCTCAACATTCAGGATGTGCAATTTCCTACCGTCGTCCAACGATATCATGGACTCACTCTTTGTGTGGTCCTGACACCCAATATGTTAAGTGTCCAGATATTAGCCCTCAAGCACAAGTTTTGCGGCAACACCGCAAGATTCAACCGAAGGCGCGATGCCAATCGATGAATCACATATCTGAGAGACCAAAATGAGCGAGTTTGGAAGAGAGAGACAATCTGACATCTACGTGAAGGGCCTGGCCGGCGACATGCCCAGAATCCCAATCGACATGGCCAGACTTGAATCGGTTGCCCAGTCCATGATGTCGCCTGAAGCGTTTGCCTATGTTGCGGGCGGCGCAGGGCTTGAATCGACCATGCGGGAAAATCGTGACGCGTTCGAGCGATGGAAGATCGTTCCGCGGATGTTGCGCGATGTGTCGAGTCGCGACACCACAATCGAGCTCTTTGGGAAGACGCATGATACGCCATTTCTGTTGGCCCCGATTGGGGTTCAAGAGATGGCCCATCCTGACGCCGACCTGGCGACGGCTCGAGCTGCAGCTGCCGAAAAAGTCCCAATGATCTTTTCGAATCAGGCCAGCGTTTCGATGGAAGAATGCGCCGCGGTGATGGGCGACGCCTCGCGTTGGTTTCAGCTGTATTGGTCGAAATCAAACGATTTGGTCGCAAGCCTGGTTTCCAGGGCCGAGGAATCGGGATGCGAAGCCATCTGCGTCACGCTCGATACGACGCTTTTGGGTTGGCGAGTTCGGGACTTGGACTTGGCGTACCTGCCGTTTTTGCGGGGTAAAGGCATCGCTCAGTACACGTCAGACCCGGTGTTTCAGCAGTTGCTTAATATCAAGCCCGAAGCGGGCGCGCTGGATCAAAAACGCAAAGTAAATCTGAACACGCTCAAGGTATTGTTGGAGCTCATGACCAACTATCCCGACGACCTGCTCACCAATGTTCGTTCAGGAAAACCTCTGGCGGCCGTGCGTCAATTTGTCGGGATTTACTCGAGACCTTCGCTGACTTGGGAGGACATCCCGTTCCTGCGCAAACACACGAAGTTGCCGATTCTGCTGAAGGGAATTCAACATCCCGCCGATGCTCAGCGGGCAAAAGATGAGGGCATCGACGGGCTGATCGTGTCGAATCACGGCGGTCGCCAGATTGACGGCGCGATTGGGTCTTTGGATGCGCTGAAACTCGTGATCGACCAGGTTGGGTCGGATTATCCGGTCCTGTTCGACAGTGGAATACGCAGTGGTGCAGACGCTTTCAAGGCCATAGCTCTGGGGGCTCGGGCAGTTTGCATCGGCCGACCCTATGTATGGGGACTCGCCGTTGCAGGCGAAGACGGCGTTCGCGAGGTGCTCAAGAATTTCCGAGCAGACTTCGACTTGACCATGGGCCTTGCTGGCTGCACCTCGATTTCGGAAATGGGTCTCGAAAACCTGACGCGACTCTGATCTATGATTGAACACCTTGAATTGCCTAAATTCGTTCTGGACCCCGAGGTCGCTCACGACCTTGCCTCGGTTTGCGCGATCACCCCGGCTCAGGTGATTGAACGCACCCTGACTGGTCTGAAACCCTGCGGTTTATTGAAGTCCAGACGGGTGGGCGAATTTCCCTTATGGCGTCATGGAATATCGGCGCTATTGCGGCGGCCGACCTCAGATCCAGTTCTGCCCATGATGAATTCGAAGTTCGGTGGAATTCCGTACGACGAGGGCAGTTCCTGGATTGGGTACTCGTTTTTGGGACAGCTTAACTTTTCGAGTTTTAACGCAAAACCGCTGGGTTTTCCTGATGACGGAATCCTGGGGATTGATTTCGGGGCCGAGCTTTTTGACTTCCGGCTCCGATGGTATCCAGCGCCAGACAAAAAGCGCGCAAAGTCGGTCACTGTTCCGTCTGTAGGGCATTACGAGTGTGCTATCTCGTACTTCCCCGAGTGGAGTCTACCGAGCACTGATAATGAGTTTTTGGAGCTGTACGAGGGATTTCCACAGGCCGCATTAGACGTCCTAATCGACTGGCTACCCGAGCAAATCGCGATGGACGATGGTGGACATCGGCTTGGTGGGTGGCGGTCTGCGGGCCTGTTTGACCACTACGGGTTTACTCCCCCAATCAACGCGCCACCAAACTTAGACGATTGGACGATGGTTTTGCGGCTGGATTTCGACAACGAAGCCGACTTTGGCTGGGGCTCCAACGTGGTTTACGTGATTGCGCCCACGGTGGACTTCGAACAAAGCGATTTTTCGAATGCGATTGTGGTCGGCGCTAATTTTTAGGTTTTGCGCTTTTTATGAGTCTTCTGTTGGGTTTTCCGTTTTTCCAACAGTTGGGCCGCGATGTCGGTTTTCCGGGCCTGAGCCGCTAACTCATCCTTGAGCTTGCGCCAAGCCACGATCCGGTTGCGGTCAATCTGACCGTCTTTGACCGCTGCCATCACCGCACAGCCCGGCTCGGACTCGTGTTCGCAGTCGGCAAAACGGCATTCGCCTGTCAGCGCCTCGATCTCTGGGAACGCGTCTTCGGCATCGGATTCATCGCCCCACAGCTGCAGCTCACGCATGCCGGGGGTATCCAACAAAATCCCGACACCTGGCAGCTCAAAAAGTTGGCGTCGGGTCGTGGTGTGGCGGCCTTCGTCGTCATCGAGGCGAATCTCAGCCACCCGCTGACGCTCGTCGCCAAGCAGAGCATTGATGAGCGTTGATTTGCCCACGCCCGAGCTACCGACACAGGCGATGGTTTTTCCAGGTCCCAACCATTTGGCCAATACGAGGCTGACATGAGTTGGATCGAGTGCGCTCAGCCCAACCACATCGATGTCGGGGGCCACGGATTTGGCTTGTTCCAGAAAGGATTCGGGATCGTCAGCAACATCCGATTTGTTCAACACCACGACCGGGGTCGCACCCGAGCGTTCGATCGCAGTGATGTAGCGTTCAAGCCGGCGAACGTTGAACTCTTGGTTCATCGACGACACCACAAACACGGTGTCCAGATTGGCTCCAATCACCTGCGGTCGGGTTTTGTTACCCGCGGCCTGGCGCACCAATTCTGTGCGACGGGGCAGGATTTCGCGGATCAGCCAAAACTCGTCATGAGATTCTTCGACCACCACAAAATCACCCACGGCAGGAGACATTATGTCGCGGTTTTTTCCGGGCAAAATCGCGCGTTGAACGCCGTTTTCGGCCCAGACCTCAAAATGAATCCCGTAGTCTGCGGAAACTCGTCCCAGAAACTGCCCTTCGGCCAATTCAGCGGCGCCCGTCCACCCAATTTGCTGCAATCGATTCACGTAACTTCCTCGATTCGTGGATCTTGCGGCCCCTCGACACATTGGACTTCAATGCCGTGTTCTTCGAGGTAAGCCATGCCGTTTTCGCCTGCATAGCCGCCGCCCACGATGATCAACTTGGTGATTCCTGCGTGGTGGATCAGTTTTGCACACATCATGCAGGGCTCGCCGGTCACAATAATCCAGCCACCTTTGGTCGCCACGCCCGACGCGGCACAGTTGCAGATCACGTTCATCTCTGCGTGGTGACAGCCAATTTCCATTCGCGTTCCCGACGTCACGTTCATGGTGTCGCGCAGACAAATCTCTCCGCCGCACAGCTCGCCGCCGCCCCTTGGGCCACCGTTGTAGCCGTCCATAAGGACTACGTTTCGCTCGGGGTCCACCAGCATCGCCCCAAATTTGCGCCGTGGGCAATTGGAGGCCTTCGCGAGTGCCAAACATTGCTCAATTCGAATTCGTACATGTTTTTCTTTCATTGCGGCCTCCCAGAGCCCGCGGATGCTACCATCGACAAACGGTCAGTGTCACGACGCTAGCCCCATTGCGGTTGCCGGTGATAAGGTATCCGTTGAGGTCCCGAGGGAAGCCGGCAGCATGACAAAACTTATTGGTCCATTTACACGAATCCGTACGTTAGGCGCCGGCGGGGGAGCAAAAGTGTTTGCAGCCTGGGATGCCCTGGGACGCGAAGTCGCGGTTAAAGTCCCTCATACTGGCGTAGGCCCTGAGCCCATCGGGCGTGAGGTTGCCGCCGCAGCCCTGCTTGACCACCCAGCCATCGTGCGTGTTTTGGATTTTGGCCACACAAAGAGCCAAACATGGATGGCGATGGAGGCGTCGGCGCACGGATCGCTGGAAGACCACCCACCCAAAACAATTGAAGAAATCGATGCCGTGGTCACCCGCGTGCTCGAGGCGCTTGCGTACGCGCACGCGCGGCACATCCTTCATTTGGACCTGAAACCGTCGAATATTCTGCTGATCGATCCTGATAAAATGGACGTGAAATTATCGGATTTTGGTCAGTCGACTTTGATCGATGAGCCCGAAGATCCGCGGCTCACACCGGTGGGAACGCCGCAGTATATGGCGCCTGAACAGTTCTCGCGTGCCAGTCACCTTTTTGGCCCATGGACTGACCTGTACGCGCTGGGCTGCATTGTTTTTGAGTGGACCTACGGAAGACCGCCCTTCATTCAAGGCGATTTCCTGCAGATGGGCCTTCAGCATTCACGGGAGTCATTGCCCGACGATCCCGAACCGATCATCGAGATCCCGCCTGCACTTGTGGGATGGATTCGTCGATCGCTTGCCAAACCTCACGGTGTGCGGTTTCAGGGCGCGATGGAGGCTTTTGAGGCTTGGCGACGAGCCGTCCCGGCATCAGTCCGTCACGAAACAGTCGCGACGCCGCAGGTCGTTTCGCCCCGGCTCGCATCGCTGCGCTCGCCCCCGTTCGTAGGTCGCGCCCCGCAATTATCTGGATTGGGACAGGTCCTCGATGAAGCGATTTTTGAAAGGGCACCAAAATTGGTGGTGATTCAGGGGCCCCTTGGTATCGGCAAAACCAGGCTCGCCAAACATTTTGCTGAGCTCGAAGAGAGCGCTGGGCGAGCGCGATGGTTCTACTCAAACTTTTCGGCGGGAGACCTGGTTGACCCGCTGGCCGTCATGCTGGCAAACGCCTTGGGTGTTGCCGGGAAATCCGTCGTCGAAGCTCCTACCCTGATCGCAGAGCGGCTTGGAACCCATTATACCGTCGATGCCTTGATGGGAGTGGTTCAGGGCACACTTTTGGGCAATTCAAAACTGGGGCGACTCACGCCAGCGCTGGCCCATCGCGTGACCACATCGGCACTGCAAGAGATCTCAGGGGCGCGGATTCCAATCATCATTTTGGATGATATCCACAACGCTATCAACGCTGTCGACTTTTGCGAGGACGTGCTCAGGGCCAAGAACGGCGCGGTGCTGCTGATCGCTATCATCGAGGATGCCACTGATAATCTTGTTCGTGAGCGAGTAGCCACTTGGCGAGAGAAAAGCCATGAACTCAAGATCGTCGATCTGGCGGTGCCCACCCTGACGCCGCAGCAAGTGGACAGCATGCTGTCGGAGTGGGTGGCCCTGCCCGCTGAGCGCCGTGCCGATATCGTCATCGCATCCAAAGGAATGCCGCTCGTGGCAGTGGCCAACGTCAAACACGGAACCCAAGCCCCACCTGAACACGGCCTCGAAAACGTCTGGGCACGCGTGCTTTCAAACGTGGACGAACAGTTGCCAGTCGTGGGGCGCGCGGCCCTAGAGGTTGGCGCTGCAATCGGCACACGTGTGGACGAATCACTGTGGTCGGACGTGTTGACCCAGCTCGGCTATCCCCCCAACCCCTTGACCCTGGTTGCGCTGGAACGCCTTGGAGTCATTCAACGACAAGGTCGTTCTTGGGTTTTTGACCACCCGGGCTTGCAGGTTGCTGTGGCCCGCACGGTCGAAGGCAGCCCTTGGTGGCAAGAGATCCACCATCAGGCCGCGCGAGTACTGGCCGAACGCCATGCATCCCCGTGGGATATCGGCCAGCATCTAGAAGCGTCCGGAGACAAAGAGGCGCCGATCTCTCCTTGGCTCGCCGCGGCCTACCAGGCTGCGGTGTGCGAAAGCCCTCATGTGGCCCAACAGATTCAGCAGAAAGCAGTGCGGTCGCTGCAGGAGCTCAACGTCAAGACGGACGACCCGCGATGGGGTCACGCGATTCTGATCCAGCTGCATATCGACGCCCAGACCAAGGCGTTTCTGGTGGCTGAACAGAGCGCGCACGATCTGGTGTCCCGAGCAGACGATCACGGGTGGCACGATATTCTGGCCGAGGCCCTCGAAGTCCACATGCGCATTCTTCACGCGCTCGGCCGTTACGCCGAGGCGTTGGAAGCCGGCGAGCGAGCACGCATGACGCTTCGGGTCGACGGCAACGAGCTGACGCTCGCGCGGATCACCGGCGAGCTGGCGGAAATCCTGCACCTAAGCGGTCGATCTACGGAAGCGCTGAGGTACCTTGAAGATACTTTAAACGCCTACCGGGCCCTCGACGAAACCGAGGGAATGGCCTGTGCCTTGGCCCTCGCTGCCGACATCATGGCGCCAGAAAAACCGATGAAAGCGCGCGAATGTTACGAAGAAGCGCTCGAGTTTACGCGGCGCATGTCATTGAAGGACCTTGAGGCCCATATTTTAGATGGGATCGCGAAGGTCGACCACGCGCAAGGCAAGGTCACCGACGCCATGTTGGGATTCGACCGGGCAGAGGTCACCTACGGCTCAGTTGGGGCCACAGCGGTGTGGATCACTCGCTATCACCGCGCCTACGTTCGATTGCGGGCTGGGCAGCGCGAAGGGTTACTCGACACCTTCGACCAATGCGCTGAGGCTTTCGCGGAAATTGGTGTGCATCGCTATTCGATGTACGCCACGGCCGCTCTGCTTGAATGCGCGTCACTAGAAAACGACCAATTCCTTATTATGACGCAGCTTCGAGTGCTCGAAGCAGAGCTCGATCCCCTTGATCGCAGTCCAGAAGTCGAGACGCCCCTGCGTGAAGCATTTACCGCCCTGTCCGTGAGTCATATCGGGCTCGCCAGAACGGTTCGAGAACTCCTTGCGCATATCGGCGCGGATTGACGTTTACCAACTATATTTGACTGCCGGCGCGAAAACCCTCACCGTATTTAGTGAATACTTACTTGAATACAGGAGAGGCCATGCGTCCAACGAACGGCTTCTGGCATTGCGCCCTGAGCGTGATTGCCATGATCGCGCTTATGTCTTGTGGTGACGACAGCACGACTTCGACGTCGAATAACATCGCCAACGATATGGGCGTCGATGGTGATTCGTGTGCAAGTGATTGCAACGATGGCGTCGCTTGTACGGCGGACTCCTGCGAAAACGGGGCCTGCATCAACACCTACGACGCTGCCCTTTGTTGCACGTCAGACCAGTGTGAAATTGACGGTGTCTGCATCGAAAACGGTGCGGCAAACACCGCAAATAACTGCCAAGTCTGCCTGGTGGTGACCGACGCCACGGTCTGGACCGACAAGGCCGACGCGGGCGCATGTGACGACGACGATGCTTGCACCATGAACGACACCTGCGTGGCCGGTGAGTGCGTTGGTTCGGCGTTTACATGCGATGACCAGAACCCGTGCACCGACGACACCTGCGACGGCGTTGGCGGCTGCGGTTTTGTAGACAACACTGCTTCGTGCAACGACGACAACGCCTGCACCAGCGGCGATTCCTGTGTGGCCGGAGCCTGCGTTCCAGGCCCAAACCTTCCCTGCGACGACCAGAACACCTGCACGATTGATTCGTGCGACGTCGAGACCGGCTGTGTGTTTACGCCTGATGACGGCGCGACCTGCGACGACCAAAGCATGTGCAGCACCGCAAGCGTGTGTCTGGGCGGCCAATGTGTCGAAGAAACTCCGCTTTCATGCGACGACGCCAATATCTGCACGATTGATTTTTGCGAGGCGGCAGACGGATGTGGCCACGAGGATATCTCGGCCAGTTGCGCCGACACCAACCCATGCACGGACGAAGCCTGCGACCCAACTGACGGCTGCGTCTACCCCTTCAATACCAACCCATGTGACGACGGAAGTCTGTGCACGATCATCGACACGTGCACCAACGGAGCCTGTCTTGGGGCGCTCGTAAACCCAGACGATGCCAACGGATGCACCGACGACACCTGTAATCCAGCGATAGGCGTAGTGCACGTCAACAACACGCTGCCCTGCGACGATGCTGATGCGTGTACGGTCGGCGACACCTGCGCCGATGGCGGCTGTGTTGCTGGCACCGAACCACTGGCTTGTGACGATAATAATGTGTGTACGTCGAACTCGTGTAACTCGGCGACTGGCTGTGTTTTCACCGATACATCGTCGATGTGTGACGACAACAACGCTTGCACCGCCAACTTCTGCGACCCGATTGCCGGCTGCGGCTACAACGTTGTTCAGTCGTTCACTTGCCGCCCAACGATCACGGTCACCTATCCGCCACGCGGCGCGACCATCCAAGGCGGTGTGCCGGGCACCGTCAACGTGACGGGCACCGTTAGCAGTGGCGCGGGCGCGATCACCTCGTTCCAAATCAACGGCCAAAACGTCGCGGTCAATCCGGTCAACGGCAGCTTCTCGCTCGTCGTCGTCCCTGATGTGGGCGGGAACACGCTTGAGTTCGTCGCCGTCGACGAGCTTGGAACCGAGGACGCCCGAGTGCAGGGCTACCACTATTCGAGCGCCTACACGCTTGCCACGCCGCAAGGTGGCGGCAACGTGAATCCGGGGCTGGGTATTTACCTTGGCCAGACCTCCATTGATGACAAGCTCGCTCCCCCGCCGACCGACCTCGCCGCGATCTTTAAGGGTGTGCTGGACGGTTTTGATTTGAGCTCATTTTTTGACCCGAACACGCCGATCGCACGACAAGCTGGGTTCGATATCTATGTGACGAGTCTGAATTTCGCGGGGTCAACAGTGGCGCTCGACGCTATCGATGGCGGGCTGCATATTCGTGCGTCGCTCAATACAATTACCGGCGGATTATTCTTCGACTGCACGACTTTGACCTGTTTCTTTCTGGGCGGCGACAGCACTGGCTCGCTAACGATCAGCTCGATCGTCATCGATGCCGACCTGCTGATGTCTGTCACCGCAGCCAACACACTCGAGGTCAGCGTCATCAACGCGGCAACCTCGGTAAATAACCTCGATATTCGCTCCAATAATGGCTGGACAAACTTCCTGCTCACCATCATCAAACCCATCATTCGTGGCGGCATCGTTTCGGACCTTGAAACCGAATTGAATTCCCAGCTCTCGACCGTCCTTGGGCCTTTGCTCGCCGACGGACTTGGCGCCTTGGCCTTCAATCAGGTCTTCAGTTTGCCACGCCTTGATGGCAGCCCACCCGCGATCGATATCGCGCTCGAAAGTGACTTTTCGACAACCGATTTCCAAGACGCAAATCCCGGTCCGCAGGGCGGCGCCTTTGGACTTCGTGCCTGGGCGACGGCAGCAAACCGCGGCACACCCAACACCGGTGTCTTTAACGGCAACCTCGGCGTCCCCATGCGGGTCGGCTGTGGTGCCGGCCAACAGTTGGTCATTCCAAAAGCTGCGCCCCTTGAAATCGTGTTTGCAGACGACACGATCAACCAGATTCTGCGCGCCGCCTGGTGGGGAGGCCTGCTGCAGTTCCCGGTCGATCCATCGCTCTTAGGCAATGTCGACTTGGCACAATATGGCGTGACCAATTTGGACCTCGACGTCAGCGGCTACCTGCCGCCCGTAGCCAGCGATTGTGCGAACGGCGAGCTCAGGCTCTACATCGCCGATTTACGGATCGACACGACCCTGGACCTGTTCGGACAACCAGTGACCGCCATTGTTTATGTGGCGTTTGACGCACCGATCACGCTGGCCGCCAATCCGGCGACCGGCGATATCGAAATCGTGATTCAAGCCATCGAAAACGTGCAGCTCGAGGTCAACGTCACCAACGAGGCAGCCCTGGGTGTCGAACCCGCCTTGGCCTCATTGCTCGAAACCCAACTGGTCCCAGCATTGGGTGGATTGCTCGGCAACGGGACCCCGCTGGCGGCCTTCCCACTGCCTGAAATCGACCTTTCGGCATCGCTTGGACAACCTCCAAACACGTCACTTATCAAGATCGTGCCCATTACCAATGGCACGCTTCCTAACACTCGTCAGAGCGGCAACACCGTGATCTACGGGAGGCTTCAATGAATCACCGCCTAAAAACGCTATTCTTTGGAACGGTTTTGCTTTTTGCTGCGTGCAGCGACGATGGAACCCCATCCAAGAGCCCGACGAACACCAACAACACTACGGATGCCGGCACCGACACTAGCCC
>JBBKVQ010000466.1:0-4250 GCA_037968515.1 Bradymonadaceae bacterium
ACTTTGGTCATATCGGAGAGGTTTGTGACATGTTTGCTGCATGAATCGCAGAACCTCTTGGCCCCGGCGCCCGTCATTCCATCAAAGTTTTCGTGGCAGGGACTTGCGATTTTCAACTCTTCGCGTTTCATGGCACTCTCCGAAATCGGCTGGTTACTTGTCTTAACGAGGCCACCTCGAAGTGGATCTAAAATGTCTCAAGCCATGAACGAAAAGAATCAGAAGACTTCTAAAATCGTCGTCTTAGGACTGGTCGCGACGATGATCGTTGGTGCGGCTATCTGGTCTTTCTCGGAATTCAACGCCGATCTGATGCTCAACCGCGAGAAGGCCAAGCTCATGGGCGCGCAGTACGAAAAACGCTGCCAAGGCTCCTACGAGCCGCAAGTATGTAAACGGATGGCTGGAATGCATCACTCAACCTGCATGCGGGACGCCACGATCGAAGCCGCGGGACAATCGTCCGAAGAGATGGAACTTTACCTGAAGTGCATGGCTAAAAAAGAGGCCGACACCGCGCTATGAGCGTGATAACTTGCGCGCATTCGACGTAGAGGTGGTCATGCTCGCGCCCGTTAGTTCCGCAGTACAAGACATTCGACGCCTCCGAGAAATCACCTCGGTACTCACTAAACATGGCTTTAAGACCGTCGTGATTGGCTTTGGTCTTGGCCACCATCTGCCCGAAGGTGAGCAAAGCGTCGGGTTCGAAAACGTCTCGGCGTCGATGATCGGAGAAGACCGCAACGATGCGGCCGTCCGATTCCGAAAAGTGCTCGAAGATCTCGGCCCCACTTTCGTGAAACTTGGCCAGATCATGTCCACGCGGCCGGACATCATGCCGGCGACGTTCATCGATGAACTCAAACACCTGCAGGATCGGGTTCCCTCGTTGCCGTTCGACGACGTCCGCGCTGCGATTGAAGAAAACCTGGAGGGCACGCTCGAGGAGCTGTTTGCGCACGTCCACGAAAAACCCATCGGTGCCGCATCGATCGGCCAGGTCCACCGCGCTCAGACGCATGACGGACGGGAATGTGTGATCAAGGTTCAACGCCCTGGAATCGCAAAAACGATCCGGAGTGACCTTGATATTCTTTATTATATTGCAAGGTTAGCCGAAGCGACGATTCAGGAAGTCGAACTCTACACCCCTACCGCAATCGTGAAGGAGTTCGAGAAAGCTCTGCTCACCGAACTCGATTTCCGCCTCGAAGCGCAGAATATCCGGGAGTTTGGGCAAAATTTCGAAGACGTCGTCGAGGTGTCCGTTCCGGAGGTTTTTGAGGAGCTCAGCAACGACCGGATTTTGACGCTTGAATTCATCGACGCCAAGAAGCTCTCGGAACTTGAGGGTGGGTCGGATTCCGCAAAGGCAGTGCTGAAAACCTTGCTGGACGCCATGGTCAAGATGGTGCTGCATGACGGCTTCTTCCACGGAGACCCGCATCCAGGCAACATTCTGGTGAGGGAAGACAACTCGCTTGTATTCATCGATTTTGGGTTGATTGGGCGTTTGTCCGCCGGCCAGCAAGACGATCTGATTTCATTGATCATCAGCGTGTTGACCGGCGATGTCGAAGGGATCTCACGAACTCTATTGCGCATGGGGCATCCCGTGGGACGCGTCAGTTTGCGGGACTTCAAGGCGGATATCGTTCGGATTCGCGACGAATATTTGCTCTCCAATCTTTCCCAAATCAATGTCTCGGCCTTCGTTCAGGCGTGCACCCACGCGGCTTCCGAGCATCGTATTCGCCTAAATCCGAATTACGCCGTGCTGACCAAGGCCGCCGCGACCATCGAAGGAATCATGCGGTTCCTCGACCCGGACCTCGATATCATGGCCGTGGGGATGCCCTACGCGCGCGAGCTTGCGAAGCGTCGATTCACCGCAAAAAAAGCGCTTCAGGCAACGATGACGTCGGCGATGGGGCTTTCCGGATTCTTGAATCAGGTGCCCCAACAGCTTGACCAGGTTTTGATGGACCTCGAGGGCGGCAACCTGACGATCGCCGTTAAAAACAGTGCGATCGACGATATTGGGAAACACCTAAACACCCTGGGAACTCGACTCTTCCTCGGGATCATGGCGGCGGGACTGAGCGTCACTTCGGCGATTTTGCTCGCTCCCCACGACTTTGCGATTCAAGAGGTTTCGGTGGGGTTCACACTGGGTATCGTGCTCGCTGGGTTCGCTGTCTTATTCTTTTGGTGGGCACTTTCGTGGCACGTCGTGGGCGGCAGCACCGGGTCGAAACTCAAGTTGGGACCATTGCTGCGGCTTTTACGAAGGAGCTGAAATGCGGTCGTTATTATTTGTGATCGCGCTTACGGGCCTGGTCGGCTGCGAATCCCCCAGAAAATCCGACCCTGCACCCGTTGCCTCGGGGCAAATCGCTGACTCGGAACTGGCCACACTAGTGGCTCAGAGCCAACGTCTTCGAGATCGTGAGTTCAAGAGCCCGGTGAAGCTTATCGCTGTCGCCAAGCTTGAGCCCCGTTTCGATGTGTCTTCCGATGCGGCCCGCATCGACCGCAGCTGGTTGCTCAAGACACTTTTTGGCTTCGATGATGGTCAGGCCGAGCGTGTGTCGTGGCTTCCGCAGGTGGCAAGCTACGACGCGCCCACACGTACTTTGAGTTACCTGCGTTCGGCGCCTGCCGCGGACCTTCGCCGTGATATCGTTCTTGCCGTTGTTGAAGGCATCGATCGCGAGGCTTTCAGCGTTCCCAAACAGCCTCTGTCTTGGGACGGCCTGTTGGCCCATCGAGCATTGATGATGGGCGATGCCGCATTTGTGTGGACCCTGGTCGAGGGCAACGAACGTGGCCTGACGACCGAGGCCCTGAGCGCGACGCCTGGATTGGCGATGCAATTTCCAGCCGTGGCCAGGCTTCTGGAAACTAACGGACAAAAGGGAATCGAAACGCTGAATCGCCGTGAACTCTCGTTTGCAATTCGTGAAGGTCTGGCTCTTTCCGCGGCCTTACATCGATCCGGAGGATGGTCTGCGGCTGAGCTCGCGTGGATATCTGGTCCGACTCAAACGGGACACCTGGTCAGGCCTGACCGCTGGATGACGGGCGAAAACTTGGGCACTTGGGATCTGCCGGAAACCCAACGTCCAGAGTCGTCGCTCGTCCATCAAGGCACCGTCGGCCCGGGTGTGTTTTCGTTATGGCTTTCGGATGTCATTTCCCCGGCGCTGGCGCGCGCCATCTACGTGACCTGGCAATCCGATTCGTATCGAGTCTACGAAGCCGGAGGGGCGTGGTGGTTCGAGTATGTCTCGTTGTGGCGGACTCCAGATGAGGCTCAACAAATCGCCGAGGTCTTGGATGCAGGCCTTAGGGGCCGTACCGATGCCGAATTTACGGTCCTGAAAAACGGGGCCACAGTCGCTGTCGTTGGGACTATGAAGGGCTTGGGATCGAGCGATCAAAGGCTGGCGGCTGCGTCACTGCTTTCGGCATTGAGACCGGCTTTTGACACCGCCGAAAAACCACCACTGAGTTTCCAGCCAACTCTGACGGACCTTTACACCACCGGAGTTCAGGCATCGCATCTCGATCTCGAAGACATGACTTGGTCTGACGCCGCGTCACATTTGGATGTGGACCTAAGTTTATTGAATGACTGGAAGGTTCAAAAAGCCGAGGACTTCGTGGCCCGAGTGATTGCGACGAAAGGCACAGCCACCATCTTGATTTCGACCGAACCCGCCGACCCGCTTGGTCCCGCATTCGAATCGGAGGAGTTTCAATCGACGATCGTTGATAACTTCAAACGTACCTTGAGCAAGGGTGTGCTTGTTGAAGCCAAGCGAAGTGACACCCCGCTGCCCTCGACCCTCCATGCGCGTCTGACCGGCCAGGTCAATCAAGACGTCGTGCTTGGGTTTTGGATGGCCCATAATGACCACGTGATTGTGACCTTTAGCGTGAAAGCCTCGCCCGAGGAGTTCGACGCCGCGTATGCGACGGCGGCGGCCGTTTGGAAGACCGCCAAATTTGAGTCGGTTCAGCCACCGAGCGACGACTCAGCGGGGTCGATTCAGTTCGAAGTCGATCCATAAAAAAAGGCACCCCAAAGGGTGCCTTTTAAGCTGTTGATCGGATTTGAACCGACGACCTGCTCATTACGAATGAGCTGCTCTACCAACTGAGCTACAACAGCCCGCTACATGGAAATCCATGCAGGGCTGCATGAGATAAAAGAGGCGGCCAAGCGCGTCAAGTCAAAACCC
>JBBKVQ010000467.1:0-28326 GCA_037968515.1 Bradymonadaceae bacterium
GCCTTACCGTTTTGGTCGATGGCAAAAAGATAGCAATGGAAGTTGTCATCTTTCCGACGGTCGAGACCGTTCACTCAGTTCTGCAGCGGACATCGGACGGAAGCCACGCGCATCCGAAACTGGTGCTGGTACGTTGGCAGGCGAAACGTTCAGAACCAAAGTTGGCCTCGGTCGAGGTCTCTTTCCCCCCGAACGTAGGGCCTGTTTTGGTCACTTACCTGCAGCCTCGAAGCCAGCTCGTAAAGCCTGGAAGCCAAGCGAGCTTTCATCAATGGGGGCCACCAAAAGCCGCAGGACAGTAAACGCGACCGCCAGTGGTCATGGGCCGACGTAGAAGCCGCCTTGGTCGCGAAGCAGCCTACCGATAGCGATATAACGACGAGAATTTGCAGGATTCCACCAATGCCAAACGGCGCGAAGAGTGCCATCGGCTGCGGCAAACACATCCATTCCGCCCGGGCCCTCATGATTTTTGGGCAAGTCACGATAGGGTCCAAGGCCCCCAGCTCCAGTGAAGCCAAAATACGGACGCTCAACACCGTTTCGGACTGGAGTACACCGGCTTGCCGGCAGCGGACTGCTGCCACACGAGGCGATTCCAGTGGCGTAGCGCACGCTGTCCCAATTATTGCCTGAATACGCGACATACCACTCGCCGTTACTCTCAAACATCGATGGGTTTTCGATGACATGGGTGGTGCCCGAAATCGACTTTGTGTCCCAGGTAATATCGGTGCTCTTCAACACGTCTTTGCGAGTCGCCCAGATCGCCTGACCTGCGCTGTCCGTGCGCACGACCGAGATTCCGGTCTCGGCTCCTGACTCGATGGCATCATCGCGGTACGTGACGTACATGCTGCCGCCTGTCACGAAGGGGTTTGCGTCGATGGCCCAACGTCCGGCCGGTGGACAGGCGAATTCGCCTTGGGAAACAAAGGGCCCGCGCGCCCCGCTTGATGTCGCGCGTCCGATGCATTTCTGACCGGAGTCCCGTCGACTTGCCGTGTAATACATGAAGTATTTGGCGCCGAACTTGGTGATGCCAGGCGCCCAAATCGCGCCGTTAGGCTCTGCCCAACTTCCCGGCCCGCCAGGTAGCGCGTCGCCCTTCGCGCAGTCCGAGATTCGCACAGAACTACCGGAACCATGCTCTAAAAACGGGACGTACAGCTTGCCGACGCCGCCGCAACGTTTCCCCTGCCCTGCCCCCACCGTCGTCCCATATGTTAGGTATTTCCCATCTTCGGCCAACACGGAATCTGGGTCGGCGAGCGGAAACTCTGAGGAACGTTCGGGGTTTTCGATGGGGCGATCAGCGTCAGGGGGGCCGGAATCAACGGTAGTTCCGAAATCGTCTGCATCGAGCCCGGCATCGTTTACGACATCGAAACTAACGTCTTCCAGTCCATCGGCATCAGACGTTTCGACAACGTCCGAGCCGGCATCTACGGCAACGGTTCCTGTGTCCGATGTGTTGTCCACGGTCACCGAATCGTCTCCGCATCCCGCAACCACCATAATCAATATCCAAAGAACGTGCGCACGATTCATCAAATCCTCACTCGGCAAAAAAGCGTACCAACCAGCGTTCCCTACAGAAGAGCAACAAGGGTGCCAGCCGCCAATAACTCGGGTGCTGCAGTTGTATCCGGCAGCCAGTCAGGCCGAGAGGATATCGGGCAACCAACAGAGTTGGGTGCCATATGCGGTCAAAAGACCCAAGTCGGGAGATCAGGTGGGGTATCTAGTCCGCAACCGACCGAGGAAAAACGAAAACCGGTTGGAAATAGACAGATATCCGATCGAAGTTCCGATTACTGCTTTGGCGCACCAACGCGGTTGCGGAAGCATCGCAAGACTTACCCAGACTTATTCCGTTAATCGTTATTCGGGCTTCTGCATGTCGGACTCTAAATCGCTCAAAAAGTCTCTAACCTTATTTGATGTTTATGTAATCAGCACCGGTGCCATGTTTAGCTCCGGATTCTTTCTTCTGCCCGGAATCGCCGCGGCGCAAACCGGACCTTCGGTCGTACTCGCTTATTTCGTTGCGGGACTGCTGATTTTACCCGCAATGCTCAGCATGGCTGAGCTCAGCACAGCCATGCCGAAGGCTGGCGGTTCTTACTACTTCATCGAACGGGCGATGGGCCCACTCATGGGAACCATCGGGGGCCTTGGAACCTGGTTATCTCTGTCGTTTAAAACAGCGTTTGCACTCATTGGCATGGGCGCCTATCTGGCGATTTACATCGAGTTGCCGCTCAAACCGCTCGCCATCGGCCTGACGGTCGCGTTCATGGCCATGAATATCGTGGGTGCCAAGGAATCAAGCGGTCTTCAGCGCCTATTGGTGTCCGTACTCCTGGCGGTGCTTGCGTATTTCATCGCCCAAGGCTTGTTTTTCATTGCTCAAAACAAGGGAGGAACGGCCATTCTGGCTGAGTTCACGCCGTTCTTCACCAATGGTGTGGAAGGCTTCATCGGCACTGTCGGTCTGGTTTTTGTGTCTTACGCAGGCCTCACCAAGGTTGCCAGCGTTGCCGAAGAGGTCATTAACCCCGACCGCGATATTCCCTTGGGGATGTTGCTGTCGATCATCACCGCGACCTTCGTGTATTGTGTCGGTGTTTTTGTGATGGTTTCGGTCTTGCCCGCCGATGAGTTCCGCAACGACATGACTCCGGTCGCCACGGCTGCGGATGCATTCTTTTCGTGGCTGCCAGCAGGCATCGGGGTGGGTCTGGCAGTGGTTGCTGCGATCGCCGCATTTGCGTCAACGGGAAATGCCGGAATCATGGCAGCATCGCGTTATCCCATGGCGATGGGCCGAGACCGACTGATGCCCGACGCGTTCACAAAGATTGGGCGGTTTTCGACGCCCACGAACGGGATCGTGGCGACCGGTGTTCTCATGATTGCCACCATCGTGTTGTTAGATATCGCTACTGTCGCGAAACTTGGCAGTGCCTTCCAGCTCATCATTTTTGGGCTCATTAACCTCTGCGTGATCGTGATGCGAGAGAGCAAGCTCGAGTACTACCACCCTGGTTACCGTTCGCCCTTCTATCCCTTCGTTCAGATCGCCGGACTCATCATCCCTGTTTGGCTGATCGCCGAAATGGGTTGGATGCCTTCCCTCCTAAGCACCATTGTCGTCGTGCTTTGTATCGTCTGGTACTACGCTTACGGGCGATCTCGAACCGACCGTTACGGAGCCGTCCACCACGTTTTTGAGCGGCTTGGACGTGTCCGCGACGTGTCTGTCGATCGTGAACTCCGCACGATCATCGGCGAGAAAGGGCTTCGGGAGGAAGATGCCTACGAGGAGGTCATCACGATGAGCACGGTGCTCGATTACGCAACACCCACGACATTTGAAGACATCGTCGGCGATGTTTGCCGGGCGATCTCGGAGTCTGAAAACGTCGAGGCCGATGAACTGATTGCCGGCTTTCTGGCAGAGTCGAGTGCCGGTCTGATGCCACTAGACCACGGGGTTGCCGCACCCAATATGCGTCACCACGATGTCGTTGCTCCAGTCATGGTCCTGGTGAGAGTTCAGCTCGGCGTGGATGTTGATTTGAGCAAGTCATATGGCCGACTCGAACTCGACCAGCCCGTGAAAGCCTTCATCTTTCTAGTGAGCCCGGAACACCAACTCGGGACACATATGCGCAGCATCGCTCAAGTTGCCACCTCCGTGGATGCCCCGGATTTCCTTGAGCGTTGGATGGCGTGCAAGACTGATAATGAACTCCGTCAGGTGCTTCTGCGAGACGAGCGTTTTCTGCAGTTTGGCGTCGCCGACGACGGCCCGACTTCAGAGCTCATTTCAGCAGGTCTGGCCGATCTTCACTTCCCTGAAGGGTCCCTGCTAGCGCTTGTCCACCGCGGTGATGAAGCGTTTGTTCCCTCCAGTGGATTTTCGATCAAAGCCCACGATCGATTGACGATCATCGGCAATCCCGATGCGATCGAGAAACTGCGTAGCAAGTTCCAGCTGATCGATTAACGCCGCTACCGGCTGACGCGCTGCTGGGCATCGACTCATCTGGGGGAAAAGCTTCCGCGGACCCAGTGGCCGTTATGACTATCGATCGTCAAATTGACGCTTCCACGCCATGCAGCGCCATTTTTTGTCGCCACCTTGAACTTCTGACCGGCAGCTGGCACGGCAAAAATATAATCGATGCCTACCCCTCCCACGATCTGGGCGCGGGCATGCAACGAAGTTGGGTCCCACTGGGGGTTACAGTTATTGGCGCCACGCGGCCGATTCAGATCCCCCGTCACGACAACATTCCTGCCGCGGTCATGCTCTCGCGCCACTTGGTTTTGGAGCACCTTCCAGCCGTCACGCCAGTATTGTTTACGTTTAGCGACCTGTGATTTGCACGACCAAGCGCCGGCGATCAAATGGGTATTGATGAGCGAAATATTTCGGTCCGCTGAGTAGACGACTGACACGAATCGAGTTGGACTAACGCCCGCCCAACCGGGCGACGCGAACTGCGCCCGAACAACCTGTTCACCGCCGCCACGCAAGGTGATGGGTACTTTCACAAGTTCTTTACCGCCATCAGGCCGATCGCCCCTCGGCCGACTTGTTTCCCAATTCCCGTCGAATTTGCCGCGAACGATTTCAATCTCGCAGTTGCCGCATGGGTCTCCCTCACCGATTTCCTGCCAACCCAGAAAACTCGGTCCATCAAGTGGTCCAAGCGTTTGCCTAAGTTTCGTGATCTCCCGTTCGACTTGTGCGCGGGTCGAATACTCGCGACCAATATTGGCCGTCATAAAAGTCATCACGACTTCTTTGGCCGAGTTATCCACGGTCAAATCGGGAGTCGCCAGATCTGGTGGCATATCGTGTCCATCTACCGCAACGACTGCATCGACTGCATCGACTGCATCGAGATCCGCAGCCGATGGCTGTCCCGTATCGTCGATTTCCGTCGCTTCGGTGCTGTCCACGCCCGCATCTTGCGTTTGGTCGTCTCGTCCGTCCGCAACTTGCATTTCGGCGTCGCCACAGCCTGAAAACACACCTACGGCCAGTAAAACGACGGGCATAAATTTAGGGAACTGAGTCAAAATAGAACTCCTTGAAAACCACATCTCCAAACAGAGCAACAACGGTGCCATACATGAAAGGTAGGACGTCGCCGCTGGATCCGGCAGCCTGTGGAGTCGATCCAAAAATAGGCAACATTCGAGTGAACGGTGCCAGTCGTGCTCACGTCGGGTCAATTGACCCATGTGTGGGGTCGTTACTCCACAGGCCTCTTACGAGCTTGCGCAAGGTCGTCCGGATTCTATTCCGAATTGAAAGAAGAATTTCTCGTTGCTTTTGAACAACGAGACGGCGACCCTCGTCCAATAGAACTACCAACCAACCTGCATGCAGTCATCGATGTCCGATCACTGCAAACGGCTTATGTAAAAAGGGATTCATGAGAAAGCTCATACTCGCTCTCGTAGCAATTTTTGCGACTTCTGGCTGCGCCAATTACGCTTCATTCCAATCCGCAGACACGGTGCCAAAGGGCGACAGTGTAGCCGGAATCGGCATGACCTACACAGGGTATGAGGTCGAGGTGAATGAGCAAAAGGAGTCGTTCTCAGTGCCCGCGCTCAATCTTTGGTACCGGTACGGCATCACCGAAGAGCTCGAAGTCCACGGCAACTTGTGGATTCCTTTTGGCGCGTCACTCGGTGGAAAATATCAGTTGATGGGCGGTCGCAAGACACCCGGGCTGAGCCTCTCGCTCGGTGCCGATCTGGGCTATCTGAAAATCAGCGCCGGTTCAGGCGACAGCGAGGCCAGCTCATCGGTTCTTGATGTCTATATTCCCGTCTACACCGGATATCGCCTCAGTGAGGGCCTCGCGTTTTACCTCACCCCTAAATACATTCTACGTGCCGTGTTCGGTTCTGCTTCGACTGGAGGCGAAACAGCGTCAGACAGCGAACTTCTGCATAATCCCGGCGTGACCGTCGGTGTCGCCATTGGCTCCAGCGTCGAGTTCTTGCTTGAAGGCACCGTTGCGTACGATTTGACCAACGAATACGCCGCCTACACTTTTGGTATCGGCGTCGGATTTTGACACCGCCCGTCAACGACTTGGCCGAGGACAAAATCATCATTTCTTAACAAAAACGCAACGACACCCAAAGGATAAGTCAATGGACGCAAACCTAGAGTCCGTCGATATTCAGGTTGTGTCTGAAGTTTGAGATAGGAAAGACTATGAGTAGATTTTGTGCATTCATACTGGTCGTTTTAGTCGGTTGTGGCGATGCGGAGAACGACGACCCGCAATCGGTTGCGTCGAATAATCAGGGCGCGACAAATAGCCAAGTCGACACCAACAACACTGCGACGAACGGCGCAACGAATAGTGGCTCGAACTCCAATAACGCCACAACCCCGAACAACTCCACGAATAATCAGGGCTCCACCAACAACCAAACAAACACAGGTGGGTGCTTATCTGAACACCCACGGGTTGGACACTCTCTGCAACTGTCGACCAAGTCGCACGGCGTCAAGGGAAGCGCTACCATCATCGATGATTGTACGATCGCGATTGAAGGCTTCTCGTTTGATGGAGGCGGCGTCGATGTCCGATTCTACGGCGGGCTTGGGGGCAACTACGAAGCCGGTTTCGCGATGACCGAAAACCTGGTTGGAACCGTGTTCAATAATCAGAGCCTTAACATTACGCTGCCAGCGGAAAGGACACTTGATGACCTCGATGGTCTGAGCGTGTGGTGCTACGACTTCACCGTCAGTTTTGGCGACGGACTTTTTCAGTAATCTAAAGAGGACGACCGTTCTCATCCAAGCCCGTGTCTGCCAATCCGCCATCGGACCGCAAAACGGGGCCAGCATCTGGATCACGCCCATCGGGATGGGGATTTTCCGGCGCCGGAATCCTATCCGGTAGCTCGGCATCGGTGCGCCCATTCGCATCTGGAATGGTTGCGGCGTCTGGCAATGGAACAAAAGTACCACCGTCGATGTCATAATCCAGGACGGCGGTTTCAGTCGGCTCCAAAGCCGGCTCGAGGCACGCAGGCAAGATTAAAAAAAGAAGTGGTAGGAAGCGCATGAATCATTCTAGCGGCTCGGTCCAAAGACCGCCAGAAACGATTCAACGGCTGCGCTCACGCCAGTTTCTCTGCGTAGTAAGGAGGGATTTATGCGATTTCGCATTCTGGTTTTGGTGTTAGCTGGCGTGGTGGCATGGCCGCCGGCGGCGGCTGCTTTTTGCGGTTTCTACGTCGCAAGCGGCGATGCAAAACTGTTCAATGACGCGACGCAAGTTGTTTTGATGCGAAGTGGCACGACCACGGTGTTGTCGATGCAGAACAACTACAGCGGCCCCGCCGAACAATTCGCGATGATTATCCCAGTGAAACAGGTCCTAAAAAAAGGCGATGTAAAAACGCTTCCCAAGTCCACTTTTGACAAAATCGACCGGCTGTCTGCTCCCCGTTTGGTCGAGCTGTGGGAAACTGATCCGTGTCGGCAGAAATCTGGAGACGTTTTCGTCAGCTTGACGTTGCCCCGCAAGAAATACTCAAAAAAGACGGCGGTAAAAATCGAGGCAGAGTTTGCAGTCGGTGAGTACGAAGTGGTGGTCTTGAGCGCAACGGACTCAACTGGTTTGGAAGAATGGCTGAGCGATAATCAATACAAGGTTCCGGCAGGCGCCGACCCGTACTTTCGTCCCTATATCGAGAGCGGACATTACTTCTTTGTCGCTCGGGTAAACCTGGACAAGGTGAAGTACGAAAATGGCCGCGCAGTCTTGTCTCCGCTCAGGTTTCAGTACACGTCGGACAATTTTGAGTTGCCGATTCGCTTAGGCATGATCAACTCCAATGGTCAGCAGGACCTGATTATTTATGTGCTCGCGCCTAAACAGCGTTATGAGGTCGCGAACTATCCAAACGTCACGATCCCCACGAATTTAGACGTTCATCCAGATGTGCGGGACAACTTCTCGACGTTTTATCGGGCGCTCTTTGCCGCAACGCTGAAAGAAAACCCTGGGGCCGTAGTCACCGAATACGTTTGGAACACTCATAGCTGTGACCCCTGTCCAGGGCCGGGGCTGAACCCGCAGGATTTGGCGAGTCTGGGCGCCGACATCATCACCGGAATCGACCCATGGACGTGGACTCTCACGCGGCTTCACGCGCGTTTTTCAAAGACTGAGGTCGGTGAAGACCTCGTGTTCAAAAAAGCCGCCGGGATCAATGGGGGTCGCGAGGTTCGACGGCGCAGTGTCGATGGGGAAGGTCCAGTCGTTGAGACAGGCGCCACGCCCTCGGTGGGGCCAGACAGTCATTTCCAAGGACGGTACATCATTCGTCATGAATGGGACGGTGAGGTGGAATGTAGAAATCCGAATTTTGGAGGTTGGGGAGGCCCGCCGGAGGGTGGCTCCCTGAACCCAACCACGACCTCAAGCGCAAATACCCTTGGAAGAGCGCCGCTGACGGCGAATAACGTCGCCCTGGAGCCTTTGATTCAACAAGGTATTCCGGAGCTTGGCTTGGAACGCAAAGGGTGGAGCCCAATCACCTGGGCCGCCGGCTTTTTGGCACTCGCGGCGCTTATATTTTCGGGCATTTGTTGGCGCTCCGAAGGCCACTGATGATCGCGGTCAATCTGGATCATCCAGTGTTCCCAATGGCAACGGTCGGCGCACCGTAAAGCCAGAGGGCCTGGCGCCTTCGAGCCCGCGCCGCTGAAAAGCGATGATGATGTTGATTCGGTCGCGGATCTGAACCAAATCCTCAGGGAGCTCCACCAACGCGATTTCGCCCAAAACCAGAAAATCAGGCTCGACGTAATTCGCATTTAAAACTCCGGCCTCGTAGGTAGCCAGCCACGCTTCTGCCTTCGCGATCGCGCCTTTTCCGAGCTCTGCAGCGACCAGGCCCAGCTCGATGATAAGCTGATAGAAATGGCCACTATTCGCGACGAACATTGGGTGAAGCAACATCAGTTGCTCACTCGCCAAATCGAATTCGCCCCGACACAGCTCAAGTATAGCGAGGTTTACATCCACGCCGAGTCCTTCACGGGTTCCTGCCAGCTCAAACAGCTGGCGAGCCTGTCGGAGCGAAGCCTCGGCCGCGTCTAGGTCTCCGCGCACCCGTTGCAGGTCTCCGATGGCATTAAGCGCCCATCCGCATCCGATTCGTGCGCCGAGTTCGTCGTAGAGCGCAAACGCCAATGAAAAAGACTGCATAGCTCCGTCGAAGTCTCCCAATGAGCGAAGCAAGTCGCCACGCTCCCAAACGCAGTTCGCAATCATGGGTCGTGCGCCAAGTTCGGTTGCAATTCCTACCGCCGCATCCAAGGACTGCGACGCTTTTCTCAACTCTCCCGCGGCGGTTTGGGCTCTAGACAGCTGTCGGTAGGCGTCCGCCAACAAAAGCCCAGGCTCGTGTTGAGACCAAGTGATAATCAGCTCTTCCAGAACGGGTATCGCATTCAGAATTTCGCCCGAGAGGATTTGGGACTCGCATCGCAACAACTTCAATTCGGTCTCGACCCTCAACCAAGCTTGATCTGTGGCAGTAGCGATTCCTCGATCGACGAACTCTCTGAATTCCTCACCACGGCTCCAACTGTGCAGAATATTCGCCGTGATTCGGAAAGTTAGTCCTCGCCGTTCATCGCTCATTGGGAGTCTAAGCCGCTCGATGGAGTTTTGCCGCAGGGCGATGAGCTCGCGCGCTAGCTCCAACTCCCCCTCCAGCAACGCATCGTTGGCCGCGTCGAGGTAGTGGTCTATCGCTTCAGCCGACCTCGAAGCCTCGACCAGATGCGTGGCGATGCGTCGTTTCATTCCGCGCCGGGGCAGCATCTGCCGCAACGCGTCAGCCAGAGCCACGTTGAGCTCGACCCACACCTTGGCAGCCTTCGCTTGGCCACACAGAAAGACTCGAAACGCCTGATCCGAGAAACGCCAACCCAATCCTGTGTGCTCTGCCACACCAAGCTGAACCATGCGGCCAACGAGTTGTGGCGAGGTGATCGTTCGATGCACTCGCATCACCGCGTCCAGCTCATCGTCGTTCACATCGACCCCAAGAAGCGCGGCACTGAGCAAGGTCAAGTGCGAGGTTCCGTTCGGGTCATCTTGCAAGAGCATCGCAAGTTGTTCTCGCCAGATCTCATCGAAATCGCCCAACGTGTGGGCATTCGGGCGCAACTCGAAGCCGTCCCCAGTGTCCTTCAGCGCGCCTTCGAGGACCCATGAACGCAATAGACGAACGGCAATGCGCGGACTGCCCTCGATCCGACGCATCAGGTCCGCCATCGTCGGTGGGGTCAGATGAATCATCCCTCGCGCCATCAGGGTGAGCTCGTCATCGGCCAGTGGTTTCAGGTCGATCACCAAATGGGCAATGCCTTCCAACCCCTGTGACGTCGATGGGATTGCAATGGCCAGCATGGGTAATTCCGAAAAATCGCGCATAACGGCTCGCAAAAACGTCGTGGCTTCCAGTCCCCATTCGAGGTCGTCAAAAATGACGACCAAAGGCCGATCCGCGCACAGCCCTCGCAAAAAACGCCTGACGGATGCAAAGCGCTCCGCACGCGACACTCTCATATGACCCATTCCGGTCACCATCGAGGCCAAGACCTCGACGTCAATTTTGTCGAGGTCTGACCGCTTCGCCAGATTTTGAACCACTAACTCGTGGGTAAGACCTTCCAGCTGAGCGGCACGAGAAATCATCCCTCCAAGTCCATCAGACACACCGCCTTCAGAACCATGGCGGACCTGAAGAACTTCGCAGCAACCCAGCTCGTGTGACCGTTCGCCAAACCATTGTGCGAGCCTTGATCTCCCAACCCCGGCCTCACCGCCAACAATCGCGAGGCGAGGTCCATCGCTAGTAACTTTCCGTAGTTGGTCCCAGAGCAGATCGCGCTCCACAACACGGCCCACAAACGGCGAGGAGCGCAGGACCACAACTCCAAGCTGAGCGTCACGACTTTCAAAGTCCGTGTCATGGGGAAGCCCCCAAGTCGCCGGAACTGGCGCTGGGTGACTCAGGAATGCCCCCGGTCGCCGAGGCATGTCGTCGGTTTCGTGGTGATCGACGACATCCACCATCGTGGTGGAAAGATCAAAACTGCCGCCTGAAGATACCAAGCTACCAGCCCGACTCGGGTCCAAATCAGGCAAAGCCATAAGGGCATATCGGGCGTCGGCAGCTCGACGGCACCGCAACAAAGGATCTTTGACCAGCAGAGTTTCGAGCCAGTCCCTGAAGCCATCCGGCACCAAAAATCTGGGCAGAAATGCAGGGAGGGGAGCCCTAAGATGGGCGCTCAGAACTTGTGAGGAATCCCCATGAAAAGGCGGATCGCCGCACGCGACGGTCCAAGCCAACACTCCCAGGCTATACAGGTCCGTCCAAGGGCCCTGCTCCCGCACCAATCCCCGGATTTGTTCTGGGGCCATATACCGGGGCGTTCCTTTAACACGGGCTTCGACCAAGGCCGCGGTGTGAATCTCATCGGTCAAGCGCGCAATGCCAAAATCGCTAATCTTCGCGTGCAACTCGTCCGAGTTTGATATCAAAATATTCGCGGGTTTGAGGTCGCGGTGAATCACACCGCGGGCGTGGGCGTGAGCGAGTGCGTCCAGAATCTGGAGTAGAACAGCGCGAAAAGCGACCCAATCCAAGTCGAACGTCAGAAAGTCGAGCGTCCCATCCGGGACATACTCCATAACGATGAATGGAGCCTCAACCTGTAAAAAATCCGCGATGCGAGGCTCGGCAGGGACGATTCCGACATCCACGATTCCAACGATATGTGGGTGGCCCAGTCGAGCGACGGACTGCGCCTCGCGCCAGAACGCCTCGCGATAGTGGGGCTGAGACGCTGTGGATCTGGTCATTATCTTAAGGGCGAATTTCTGGTTGCTGCCGCGGTGGCGGACCAGAAACACCGAAGCCATGCCCCCCTCGCCCACCTTGTGGATTATATCGTAGGGCCCTAATTGCTCGACCATCACCCTGCCGGATTGAGACTGACGATCATGTTAGGAGCAAGCGCCTCAGAAGCGAAGAGTCAGCTTGAGCTTACAGCCTGGATTAAAATCGGGCTCGACCGTGAAAAATGCCTCTGAACCGGACTCTTGGTCTTCAAAAAGCATCATTTGAAACGATTTCAGGACTCGTTTTGAAGCCGACCGAACCAAATCAGAAGTCATGTCCTCACGGATTTGGGCCGACGCGGGGGTTGGCGGAGGTTCGGCTACTGCGCTGCCCGCTGAAAGCAGCACCAACAGGGTCATCAGAACGGTCGAAATGAATGCAGAACTTCGCATGCGCCTCCTCGGTCAGTAGAAGGTAACGCAACATAGATGCCAAAAAACGAATCCAACTTGAAAAACCGACATCTATTAGGCAGAAAGCGGAGGTGTGGGTAGGTGGGTTAAAACCTCACACTTTCACACACCTCCATTTCGAGGCTTCGATGCCTCACATTGAAGACTTTGTGCCCTACGAGGAGACCCTATGAAACTGAATGTAGATGGAATGACGTGTCAGGGATGCGTACGGTCGGTGGGTCGAGTGATTTCTCGGCAAACGGAGCAAGCCGAAACCGACGTCAACGTGTCCCTTGAGGGTAAGACCGCGGAATTCAAAGACGTCTCAACGGATCAACTGGCGCAGATCATCGAGGCCCTTACAAAAGCTGGGTTTCCCGCAAAAATCGCAAACTGAAGCTGTTTAGAAGCGGTAGGTCAGGCCAACTTTACAGCCGGGTAGAATCGGCGTGAGTTGAACCGCCGCGGAAGCTCCTGAGATGTCGTCTTCGAAAAGAACGACTTTCAGTCGAGAACTGATTTCGTGTTGGGCGCTTTTGACCAGCAGGGGTAAAATCGATTCGTTTCGATCTGATGCTGCAACCGATGCCTTAACGGTGACGCTGTTTTTTGGGGTTGATGGCGGTTCAGCAAGGGCTGGAGCCGCGAAGCCAAGAAGCGCCAAAATATTTATTACCGCAAAACATCGCGTCATGCAGGAACCTTCCTAGTTCGTGATTGGAGTATCGTTACTCCAAGAGTATCAGAATGCAGGCGCCGCGCAAACCACACACCTTATAGTTCGCGACTTCTTTTGATATCCTCGTGCTCGATTCGAGACATTCAGCGCAAATTATTGAGCGTTATGGAGGATATATGCGGTTTCGCATGGTGATTCTGGTGTTGTTGGCTATGACGACTTGGTCGACTTCTGCCGCGGCTTTCTGTGGATTCTACGTGGCTGGTGGCGACGCAAAACTGTTTAACGACGCCACGCAGGTCGTTTTGATGCGCAGTGGAACGACCACGGTGTTGTCGATGCAGAACAGCTACAGTGGCCCAGCGGAAAACTTCGCGATGGTCATTCCGGTGCCGCAGGTTCTGCAGAAAGAGAACGTAAAGACCCTGCCAAAAGCCATCTTCGACCGTGTCGACCAAATGTCCGCCCCTCGCCTGGTCGAATATTGGGAGAAAGACCCGTGTTTTGTGGAGGATCGCACCCAGAAGTCGACAGTGAGCAGGACGATCTCCCGTGACTACGTCGAGTCACGCGATGGGGCGGTAAAAATCGAGGCGCAATTCGACGTCGGCGAATACGAAGTTGTCGTTTTGAGTGCCACGGACTCGGGTGGGCTTGAAAAATGGCTGAACCAGAATAAGTACAAGATTCCGGCCGGGGCCGACCCCTATTTCCGCCCTTACATAGAGCGCGGCCAGTACTTTTTTGTCGCACGCGTGAACTTGGACAAGGTGAAGTACGAAGATGGTCGCGCCGTACTGTCGCCGCTTAGATTCCAATACACATCGGACAACTTCGAGCTGCCGATACGTTTGGGCATGATAAACTCCAGCGGCAAACAAGACCTGCTGGTCTACATCTTGGCACCGGGGCAGCGATACGATGTGGCGAACTACCCCAACGCCACAATTCCAACAAATATCGAGGTCCGGAACGAAGTTCGCGATTCGTTCCCAGCGTTTTACCAAGCGCTTTTTGATGCAACGCTCGAAAAGACCCCCAAAGCCGTCGTTACTGAGTACGCCTGGAACGCAGCCAGCTGTGATCCCTGCCCCGGCCCGACCTTGACCGAAGAGGATTTCGCGACCCTCGGCGCCGACGTCGTCACCGGCACAGATGCATGGAGTTGGACGCTCACACGCCTTCACGCACGTTATTCAAAAGCCGAGATCGGCGAGGACTTGGTCTTCAAGAAAGCGACAGGCATCACGGGCGGCCGCGAGTTCAGGCAGTCCGATGGAAGCCTAGAGACCGGTGCGGCCCCGTCTGGGACAGATAATCAGTTCCAAGGCCGATACGTGATTCGGCACGAGTGGGTTGGCGGGGCGAAATGCGATAACCCGGTTTTTGGCAGGTGGGGCGGTCCCAATAACCGTGACCAGCCGTCTCCTCCAGACGCAGCGCCAAGTGCGAATACGCTTGGGATGGCGCCAAAAGCCGCCACGCCTGTTTCGTTGGCGTCATTGATTCGGCACGACATCGCTGAAGTCGGCGTAAAAGCAGACACTTCGAAAGCAGCGGAAACCGGCAAACTCCCTGATGGCAATCCGCCAAAACAAACCCCAACAAGCGGATGCAGCACTGCATCTTCGGGCACTGGTGGTTGGATGTTCGCAATCCTACTTCTTCTGGGATTTCGGAGGCGCGCGTGAAGTTATTGTTCCTGATTTTGGTTTTGTCCCTCGGTTGCCAACCCAATCCTGCGCCGAAAACCGCTGGGGTGCCGGCGGCGGAAGTCAAAAGCGACGTCCCTGCCCCGGCTCCTGTGGTGGCAGCGACGCCCTCAACCCCAGTCGAGTGGCGCCATCCGGCCCCAGAACGTTTGATTGGAATTGGGGACGTGCATGGCGACGTGGACGCGCTGAAGGCGATCCTGACCAGCACTGGCCTGATCGATGACGAACTCAAGTGGGTGGGCGGAACGACGTGGCTGGTCCAGACGGGCGATCTGCTCGACCGTGGGCCAACCGAGCGGGAGGTCATCGATTTGATGCTGCGTCTGAGGGATGAGGCCGAGGTCGCTGGTGGTCGGGTCGTCCAACTGAACGGCAATCATGAGTTGATGAACGCCGCCGGAGACCTCCGTTACGTGACACGCGAAGGGTTCGAAGGATTTGCCGATATCCCCGCAGATCATGTTCCAGACCGGGTTCCACCTGAAATGCGGGGGAGAGTGGCAGCCTTTATGCCGGGTGGGCCCTACGCCCTTCGATTGGCAAAAGACGGGATCATCACTCAGGTTGGAGACACGGTCTTTGTGCATGGCGGGGTGACACCTGAGCACGTGCAGACCGGCATCGGGGAGCTGAACAATCTGACCAAGTCATGGTTGCTTGGCAACGAAGCTCGTGTCCCTGAAAAAATCGTCATCACCCCGCAAAGCCCAGTCTGGACGCGGCGGTTCTCGCTGGACACCAAAGCCGACGATTGCCGCGCCCTAGCGATGGTTCTTGATGCGCTTGGAGCCAAACGCATGGTGGTCGGTCACACCGTACAAAAAGGCGGAATCACCAAGGAATGCAACGACCAAGTCTGGCGCATCGACACAGGAATGTCGGCCTATTATGGTGGCAAACCGCAGGCCCTTGAAGTCACCAAAGATGGCCCTCGAATCATCGAGTAGTTCACCTCGTTTTCACTTCAGTCCTTTGAACTTTCACTTGAGAGTAATTTGAGGGCCATGCTGCCGACCTAACCTCTAAACATCGACAAACGAGGAGGTCATCATGGCAGCAGCACTTACGACACAAGACGCATCAGACGAGCAGGCCCTTGCAGGAACCACAGCGGTTCTGGGCGGTCTATTGATTTCATCACTTCTGGCATGGGCCGCCGGGACCTCGATTATATCGCGAGATCCCACAACGATGCTCCTGCTGGCGTCGGTGCTGCCGGTGGCGGTTATCGCGCAGTTCGCGCTCAACACGACATCGCCACCTAAACTCCCGGTCAAAGCGGCGCTTCGCTTCACAGCCCTTGCGCTTGGTATGATCTGCGTTGTTGGGTCTGCGGTGGGCATGAGCGGCGTTTCGTTCCTTGGATTGATGATCCCCCCTGCAGCGATGGCCGCATTGATCGTGCTTGCCGCCACTTCGATGGCTGGGCTTGGGTACGCGAAACTTCAGCTCGGGGAAGCCACGATCGGGGCCGATGTGATGAAGTCGTCCGTTGCAGTGTCCACACACACCCTGAAGTACGAAGCAACCAATGACCGTGCCGCGATGCGTGATTTCGATCGACGCCTTCGCGAAGCGCTCCTAGAAGTCGACATCGAGCTGGACTTCGAGACAGAAACCGAAAAAGTTGAGCAGCTTGAAACCGCGCACGCCGCCTGAAGTGCTGATCGCGCAAGGTCGACGAAGATAGTAGTGTGCCCTACTCCTCGACGTTGGAACCTTGATGACAGCCAGTCGCTTACCAGCCGCGTCGCTCTTCGCGGCTTTTTTGGTGTTTTATGGATTGCTCGCCACACCGGTTTTTATCGGCGGCGATCATATCCTCTTCACGTTCATTGGTATCGACGGGGGGTACGCCCACGCGCCGGGCTACCCGCTCTATTCGATTTTATGTCGGCTTTTCGTAGCATTCCTTCCGTTGCCTCCGATTCAGGCAACAAGCCTTGGCACCGCTTTCATCGCGGCGTTGGCAGTCGCAACGTTTTTCAAAGGATTAAGCGCCTGGGGCGTCGAATCACGAAGCGCAGCGATTGCCGCCGCCGTATTCGGTCTGATGCCCCACGTGGTGTTCATCCACACTCAGGCGGAAGTTTTCGCCCTGAATCACCTGTTTGCGGCGCTTATCCTTTGGGCTTGCGCCCCAAACCCCTCAACCAATCCTTGGCGAACCGGCGGACTCGGCCTGCTGGCCGGACTGGCGCTTTCGCACCATCACACGATCGTGTTCCTTGCCCCGCTCGGTCTGTGGACAGTTTATCGCCAGCTACGGGCATCAGAACGGCCCGCACAAGCAGCGTTGCTTGGCGGAGCTGGCTTGGCTTTGGGTTTAACGCCCTATTTGTACTTAACGATGACCGCACTCAGCTCGCCGACTCCTTGGCATTGGGGCGACCCGACCACTGTGTCAGGCCTAATCGACATTTTTTTAAGGCGTGATTTTGGAACGCTGAGCATGACCGTGGCCGAAGGGGATGCGCAGAGCAGTGCTGTCGAACAATGGGTGTTTCTTGCCAAGTCGGTGAGTGTCGAAACACTGGGCGTGGGCTGGGTAATCGCGGCCTGGGGGGCGCTCAAAATATGGCAGAAAGACCGTTCCTTCGCGGTGGCCACGGGCTTGTCCTTAGTGCTGATGGGGCCGATCTTTGTCGCCCTTTTTCATCGGCCACCCGAGGGTCTGGACGTCCTTTTGGTCAAGAAGTTTCATCTGCTCTTCCTTTGGAATTTCAGCGTCCTCATTGCGTTCGGCTTGGCGGCGGCTTTTGCCCAGTTTGGCAACGCTACTTATGGCTTTGCGGCTCTATGGTTGATAGCGGCGCTCGGGTTTGCTGGTCTGCACATCGACCAGCTTCAAGACGATGCACCGTCACAATTTGTTCGCGACCTTTGGCGGCCCATGCCCTCCAATGCAGTGCTGATCGGCACGGGTGATGACGTCACCGCCGGGTCATGGGAATTGCTGGCTGAACACAAGCATCAAGGATTCACGATCGCGGCCCAGTTATTGGCACACTCATGGTATCGGCAGCAGGTGAACACAGCTTTGGGCATTGCGACCAAAGACGCTGGCGAAAAGGTGGACCTCGAAGAACTCATCGACGCGATCCACGCTACTGGCAGGCCAGTGTTCATGTCGTCGATTCTTAACCCCAAATTGGCCCGAACGTACCCGACCTACCCGTTGGGCCTAGTGATCGTTATTGCTCCTCGGGGCGGCAAGGCGCTTCGACCCATGGAAGCCGCGGCTGAAAATGCCCGACTTTTTGATATTTTTGAGTTCGACGGCCCCGAAGGGCACACAGGCCCTTGGGCTGAACACGTGGCGGCAGCGTATTCCGCCCCGTGGGCCATGCTGGCGGCCGCATTTGAAAGTCAGGGAGATTCAACGTCGGCCGCGCAGGCAGCGACGATGCGCGACCGATACAAAGTACGAGCACCAAAATGAAGAGACTACTCAGGGGCGAATCGGCGTTCACCGCCATCAAACGACTGGCGAGAATCGCCAACGAAACGGGGCTCTTGCAAGGCGCGAAGGTCGGCGGCCTTCCAAAGATCGCCAAAATTGCGGCGACGAGAGGCCTGGACGTTCGAACGATTCATTCCGTTCATGCTGCGATGGACCCGTCTCGAGTCGCGGTGATTGACGGCGACGAATGGCTCACTTACGGGGAAGTCGACGACCGCATCAACCAGACAGCTAATATGCTTGTTTCGTTAGGAGTACGGCCGCGCGACCGCGTTCTTATCTGCATGGAAAATCGGCTGGAATACGTGCTGACGTGGTTTGCGCTGTTCCGGCTTAGTTGTTCGACGGTGCATGCCAGCTACCGCTCAACGGCGGCGGAACTCGACTATCTGATCGACAACTCACAAGCCATTTTAGCCGTCGTGAGTTCCGCAACTTCCCAAGCTGTGGCCGGTTCTAAACAGAAGATTAAAGTCGTCTGCGCAGATGGGTCAGCGGGATACGTATCGTTTTCCGAACATCGGAAACACAGCGTCCAGGGTGGCCCACACGTCGAAAACGCCGAAGGTGCGAGCGTCGTTTACACCTCTGGCACCACTGGCAGCCCCAAAGGCGCAGTAAGAAATTTCACGTCATTTGGACCGCTCGAACTCTCCCGCTTGCTCGATCGCTTGCCGTTGAGGGCGAGTTCACGCCATCTGGTGGCCTGCCCGCTCTACCACAGCGCGGCGCAGGCGTTTGTGCTGCTCCACGCAGCCATCGGCGCCACGATCGTCCTCCAACGCCACTTCGACCCTGCAGCAACGCTTCAGGTCATAAGAAGACTTGCGATCGAATCGACATTTTTGGTTCCGACGATGATTCAGCGGATCCTGGAGTTGCCGCTCGAACTCCAAGAGCCGCGGCCGAGTTCTCTGAAGTGCCTGGTGTCTGGCGCGGCCCCATTTCCGCAGCAGCTTCGCGAAAAAGCCATCGCTTATTTTGGGCCGCGGGCAATTTTTGATTTTTATGGAGCAACGGAGTTGGGTTGGGTCACGCTCATTAATGGACAAGAGATGCTTGCGCGCCCCACCAGCGTCGGGCGACCACTCGCCGGGCAATCCCTTCGCATTCGCAAGGACGGCGAGGATGTCCCGGCTGGCGACGTCGGTGTCGTCTGGGTGAGCAGTGGGCAGTTTATGGCAGGCTACCTGAACGATAACCAAGCGTCGGAGCTCGAGGGCTGGATGACCGTCGATGACCTGGGCTACGTCGACGCTGATGGTTATCTATTTCTGGCAGGACGGGATCGAGACATGGTCATCTCGGGCGGAGTGAACATCTACCCCGTGGAAATCGAGGAAGTACTGCTGGCTCACCCTGCTGTTCGCGACGCCGCAGTCGTGGGTATTCCGGACAAAGATTGGGGCGAAAAGCTGGTCGCATTCGTGGTCTCGGATGCCGACAGCGCCGAACTGCAAAACTGGCTCAATGAACGAATCAGCTCGCACAAAGTGCCGCGGATCTGGCACCACCTGACGGAGGTTCCGCGAAACGCCACAGGCAAAGTCCTCAAGCGTGAGTTGGAACAAAGAGCCCGAGTTTAATCGTCCGAGTCCTGATCCCAATCGGCCGTGATATCGGCCGACATTCGGAGCGGATTCTGGCGCCGCGAATTCTGGTCTTTTTTGGGCAAGGTGCGCTCGATATCACTACCAGAGGGCATGATCGTTTCATCAGGGTCATATTTCTTGGCGGGCGGATCGCGGAAAGCAGACATGGGCAGACTGGTCAATAAAGACGGGTCCGAGATGTCCACCGTGGGCGAATTGTCGTCGTCCTGCACAAGTTTACCGAGGTCTGGAATATCAAAAAAACGGGGGTCGGCCGTTTTGGGCTTTCTGTCCTCAACACCACGCCGGTTGAATTGTCCATCAGGTCGTTGAGATTGAATCTGGGGTGCCCACGCATTGGCGATTTCGGGAGAGTTTGCCGCAGGCAGTCCGCCCATTGGAGTCGACCTGACCGCCTGAACACCACTGTTTGGGGTCGCGTAAATCTGTTGAACGCCACTTGATGGCGTGACGCGCGGTGCGCCGTCCAGCCGCAATGCGTCCCGAGGGATCGTTTCTTCATTGATGTCCCGACTCGGAAGCGATGGCATCTCGTTCGACATCGTCACATCGGCAGGGCTCGCCGAACGCCCTAAATCTGGCGCAGCGACCTGAAGCGAAGATGCACGGGGTGCTTCGATATCGCGAACCTCGTTCGCGAGATCTTTGAGCTCGTGCATGTTCCGTTCAAACTCCAGCGAACGATCCGTCAGCGGCTCTAGGAAGGGAAAACGGTCAGCCAACTCGTTGATGATCACCTGGCGCCGAATCCGTAACCTGCGGAAAAAAAGCGGAAAAACAAAAACGGTAGAAAACGCCAGCGACACGCCGGAGATCAAAACCACGTAGAGCAATGTGTTTGTACTTTCGGGACGAGCTTCTCTAGCTGCGATCGAGTCTGGGGCGGGACCGCCGAGAGCCGAAACCGCAATCGCCATCTTTTGCTGAAGAATCGGGCCAAAAAGGAGGACCATCGGCACGACGATCAACACGCCAAACAGCAGCAGGACTAGCTTTTCTGTAGTCGCGGCCCCGCGCTGACGGCAGACGACTTTGGAAAGAATTCCGAACATCAATTGACTCCGAGGACGCGAGTGTCCGCCTTTGACCGCCTGCCGTCAATGGTCGCCACATTGCGCACGATTGCCTTATAAACCCCTTTGGAGTTCATCGGCAGGTCGCTCCCCCGCATCCCATAATACCTTGTATGGACCAAGAGTAACTGAGCACCATTGGCCCGACAAATGAAAATAAGTGGCCTCTCGCAATGATGCTGCGGGTTGAATGACCATTCATTTTGACGCACGACACGATGAGTCAGAAAAGACGCAGTAATTGCACGATGACGCGATGCGTTAGACAGCATGCGGACGAACGGCATTTTTTTCCGTGTACGACATGCCCCTACCCAGAGTTTCAAGGATTAAAGGTGATCTCTGCGACCTGCTCCGTCGCCTCTTGAAGCGGCAAGTGGGCGCTATCCTCCAATAACTGTTGTCTCGACTGCGGCCAGATCGTTCGCCACAGCACAGCCGATTCCTGGATCGCTGTAAAGGACCGCGCCCCAATCAACAGATCGATGGCGCAAGTCAGCGGCGTAAAACGTGTATGAGGGCCCACTCCCTTGAGCAGAAGCAAATGAGCAAACACGGCGGAGTGGTCCAAGGATTCGAATGATTCGGTCAGATCGGTCTCGGCGGCACGGCGACTCGACAGGCTCAGGTTCGTCAGCAGTCGACCGAGCGGATTCTGAAAGGTCATGAAATAGAAAAACCGGCCCAAAACGGGCCAAGTCATCAGCCGAAAGTACCAAGGAAAAAACGCGAATGGCTCCAGCAAGACCAATCGCTTGAACCGCTTTGGACGTTCAAGGGCTGCCAACATGCCAAAAATGGCGCCGCTGCAATTGCCAATGAGGGTGATGTCGCCCTCGATTTGGTCCACGACATCAAGAATCGCTTCCGTCATCCCGCCTTCATTCCAAGGTTCAAGCGAGGGTGTCTGCCCAAAACCGGGCAAATCCAACGCATACAAGACAGAATTCTCGGGCAGCAACTTGGCCAGCGACTCGAAGGTCTTCCAGCCACCGCCCCAGCCATGGATGCCTAGAAACACTTCGCTGCCCCCACCCCACGTTTCAAAATGAGTTTTCACGAGTCTTTGATCGCGATCCCAACTGTGTTGCGGATCTTCTCGCCGGATTGCTCCAAAAGGAAGGCGTAGGGCACCTCAGAAACACCGTCTGACTCTACCGCCAAACTCGAGAATTTAAGCGCGCGGCCGGGGTCATCGATCACCACACACGCCAGTCGTTCCGACGCAGCCAATAATAATCGGCACTGGCGTTCGATGGCTTGGGCTCCAAAACGGCCCGAAATCTCGAGAGCATAAGGTGCAACACGGTGCCCTTTTTTCTGCAGCCATTTTGTGAGCTTCGATAGGCTGAAGTTCTCGGGGAGGGCATGGCTGGCCATGGTCCACCCGGCAACAAACTGTGAAACGATGGCGACAAAAACCGCGACCTGTTCTTCAACGGACAACCGACTCCATCCCCCCATTCCCATCGACAGCGCCGCCAATCGTTGTCCTAAGCCAACGAGCTGTTCGGTAGGATCGGCGACTTTGGACCACGTTGAGTCCAGAACAAGCCTAACGCCACCATCAAACCCAACGTCACAATGCCCCGGCAGAATCTTATCGACCAAATGCACGTCTCGAAGTTCCAGGCCAAAGAGCTGAGGCCACTGCCAGGCAAGCTGCAAAGCCAGCCCAATCGGTTCTTTGACGCGAGTCTGGCGTCGCATGTGTTCTTCGGCGCCCTTGCCTTCGGTCGCTTCTTCGACGCCTTCTCGACTCAAACGAATCAGCTCTAAAAACGGCACCACGAGTTCTGCGGGCAAAATACCAGCGGTGGCGTCGTTGGGAATCGCGCGTTTCGGCCAGCGGCGAGGCTCAGCGTGTTTTAAGTAGAATTCCTTGGCCTCATCCGAGGCCACGTCGGCAAAATACGCCAACGACGCCAGCTGGAACGACCGATCTTGATGACCAAGACGTTGGGCGATCTCGAAATGCGGAACCAACCCTTGTTTCGGGTTCGACACCAACTGCTCCAACGCCAGATGCGTAAAAAACGAGGTAACTTCGTCGGATTTTCCCGCTCGGATAAGTCGTTGCCGAATCTCGTCGACCGCTTCAAGTTGCTCGGGATGGTGCAATAACAACGTGCCACCGGTCGCAAGGAGTTCCTCGAGAGTCGCGTTGGCTTTTCCCTGCACACGAAACGTGGAAACTCGGGCAGCGCGCAGAACATTGCTATCGCTTGAAACTTCCAAAATCTTCGCCAGATAGCGAAGTGCTTCCTGATGCTCCATCCTTAGTTCGCAAACTCGAGCCAAAGACATCAGTACGCGGGTGTCGCTGGTGTCTAGGCGCAGGGCTGAAAGGAACGCCGACTTGGCTTCGTTTGGACGCGACATTTGGACCTCGAAAATCGAGCCGATATGCGCGAACAAGCGTTGTGATTCAGGCCCGGGTTCAAGCAGTTTGGTCAACGCGCCGTAACACTGAATCGCTCGCTCGTAGTTTTCTTCATCTTCGTACAGCTCTCCCAATGTTCGAAAACGTCGAGGCTGTGTCGGACGGAGCTCCAACGAACGAATCAAATACTTGATTGCCTCAGCCCGGTCCGAAAGTTCCGACAACGCAATATCGGCCATCTCATTGAGCCATCCGACCTTTTCATCTTTATTTTCTGCGTGTTTGATCTGGTTTTCCAGTGCATCCAACAACAGGTCGAAATCACGCCGAGTCGCCAAGATTTCTTTGAGCCGCGGAAAGGCCTCGGGGTTTCTCGGGTTCGCCTGAATCACCTTCTGCAGCTGGTCGACGGCAGCGTCTAGGTCGCCCAGATGGGTTTTTTGGATTTCGGAGGCATGAAGACGGTCGCCCGCTGAAATCGTCGCGACTCGTGTCAGGTGTGCGTCCTGTTTGTACCAACGTACGACGCTTTCCCACTCGCCAATTTCTTCCGAGATAAACTTCGCGATCTTAACCGCTGGCAAGAAGTCCGTGTACTGGCCCAGAAGCCGTTCGACGACTTCGTGAGCCCCACCGACGTCTTCGCGCATGTATTGAGTCGCGACCATCCACGTCAGCTCTGCCGACCGGAGCAACGGTGAGGTCGCGCGGCGTGCTCGGGAAGTCGCAAGAAGGCCAAGCGCTTCGAGGTCCATTTCGCGCCACGCGTGATGCATGGCACGAATCAGGCGTCCCTCGCTGAAGGGATCCGCTCCGACTTTGCACGCTGCCAAAAGCTCGTTACCGACCAACGCGTGAGGTTTACCGAGGCGTTCAAACGCCATGATCAACAAACGAGTTTGAGGGTCGGTGTGAACACGTTCGAGGCCCACCGCTGCCGCAGCGTTAAAATTCCGTGTTTGCAGGGATTCAGCCAGGTTCGCGACGTGCATCGCGTAGTAACCCGGGAACCTTGCGCTCATTGCTTCGCGTGCCCGGGTGTTTACCCGCGCGAGCACAAACAGGTGGTGCCCCAGATCGTCGATTTCGCGTGGTGAGGTCGAAGCCTCCACTCGTCGCAGGATCGAGGCGGCAGCGCGGTCCCCTGCCCTGCTCGTCCGCAGGACGCCCAGGAAGGCCAGAACATCATCGAGATCCAGGCCTAGCGCCCGATCATAGGCCTCGAGTGCGCCTTCTTCGTCATTGAGTTGATGTTCGAGGATGGTGCCCAGCTCGGTCAGGTACGCTGCCTGAATTCGGGGCGTTTTTGCTGTTTCGGCCATCTGCGACAGGTATTGAGTGGCCGCTTCCCAGTTCTGAGTTCGAAACGAGATCTCGAGCAACGCCTCGAGTGTCGGCGTGTGATTTGGCCGAACCCGAATCACCTTTAGGTACCAGTTTTCGGCATTCGCATTGGCCTCAGGAAGGCCGCGCAAACGTCGATCCCACACATAACCAAGTCGAAACGCGATGCTTGATTTGGCGTCGGGTGACTTCGCAGCGTGGTATTCTTTTTCTAGGATTTCAGCCAGGCCCTCGAAGTCGCGCCGGCGGATCAGCAAGCGGCCTGCTGCCACTTGAGACGCGAGGAAAGTCGGGCGTGCATCGAGGCTGCTTTTGAAGAACTCCAGCGCATCGTCATCCTGGCCAACCACTTCCGAGTAGTGGCCAAGTTCGTATTGAATCTCGGCTTCGATTCCCTGCAGCTGACTTTTACGTTGCGTCCAGAGTCCGAGCGCCCAATGGGCCACTAGCCCGGTCTGGAAGAAAGGATCGAGGGCGTGCGCAAACAGGGCCCAGGCTTGAGAAACACAAGCACGGGAAATCTCAGGAGGCATCAGCGACAGCGCGGCATCACGCTGCCCCATACGTTGGAATTGCCGGGCAACCACAAGTCTCGCTTCTGCCGAGATATCGTCCTGGCCAAACGTTGAAACGCGCGCTTTAAGCACGGTGAGTTCGTCGATCGCAACGCCAAACCGAGTCAAATCTGCGTGAACCAGACGAATCGGGCACCAAGGCGACGCAAACATGACCTCGTCGATTTCGAGCAGGTAGGACATCAGTCGACGGCGCACCTGTTCCTGCGTTTCTTCGCTGATGGATCGCTGAAGGTCTGCAAACCGTGTCTCGATACTCCAGCCCGGCGCGTGGCCCATCTCGCCCTGAGCGCTGAGGAGCTCCAGAAGCACTTGGGCGCCAGGAACACCGGCCGCGGCCAATCTTGGGAACATGCCTACGTCCCCCAGAATCTGAGCGAGCTCAAGACCAAGGATACGTGAACTGCGGGCGGATTTGGCGCGTTCCCGAAGCCGATCCACGGCTTGGGTGCGACGCAATGAGCGAGAAAACAGCTCCGTGGCCATCGCCGACCAGTCGAAGGCGAGCAAACCTGACACTTCTTCCATCAACTCGATGGCGCGATCGGGCGCATTCTGCGTCGTCGCCAAGTGGAATAGGCTACGAATCATGGCCCACTGCTGAACGGCGCGCGCGTTTCCAGCGCGACGCAACATGCGCAATTGCCGAGCCATTGCGTCAGCATCCTGGTGGCTGAGCGCCACGGCGACCAGAAACGGCCCCACACGGTGTGTGGGGTCACCAGCGGAGGTCGCTGCCACCAATTCTTGGGCGGAGGTGTGGTTTCGGGGTTCGAAGAACCAACCCAAGGTCGCCGCCATCCAACGATAATAAGGCTGAACCGGGCTTGGAACATGCTCGACGCGGTCTCTGTACCAACGCGCGGCCAATTCACCCGTGCGCGCTTCCGAGTACACGCTGGATTCCGCAACCAACGCGTCGGCCACGGCAGCTGTGAAATTCGCTCGCGCAAATTCGGTCCATTCGGCGACCTTCTCTTTTCGGCCAAGGCGCGTATAAGTCCGCAAATAAGCAGCCACTGCAAAGAACGGCGAGGCACTTGGCAACGACGCGTCAAGCGACCAGAGGTCGTCCAGGCACGCTATGGTCTCCTCGGGTGAATCATGGCCCCAGGCAGCAACCAGAATGGCTTGTTCCAGCAAGAACGCGCGGAAGTCGATGCTGCCAGCCTCTGCGGTTGCCAACCCCTGATTTATCAGACGATTTGCTCGCTTGAAATCTTTGCTGCGATAAGACAATTCAAGTTCATCGAGGATCGTGACCGGCATCAGCGGAAGCACAAGATGGGACTCATCTAGGCGCTCAAGCACCTCGGCTGCGTCTTCGGAACAAGCCGCCAAATGGCGGGCAAATTCCGCGACAGCACGAGTGTCTTCCCCGTCAAAACAATGCGGTAGAAACCGAAATGCCAAGGACCATTTTCTGGAACGGATCGCGTGATGAAGCCCTCGCTCGGCCGCTTCCGACATCACGATCAGGTCCTCGCTCAACTCCACTGCCTGTGCAAAACAGGCCAGCGACTCCTCGTAATCGCCTCCCAGCGCATAAAGCTCGCCGGCCACCTGCTTGATGTAGACCTCCGTGGCCTCGACATCGCCAAGCGCAAATCCCCAGATATCGCCGGTTGCCACAGCTGCGGCAATCCACGAAAAGTCCCGCTGCCGAAGCAGGCCAAACAGCGCGTAGCGCCGCTGAAAAATGCCGGTTGCCGAAGTATAAAGCTCGCGGAACGACTCGAGCGCCCCTCGTGGATCTCGACCGAGTTTCTCGGCGAGGTAGGTGTACCAAAGTAAAACACGCTGACGAGCAGGTGTGGTGTCGCCGCGAGAGTCAAACTCCATCGTCTCCAGAAGTTTGAAAACTTCCAAATCTTCACCGTTCGCAACTTTTGTGGCCGCAACTCGCCACCACGCGCCGGCGTCTGAGTGCTCACGGGCGTCCGAATATTGTGCCCATGCGCCCGTCAGGTCCTCTTGGCCGTCCTCAAGGAATGCCTCGACTGCCAATCGGCAGTCGTCGATCAGCCCGAAATGGTTCAGGCGTGAACTCAATTCTGGGGTATCCAACGCCATGCCATAAAGAGCACTCAAACCAGTCCAGTCAGCGATGCGCGCTAAGGATCGCTCGACGCAGAAGAACAAGTGGACACTGTTTGGCGATTCGTCTTGTGCTGCCCGGTAGAGAGTCAAAATTTCGCGCGGATCTCCCCCCGTTCGCTCCAAAAGCTCGCCGCGACGCCACGCACTTTGGATAGCACGAAGCTCCTCGCCCTTCGGCACACCCTTGAGTTCAAGCATGTCGGCTAGCGCGCCGTGCAAGATGATCTGCTGGCCCAAGGAAAGCAGGGTCGGCAAGCAATCGGGGTCCGCCTCGAGCGAGAGCTGAAGATAATCCGCCATGATGCGGATATCGGACGTGGTCTGGTCGTGAAGCGCCGACAGGCGCTCCCAGATCAGCGCACGAACCTCAGGATCGTCGACCAGTTCAGCCTGCGAGACCAGCGCTTGCTCGACCGTCGCGGAATCTCCACGAGCTCTTGCCCAACGCTCCAACTGTCGAAGCATCACAAAGTTCGACGCGTGCAGCGAAACAGCATCACGAAGCACGCGATACGCGTTCAGGCCCTCGAGTTCCGACCCCACAAGATCGGTGGATTTGATGCGTTCCAAAATCGTCGCAAGCCGGAAAAGCCGGCCGGCGGATTCGCGCATCAGGCGTTTGCGGGATGGGTCCGATTCACGCTGAGACCGCTGCCCTATGCGAGCATCTTGAGCAACCAAGCGCTTCAACGCACGCGCCTCATTCCACCAGTTACCAGTCTGGTGGGCTTCACGCTGCGTAAACAGCAATTGGGCCCGCGACGCGGCTCCATCGGCCACCATGGCGTCGACGACCTCAAAAAACAGGGGATTACCGTGAAGGAGCCATGGAACCATCACGGTGGCAGCTCGCTTCAGTTCTCCATGGGCGTGTTTGCCCAGACGGCGCCAAGCACTGACAGAATGACCCAGATTACGGCTCGCGTGGCCTTCCACGGCTTTGACCACCAGGGCTGGAAATGTCTCGGGCGGAATCATTCGTTCACGCAGGCGTTCACGCG
>JBBKVQ010000468.1:0-13068 GCA_037968515.1 Bradymonadaceae bacterium
AAATGCTATAAGAGCCGGATTGACCGCGTGTTGTCTGCTCGTTAGACTTGTCGCGCTTTCCAAATCAATAAGAGAGTTCAGTGCAAAAACGTGGCCCTGTCTTACATAAAGGGGTTTCCTTGATCGTCTGCGACAATGCAGCCGTGCTTCAGGAAACACTCGTGCAGGCCAACCTTTCGGAAGTGGAACATCAGTTCTTTTCGGATAGAGCGGTTGTCATCCCCACCGGCGCGGTCCTACAGATCGTTTCCGAACTGAAGGCCAAAGGGGTTTACCCGCAGGTCGTCGGCGGACCTCTAGGCGCAGAAATCGTGGAGGACGAAGATGATACGTGAACCTAAACGGGAAGGCGGACTAACGCCTGAGGCTTTTCGAAAGCTCATCGATGTCGACTACGATCCAGCTGCGCGACGTGTTCTTGCCGCCGCGGTCCATAGTACCGAGTCGGACCTCGACATGATCACGGAGCGGTTTTTCGGCGAGGAATTCTCGAAGAAATACGCCGAACTGACCGGGATCGCACGTCATGCGATGTTGTACTTGGTGGCTCAAGAAGGTCTTGCGCGCGGTGAAAACCTGCGCCGCGATATGCTTCTGGATGGATTTGGCGACACGTCACCGACGCTGTGCAAATTGATCAACGAGGGGCTTTTCATTGTCCTGCCAAATCCCGGAGAGCTCGAGCTCGATGTCCCTCGTTTAGTCGAGACAGGCACGGTCCTTCAGCGCGATCTGGCGATCGGCCTTCATATCGTCGAGACCTACAAAGAGCTCAGCATCGTGGTGCTCGCCGAAGAAACCGCGGACATCGACAAGGTCGAACAGATTACGTCATCGAGCACCGATACGCTTGAGATGAACCTCTTGCACGTGTCCACGAAGCTGCTCCACGGCCCGTTGAAGCTCAATCGTGACGGAGCGCCACACCGACGTGGACTCGCCAAACTTGCGCGTGAAATCGTATTTCCGGGCACCTTTAATGAGGCCGGCCCCGAAGTCGATGTCAACAAGATCGAGATCCTCGACTACATGGTTTTCCTTTTTGCGGTGGGGTGTCAGCTTGGCATGCTCACCAACGACGGAGAACAACTCGAGGGTGCTGCCGCTGGAATGGACGCCTATTTTGCCGCATCGATTTCGAAACGAAACCGAATGCTTGGCGACGCGTTTAAGGGGCTTCGCCAATGGAACGAAGCGGATTCCTACGGCGCGGAAAAAATCGAAGATTTGGGTTCTTCGCTGACAGCGGCACGGGGTGAAACCCTGATTGGCGCACGTGGATACGTGTTTTCGATCTTGCGTCGTTCACGATTCACCAGCTGGAAACTTGAGGCTGCCGTCGAGTCGCTCTGCGCACTCATGGACCCTCCGTTCCTTCATAAAGCGCTCGATAAAGCGCAAATCGAAGTGGCGGATTGGATCAGCGCTTTCTTGCGCCGCGGCCTTTATTGGATTGGCGCTGTCGAGCGTGGCCACGCGGAAGAAGGACCGGTGATTCGGTTCTCAAAACGCGGTCGTGAGATGCTCGGGTTGAACGTCAAAGACGCGCCCGTGGTCGCCGACAAGTCGATGGTGATTCAGCCGAACTTTGAGCTGATGATCTTCTTGGACGTGACCGACGTGTCGCTCCTTCATCGGATTTATCGGGTCGCCGAACGTGTGAAACTCTCGGACCGAGTCGCAGTCTTCAAATTGACGCCTGAATCCGTTCAGCGCGGATATTCGATGGGTGAAAACGCTGCCGCGATCATCAAGTTTTTGCGCGATAATGCGGCCGTAGAAGTTCCTGAATCGGTCACGTTTCAGTTGCATGACTGGGAGCGCATTCACAAGCGTCTTGTGGTTCACCACAGCGGCTACCTTGTGCGTCACCACGATCCCGATGCGTTGGACATGTGGCTTGGCCAGGTCAAACACGACACCAAATGTAATGTGGTGCGTCTTGGACCTTCGACGGCTTACCTCAGCGAAAACGACGAAGTTCTGCTCGATAAATTGCTGACCCGCGCAAGCGGTTCGGTCATTGATATCGACGAGCCCAATCATGTGCTCGACTTTGTCGGGCCATTGCTGGCGACCGTTGACCCGCTGCAGGCGGACGTCATCACGATGTGGGAACTTTCGAGAATTGCTCACGAAGTCGAGGATGCGCCCGTACGAATGCGGCAGTTTTCGCTGGACGTGGCGTTGCTCAAGATGCGCTGGCCTCAAGATACTCTGCACCAAGCAGTGGCATTCTTGGAGCCACGCTCAATTGGCGGACTTCCTGCGTCGCAGCGGATTTTGCTTCAGAGCCTTTTGGAAGCAGCACCCACGGCCAAGATTCACACGCATATGACCGTGATTCAGTTGCAAGATGAGTTCACAGCTGACCTTTTCGACGACGTCGAAGAGTTCCAAGAGTTTGTCTCAGAGCGACTCGGGCCCATGGCATTTTCGGTAGATTCATCACAAATCGATGATCTTCGCGAACGGATGATCGAACTCGGCTTTAAGCTCTAAGCTTCTAGCCGAGCGTTTCGGCGCTCAATCCAGCCTTCCACTTTCAGATATAATACGGGGATGATGACCAACGAGATCAACGTCGAGGTCACCAACCCACCGACGACCACTCGCGCCAGCGGCGCCTGGGCCTCGCCGCCTTCGGCATAGCCGATCGCGACCGGGATCAAAGCCAGCATAGTTGTGGCTGTGGTCATTAGAATCGGACGCAGACGTTTTCGCGCGCTATGAGCCACAGCCTCGGCCAGAGGCATCCCTTGCGACCTCATCAAATTAATATAATCGACCAAAACGATGGCGTTATTGACCACAATACCCGTCAATACGACGCACCCCATGAACGACTGAATATTGAAAGTAGTCCCCGTCGCGGCAAGCGTGGCCAACACGCCAATGCCGGCAAATGGCACTGAAAACATGATCATCAGCGGCTGATGAAAGCTCTCAAATTGAGCAGCCATGACCATGTAAACGAGCGCAATCGCGAGCAAAATGCCGATAAGCATGCTCTCGAAGGTCTTTTTCTGTTCTTCGGACTCTCCCGTCACGATCACCGCAAAGTTGGACGAATGTTTGACGGTACGCACCTCTTCGCGAACTTGTTCAACGACGGTTCCCAGATCGACGTCACCCGTAAGCTGCGCATCCACGCTGACCACGCGGTTTTGATTCAAGCGCTCGATGGTCAGGGGGCCTTCGACTTCTTGGGTCGTGACTAGATTTCGAAGCGGTGCGGTGCCGATACCTGGCACCACGATCGGAACCTCCATCACCGCGTCGATGCCGCGACGCTCGTCTTCGCGAAGCTGAACCAGAATATTGAATTCATCGCCTTGGTCGCGCAACACAGACGCTTGAGTGCCTTGCAGATAAGTCTGCAGTTGCCCGGCAATATCATTATAGTTGAGACCCATTCCTGCGATTTTCGCGCGGTCAGGGATCACCTGAACTTCCTTTCCGCCAGGCTGCCGACTAACACGCGCACCGGAAACGCCAGGAACTGCTTCCATCTTAATTTTGACCTCATTGGCGATGCGGTCGGCTTCCTCAAGTTCGAAGCCACGAACCTGCACTTCAAGCCGTTCGCCACCACCACGTAGGACCCGCAGAATCCACAAACCGCCTCCAGCACGCGTTCGAACGTCGGCGCCCGCAATCAGCCCACTGACCTTTAGTCTGAGGTCGTTGGCAATATCGTCACTGCTTCGAGTCCGCAGGTGGGGTTTCACAAGTTTAATCTCGATTCGGCCTGACTCTCCGCCGCTGGTCGACCAGAATCCTGGCGTTCCCACGATGGTCTGCATATTCTCCATTTCTGGCACTTCATCGACGACAATCTGTTCGAGTTTTTTGATCGCACGTTCCGTCAGTTGAATCCGCGTTCCGACCGGAAGATCTACGTTCACATTGACCTCACTCTGGTCGCTGTCTGGCATCAATTCGGTGCCAATCAGAGGAGTCAGAAATAGCGATGCGCCAAGCAGACCAACGCTAACCCCCAATGTGAGCTTGGGCCATCGCAGGCAAGAGTCGACGATCTTTCCGTAAACGCCCTCGACCCGACTAGGTGCGGATATCGTGGCGCCTTTCTTCAAAAACCGAGAGCTCAGAACGGGAATCAGGGTCAGGGCAACCGCCAGCGAACACACCAGCGCAAACGAAACGACAAAGGCCATTTGACCAAAAAAGATCGCGGCAAATCCGGTCAAAAAGATCACCGGCACAAAAACGACCAGCGTGGTCAAAGTTGACGCAACGATCGCGCCGGCGACCTCTTGCGAACCTTCGATCGCCGCTTGTTTTGGCGATAATCCTTGTTCGTACTTCTGGTAAATATTCTCGAGAATCACGATCGCATTATCGACTAACATGCCGATTCCAAGCGCGACTCCGCCAAATGAAATCAGGTTTAGGGTGATGTCGAATGCGTACATCAACGTGAACATACCGATGATCGAGATCGGGATTCCGGTCGCGATAATCGCGGTCGATCGCACGCTGCGCAGGAATAATAGGAGCACCAAAACCGCCAAAAAGGCCCCGATCAGAACGGATTCCTGCACATTCGAAATCGAGGACTTAATGTAGGAAGACGTATCGGTCAGAATATCGAGCTTCAATTTGCCGGTATAATCCGAGTTAATCAGGTCAATTTCGCGGCGAACGGTGTCGGCAACCGCCACCGTATTTGAGCCCGACTGTTTATTGACGTTCAGCCGAATACCCGGTTGGCCGTTGACGTAAACGACGTTGGTCGGCTCTTCGTAGGTGTCCAAAACCTCGGCAATATCTTTGAGGTAAATTGGATATTGGCGACCGTCCCACTCCGAACGAATGGCAATCACCATTTCTTGCAGGTCTTGGACGTTCTGGGCTTCACCCACCGAGCGAATCAAAACGCGATGATCAAACTCGTCGACCACACCCGCTGGCACGTTTCGATTATTTTCACGAATCGCCGTGATGATAGCTCCAGGCGCGATGCCCAGCGCGCGCAAGCGATCGCTATCCAGCAAGATATGAATCTCACGTTTCAATCCGCCTCGCGCTTCAACAGCTGCAACACCATCAAGGCGCTCAAGGCGAGGACTAAGGTCACGCTCGGCTATCAGTCGCAGGGTAGATTCGTCCAAGCTGCCGCTGAGGCCCAAATACATGATCGGGAAACTGTTCAGATTGAACTTATAAACAATCGGGTCGTCGGCCTCTTCAGGGAGTCGCTCTTTGAGCTGCTCCACCGTGGCGCGAACATCGTTTAGAGCGGTATCTAGATCCGTCCCCCAGATGAACCGCAGCGCAACGCGGCTTCGGCCTTCGGTCGAAAAACTCTCGATGCGCTCGATGCCGTCGATGGTCGAGAGCGCCTGCTCCATGGGACGGGTGATGATCGTTTCGATCTCTTCGGGACCCGCACCACCGTAGGCTGTGACGACCGAAATACTCGGGAAGTCGATCTCGGGCAGCAGGTCGATCTGCAGGCGCGTGAAAGACACCAAGCCGAGCACCAAAATCCCGATAAAGACCATGGTGGTCAGGACGGGACGATTTACCGCAAACTTAGGCAGATTCATGGGCTCACCTTGGCCGAATCACCGCCCACCAACTGGACTTCGCCTTCAGGGGTGAGTTTTTCGTGGCCTCGAACAACAATGATATCGCCCGGCAAAAGTCCTTCGAGAATTTCCGTTTGATCACGATCACGAAGGCCGGGTTCGACGACGGTTTTAAGTGATTTACCGTCCACTACTTTCCAGACATAACGCGAACCATCACGATCTTTTTGGATCGCCTGAGACGGTGCCAAAATGGCGGATTCTTTAGATGCGATGATGATTTGAGCGCGAGCGTACATGCCTGGTTTGATTCGTCCCCAATTTGCGTCTGTGCCCTTCACGACATCGATGCGCAGCGTTCGCGTCTGCGGATCAACGGCAGGAGCAATTCGAGCAACTACCCCTTCGACAAGATCACCGCCCAGCGCGTCCACCCGCAACGTGACCTTCATCCCCGCATCGACCATCCCGGAGTCGTGTTCGGCGACGCGCAACTGCAGGTATTTTTCGGTGTCGTCCACAACACGAAACAACGGTTGGCCGGCGGCAACGTGATTTCCCATGTCCACAAATCGCTCCGCAACAACGCCGGCAAACGGAGCCCGAACCTTGGTGTCCTGCAGATTATCCCGACCAGTGGCCAGACGTGCGCGGTTTTGGTCGACCGTTGCTTGCGCTACTGAAATACGCTGAGACCCAACAGCCACCTGCGATTCGAGGTCTTCGACTTCCCTTGCGGTGATCAGATTGCGCGCCAAAAGTGGCTTCTTTCGATTCAGGTCGGCCTGAAGATTTTGAAGCTGGGCGCGGGCTTCTTCGACACCCGCTTCAGCTAGGTTCACCGAGGCCTGAAGCTCTTTGACCCGCTGCTGGTAAACAACCGGATCCACCACGGCCAACACCTGGTCTTTGGCCACCGGATCGCCAAGCCGCACGTTGACTTCACGCACAACGCCGGAGACTTCAGCCGACAGGTCCGCCATTGCATCGGAAACAAACTCCCCGCCGTAATCGCGTTTGACCTCAAATGGGGTCGAAGCCACCGTGTGACCCATGACAGTCGCTGCCGGAGCGATCTTCATCTTACCGGGGCCGCCGTCTGAGGCTTTCGAGTCACCATCACAAGCGGCCAAGGCCAACAAGGCCATCAATACAAGACGTTTCATTGGGTCACTCCCACCACAAATCGGTACTGCGATTGCGCAAGGTCAGCGGCCAATTCGGCCGAATTCAAGTTCAGTTCTGCAAGGTACAGGTCCTCGCTGGCTTGGGTGACCTCGATACTGGTTGCAAGGCCAGCTTCGTAACGCCCGAGGACCATTTCATAGGTTGCCTTAGCGACTTCCAGCTTCTTGGTCGCGACGTCGATCGCTTGGTGAGCCGTCGTCCAATCGCGCACCGTGCGCCGAGCTTCCGCCCCAATCTGACGGCGAGATTGCGCCAGCATCAAACGAGACTCTTGGGCCTGAGCCACCAACCCCGCGGCTTGCGCGTAACGAGCGCCACCATCGTACAGCAGCCACGTCGCATCGAGCGAAACTGACCACACAAATCCGTCAGGGTTTGAAAGCGACGACGGTCCAAACCTCGAATTTGCACTGAGTTCCAATGACGGCAACATCCCCCACCACACGGCGGATTCACGAAGTTCGATGCCTTCGATTCGTTTCAGCTCGGCATCAACGTCTTTTCGCCCCTCAACCGTCGAATCTTGCGGAGGTTGTTGGCGCTGATTTGTTGACACATCCGCCCGAAAGTCGGCTGGCTCCGTGCTTCCCAACAAAACCCCAAGCGCGTCGGATGCGTTTCCAAGACCAGCTGTCGCTTCCAGCACCGCTTGCTCAGCATCGAGTTCCTGAGTCCGAGCGCGCGACGCGTCGAGGGGAAGCGCGATGCCTTGGTCGGCAAGCGCTTGAGCACGGGCCGTATAGGCTTTTCTGAGTTCTAAGGCTCGTGACGCTATCTGAAGCTGGCGTTCTGCAGCGGCGAGCGCAAAAAACGTTTGTTCCACCTCAAAATCGAGCACGTGCAAAGTCCATTCAGCGTCGGCGGCCGTCGCCTCGAGGCTCGTCGAGCTCGCCCGATACAGCGGGTAAAGACGCCCGTCAAAAACCGTGACGGCCCCGCGAGCGCTGGCTCCCCAATCAAACTGTTGAACGATACTTCGGCCGTTGAGCTCCACAGCGACGCCGTTATAAGTGCCGCCGGCTCCGACCGAAAGACTCGGGAGCATCGAGGCGAGTGTCTCGCGCTTGAACGCACGGGCCCGCTCTACACGTTGCTCTGTGATTTCTTGAGACTCATTTTGGGCCTGCGCCGTCTTCAGGGCGCCGGACAATGTGAGTCTTTCTTGGGCGACCGCAAGGCCAGGGAGAAGAAGCAAGATAGGAAGAATTATAAAACGCATCGGCAAATCAACTCAAAGTCTGGAGGGGGGTAAGATGCGCAAAAGCTGGTGTTGTTTCGCGATTAAAGCCCTAAACCCCAAACGTTGTGAATTTGGGCGAAGTGCCGGAATTTTCTGCGCTTGGCGTCCGGTTAAGAAGTTGTATTTACCCAACAAGCGCATCGTTTAGCCCCACGGAGATTCGAATGAACCTCACCAAATTCGCACCTATTCCCATTATCTTGTTCGCTCCAGCGATGGCTTTGGCGTGCGGTCCAAGTTCTCCCACCGAGTTTCTTTTGATTGGAACGATGATGGGGAGTGTTTTTTCCATTCCCCTTCTGGTTCTGCCGATTGGTCTTCTGATCAAATTCAGGGAGAATATTCAGTCCAAACTTTGGAGCTTGCTGATTCTGGCCGTTGCTTGGACCGGTGGCGCGCTCTCGATGGCCGCGACCTTTGCAGCACTAACCACGCAGCGCGGTATCACTGATCTTCAGGGCTTTTTAGTGATGGGTGGCATCCCACTCTTGGTTATGACCGCTCTGACGCTGATCATGTATCGAATTCGGGCGCGTAAGGTCATCGCAGCCCGCGGATAGGTGATTTGACTTTGGATGAGATCAGCCGCCAAATGACCAGAGTCATGCCGGAGAACCATATGGACCGCATAAAATTCGCACTTATTCCCATCTTCTTGTTATTGCATGCCAGTGCGATGGGGGGCGGACTATGGACTCCCACTGACCACATGATGATCGGATCGATGTTGGGGAGTTTTTATTCGGTTCCCCTGCTGATTCTGCCTATTGCGCTATTGGTCAAATTTCGCGCGAATATTCAATCGACCTGGTGGAGTCTGCTGACGCTTGCGATGGCGTGGGCGGGTGGTGCTCTGTCGATGGGCGCGACGTGCGCCATCATGTTTTCAAATTATGATTTCACAAAACACCAGCAAATCAACGTGATGGGAGGCGTCGCGCTTCTGGTGATGACTGCGCTGACCATGATTATGTACCGAATTCGGGTCAATCGCGTCGCAGTGATGATTAGAAGCGCAGATGTGAAGCTTCAAGGTCGTCGAGGGACTGAAGAACGACACCACATGCGTGGTCGCGCCCATCGATAACGCGTCCCGCGGCTAAAAAACTCGCTCCACACTCCCGACGACTGGCGGGTCCTCTCCGCCCCACTCCCTTACAAACAACGCTGACACTCGATACGATTCGATATCGAAGGCAGGCCTGCGCAAGAAAAACGAAAGGCGACCGAAGTCGCCTCTCGTCTGACATGAACCGAATGTGCCGGTATTGATGCTTCGTTTAATCCCTAGTTAAACTAGGTGGGCACCGTAAATAACGAATCGCGGTCGAATCTTCGCAAAGGCCCAACCTTAAAACGTCAGTGACAGCACCCGATTAAAACATACGGGGATTAATGCGCTGCTTCTCACGAACACGACAGAAACATGTCCTAGTCGTATATCTGTCCTGATGATACTCGTCTCAGCCGGCATTTTCAACGAACTCTCGGGGTCCTAATCCCAAAAAATGCCGATGGAGACCGTATGCATATTCATCTCGATCTTATCGGTGGGCTTGCCGGTGACATGTTCATCGCCGCAGCCCTTGATGCTCAACTCGTTAGCGTTGCCGAGCTTGAAGAAATCTTCAACAAGCTTGGCATGGGTGGCCACATCCGAGTCCTGACCCAACACGTGGGTCGTGGAGCCTTAACTGGTACCCACATAGACTTTGATGGCTGGGACCCCTCAAATGATTCAGACCATCGTCATCTTTCTACGATCGAGACGATGATTTCCAAAGCGGACCTGTCTGCGGGCGTGAAAAAGCTGGCGACGGAGCTCTTTCGGACGCTTGGTGCCTCGGAATCCAAGATTCACGGCATCGATATCGAATCGGTCCATTTCCATGAAGTGGGCGCGGTGGATTCGATCCTGGATTTTGTGGGGGCGGCCTACATCCTGGATAAGCTGAACGCGACATGGTCGTTCAGCGATATTCCATGCGGTCACGGCACGATAGAGACCGCACACGGAACCATTCCAGTTCCCGCACCGGCTGCCGCTGATTTGATGGTGGGGCTTCCCACAGTCACACGCGATATCGCGGCAGAACTGGTCACCCCGACAGGCGCCACACTCCTGCGTCATATGGCCAAACCAAAAGCGATCACCGGGCTTAAGATCGGCGGAATCAGCGGCCAGAAATCGCTGGCGCCCGTCAAAAAGACCGTCCAACGCAGCGGAACGCTCGTTGCCACGGGATACGGGTGCGGCACCAAGAATTTTAAAGAGATCGCCAACGTCGTGCGCGTGATGGTTTACGAACAAGCCGGATCGGGTCCACAGGCAGATACGGTCACCCGAATCGAGTGCGAGATCGACGATATGAACCCCGAACATTTGGCGTGGTTCTGCGAAAACCGACTGCCGTCAGTTGGCGCGATCGACGTCTCCCGGACCTCCGTCGTCATGAAAAAAGGGCGCGCTGGAACCCGTCTGACCGTTTTGTGCCGCGCCGAAAACGCCGATGATGTGGCCGCGGCGATATTGAGCGAAACGTCGACTTTTGGCGTCCGTGTTGAAGAAGTCGCGCGAATGATTCTGGAAAGAGACTTTCGCACCGTCCAGACATCCTACGGTCCTGTGAAACTTAAAGTTGGAATTCTGAACGGCGTTGAAGTTAAAGCTGTGCCTGAATTCGAAGACTGTGCCCGACTGGCGGCCGAAAACAGTGTCGCGATTTCGGTCGTGTACCAGGCCGCCCTTAACAGCAAAGAGAACTGATGCAACCGATTCTAGGGCTGATTGTTTTTGTTGGGTTGGCATGGGCGCTGAGCGAGGACCGCAAGGCGGTTGACCCTAAACGCATTTTGGTCGCGTTGGTGGCGCAAATTGCGCTCGCGTTTTTGATGTTAAATGTCCCCTTTGTTCGGGATGTGTTTTTAAGTTTAAACAAGGTTGTGGGGGCGCTCGAAGAAGCCACACAACAAGCGACTTCATTCATGTTTGGGTTCCTCGCTGGCGGCGGTCCTCGCCCCTACGATGTCGCCAATCCTAACGCCGATTTTGTGCTCGCCTTTCGTGTTTTACCACTGATTTTGGTCGTTTCCGCGATCTCTGCGGTGCTGTTTCATTGGCGGATTTTGCCGTGGGTCATCAAGCAACTTGGCCGCGCGTTGCAAAAAGCATTTGGGATTTCGGGCGCATTGGCATTTGCTGCTGCATCGAGCATTTTCCTAGGCATCATCGAATCCCCGCTCGTAATCAAACCCTATCTTGACCGCCTCAGTCGCTCTGAGCTCTTTGCGTTGATGACCTGTGGAATGTCCACCGTCGCAGGCACGGTGATGGTGCTGTACGCGGCGGTACTTGGACCTGTGCTGCCCGGCGCACTTGGCCATATTCTGGCGGCATCGGTGATCAGCGTGCCTGCTGCATTACTGTTTGCCCACTTGCTTTTGCCCGGCGAAGAATCAGCCGGGGACATCGATTTTACGTTCGAGCGCACGACCCACGGCGCGATGGAAGCGCTGATCAACGGCACGGTTGAAGGGATCAAGATGTGCGTGAATATCGCCGCCATCATCATCGTGCTTTTTGCGATCATTAATCTGGTGAACATGGGGCTGGGCGCAATTCCGGCCGAGACGCCGATCACGCTTCAAAATATCTTGGGCACTGCATTTCGACCCTTCGTCTGGCTGATCGGCATCCCGTGGAGCGAGACCGCAGTGGCCGGAGAGTTGATGGGGACGAAGACGATTTTGAACGAATTTGTGGCCTATCTTGGAATGAGCCAAGTGCCCGAAGAAGCGCTTTCTGAGCGGTCACGCCTGATTATGACCTATGCCATGTGCGGGTTTGCAAATCTTGGTTCGCTAGGCATTTTGGTAGGTGGTCTTGGTGCCATTTTGCCGGAGCGTCGGGAAGAAATCATCGAGCTTGCGACCCGCTCCATCCTGTCTGGCACACTCGCCACTTTGACGACTGGTGCCGTCGTCGCCCTGATCATCTGAAACATCAATCAAAGGACGTTTATGACTCTCTCGCTCTACACGATCTCTTTGCCTGTCCTAGACAGTGCGCTCTCCAACCTTGAGCATGTCTTGAAAAAGGGTGAGGCGCATGCGATCGAACGTAATCTCGACCCCGAAGTGTTGCTTCGCGACCGCCTTTTCCCCGACATGTTTTCATTGGTGGGACAGGTGCAGGTTGCAACCGCATTGGCCAAAGCCTGTCCGTTTCGGGTGACGGGGCAAGAGCCACCAAACTATGAAGATAACGAACACACCTTCGAGGACTGCTACGCCCGCATCGCTAGGGCCCGCAAGGACATCGGGCAGTTTTCTGCTCAAGATATCGACGACCAGGTGGCTCGTGAGTTTTCACTTAAGATGGGACCGACCGTTCGCGAATTTACCAGCCTTTCGTACGTGAACGGATTCATCCTGCCGAACGTGTATTTTCATTGCACCACGGCCTACAACATCTTGCGGCATAATGGTGTGCCACTTGGAAAGCGCGACTTCTTCGGCGCTTAATCCAAGCACCAACAATCACTTACGGCCGATCACTCGTTTGACGCGAGTCAGGTCCTCTGCCGTGAATTCGCGGGTGATTCCCAGAACGGCGAGCAGCGCGATGCCCATGACGGCCATCCGCACGACGACCATTCCCAAAATGGCGATTCGGCCTTTCTCGACAGCCCACTCGGGAATCGGGAAAACGTGCGAGATCCCCCACATCACCGCCGCGCCTATCAACAAGCGCACGATCGTTGCTGCGGGCGGGAAAGCCCGGTACTTCCAACCCAACCAAACGATCGACGACGCGCAGCCACTGACCATTGCGATCGTCGTCGCGATCGCAGCGGCCTTCATGTACTCGGGCCCGTGCAACAGATAAGCCCCAGCCAGCGACACGTCCGTAGACGCAACTCCCATGGCGTTATGCACAGCGGTCATCGCGTCGCCTCCTGACGCTACAATGAATGGCGAATACGACAACAACGGCATCACTGTGGCGTGGACATCCGAAACGAGCATGAAGTTGAGAACGCCGCTCACAGCAAAGCTGATCGCCATGATCACCACGGCAACCAT
>JBBKVQ010000469.1:0-10441 GCA_037968515.1 Bradymonadaceae bacterium
TGAACGCGATATCCTGTATCGATTTGAAGGCGAGTTCTGGACCGACGAACTCGACGACCTTGTTGTGACGATGGAGGACCGATGCATCGACTGATCCCCAGACGATGGATGGGCCGTGGGGCGACCGCGCTTCTATGTCTCACCCTCCTTGGAGGCTGCGCGACTGCGCCTCAACAGGTGCGCGACACGCCAACCGTCGAGACCATTCGCCTAAACATCACTAAAGTACGAAACGCGATCGAGGAAACTCGAGCCACCATCGCCGTTTCCCGTGGCGCCCAGTATCTGCCTGAACTCTACGTTCGACTGGCTGAACTTTTATCGGAAGAAGCGCGTTACCATTACCAATTGGCTTACGAACGCGAACAACGCTCGACCAAAGTCTTGCATGTGCCTCAAGTTCGTCTGCTCAAAGAAGAGGCCATCGCGACCTACGAGATCGTTCAGGGACGTTTCCCAGACTCTCCACTGGTTCCGCAGGTTCTGTTCAATATCGGCCATGAGTTCCGCGAACTCGGTAACTTTGACGACATGCGCAAGGCCTACCAAACGCTGGTCGACAAATACCCCGATAGCCCGTTGCGATCTAACGCGCTGCTCGTCCTTGGCGACTACCACTTCGACCGAAATGAGCTTGAAGATGCCAAGCGGTTTTACGAAGAAATCGCAAAAGGCCCGTTGCAGCCTGTCAGTGGACTCGGACATTACAAATTGGCTTGGGTTTGGGTCAATAATGGCGAATGCGCCCCGGCCCTGACCAACTTCGAAGCAGCCATCGACAAGTCAAACGCTTGGGAAGCCCGAATGTTGGCGCTCAAGGCGCAGGCCGCCGAGACGCCACTTCTGGTTCAGCAAGCCACCGCCGCCGGGCAAGGCTCGGCATCGCAGGATGTCGACGTTCGACGCGAAGCGTTGGTCGACCTTGCCTACTGCTACTCACGTCTGCGAAAGCCCGGCGACTCGGTCGAGTTCTACAAAAAGATGGCCTATAATCGGTCGACCTATGTAGCGGCTTTGGCCAAGTTGGCGAATCGATATCGCACGATGGACCAGTTTACTGGTGCCATGCTGACGACCCGCGAGCTTTTGACGCTCGGGTCTGCGAGCGTCGATCGGTTGGATGATGCGCGAACTCTCTACACATCCATCAAACGCCTCAAGGATTATCGCGAGATTGGCACAGACGCGACGCTGATTGCCTCGGCTTTGGTTCGCTATTACAGCCGAGTCGACATCAAACCCGACGAACGCAAGCGAATGGTCGAAGAGTTCGAGATCTACTTGCGCGACTTGGCCACGACCGCCCAAGAGCGAGCCAACGAGAGCCGCAAGAAGTCCGGAGATGTGCAACAGGTGGCCAAAGCCTACCGCGTCTACATGGACACATTCCTTGATGCCAAGGAGCGGCCAAACATGCTCTTGAATCAGGCGGATGTGCTTGCACTTGCCGATCAGGACCTCGAAGCCGGGCTTGCCTCGCTTGAAGCAGCCGACCTTTTGGAGGACGACAACGCACGGCGAGACGCGCTCTACGATGCGGTCGTTCATTTCCAGACATCGCTAGAAAAAGCTTCGGGCCGCGGGCGGTACGAACGAGTTGCAGCTAGATCGTCGCTGCGCCGCGCAGGGGCGACGCTGCTGGCGTATAAGCTTGCTGACGACAAAGAACGCAGGGTGAAGTTCGCGATTGCTCAGGCGGTCTACGACGAAGGCTTGTATGTCGAAGCGATCGATAAACTGACGGCCGTTGCCTATGAGTTCCCACAGACAACCGAGGCCGATTCGGCAATTCGTTTGGCTTTGGACAGTTATAACACAATCAACGACTACGACGGTTTGATGTATGCCAGCCGCCGTTTCATGGACGCCTCCAGCCCGGCAACCCCAACACTCAAGACCGATATCAAGGGTGTTTTAGCTGCGACGGAACAACGCAAACTCGACGAGTTGTCGCTTAAGGCAGCGGGCGACGAAGGTGGCGATATCGGCGTGCTGATCAAGTTTGCCGAGATAAACAAAGGCTCCGAGCTCGGCGAACGCGCAGTCATCAACGCATTTGTCGCTTCTCGCGCGGTTGGCGATTCCGAGAACATGTACAAACTCGCAGATTCGCTTGCTCAGAACTACCCTAAGAGCGAGCAATTGCCGGGTATATTCACCTCGTTGGCGCAGACCGCGGTAGCCCGCTTCGATTACGATTTGGCGGAGAAATTCCTGAAACGCGCCGCTGACGTGAATCCTGCCCAAAGGGTCCAACTTCTGGTCGCTGCCGGCGAGCTCAACGAACAGCTGGGCAACGTGTCGACGGCCGAAGCGCTGTTTGACGACGCGATCAGTGGTTCAACAGGACAGGCAAAAATCGAAGCTGTGGCCAAGGTTGCGGTCCTGACCGAGCGCACCTCGTCGGGCAAAGAGACCTTGAAGTCGCTCAAGAAATTTGAAGACCTCGGTGAGCCCGAATCGTTGGCGCGAATCGGTCTGGGCAAGGTCGCAGCAGGCGATGTCGACGGAGCCGAAGGGAATTTCCAATCGGTCCTGAACACCGATACGGCTTCTGCTGAGTCGATCGCACGTGCGCATTACGGCATGGCGGAAGTTATGTTGGCGACCATCAAAACTTACCCCACGCCCAACGATATCGACCTGATCGAAGAATTCATTGTCCTCATTGAGGTCACGCAGCAAAGCTATTTGAATGCCGCGCGTCAAGGCAGCGTGGATTATACGCCGGCGGCCCTTAGCCGACTGGCCACCGCGATGGAGTACTGTGCTGGCAAACTTGACGCGGTGCCCATGCCCGCGGGTTTGACAGCCGGTCAGAAAGACCAAGTGAAAGCGGCGCTAACCTCCCGCGTCGAGGGCCTTCGGGCGACTGCCAAAGAAGCCCTTGAAGCTTGCGGAAATCTCGCCTGGAGCAACGCAAACTTCTCGCCGGTGGTGCGCGAGTGCCTGAAGGGTCGAAGCCACGAAAAAATCTTCGTGCCTTACGACGAGATCGCTCAACGTAAAGCGTCGCCCATCAAGGGTCTGGACGAACTCCGTGCGGAGTTGTCGAAAAATCCTGAGGACGTCGATAAACTGCGAGAATTGGGAGAAAAATTCATGACTGGCGGTGACCCCCACTCAGCCCGATTGGTGCTTGCCCGCGCCATCCAGGTGGGTGGCGGCGCGTTGGAACAAAATCTTCTGGGTGTCGCGAGTTACGAAATTGGCGACTATACCGGCGCTTTTGAGGCCTTTCATCGGGCTGCCGAAGGCGGCGTCGAGGCAGGTCGTACAAACATGAAGACGCTTCTTCAGAAAGTGAACGTCTCGAAATCCTTGCCAGAAGTGGATAAACGCTTCCAGAAGGGTCGTGACGGCGGCAGGTTGATCAAGTGAGGCAGATGCAGATGGAACGACTACTGATTGGTGTAGCCCTCTTGGCAGCCTCGGCGTGTAGCTCAGGCGTTAAGCCGATCGGCCTGCACGACTCCAACGTACCGCTCGATGCGCGTCGCTTTGTTGCCGACGCCCAAGATGCGGTGTCAATCTCACGTGCGCGTCGCGACGACGCTGTGACCGTGTTGCGCGCGACTGAAGGATGGCGCGCCGAGCTGACCAACACGTCGATGTGGCCCAAAGGCTCAGAAGGCCTGCTCAAAAAGCTTGAGACCTTCGCGGATGCTCGTGTGAAGATGGCTAGTTTACTGCTTGAGCGGGCAGAGCTTCAGCTCGAACTCGCCAAGTCAAAATACACGCTGTCGACGGCCGAAACGGCGATGCGCAATGACATCGCAGTTTATGACCTGAAACCGCTCCGTGATGATGCTGAGGCAATTCGACGCCAAATCGAACAAGCCAACGTGAACGTTGAAGACCAACGCACCAGCATGGATAAGCTCACGCTTTCCTGGTGGGAGGCCTACGGCGCATTCACGCAGGGCGGAAAGGACACGCCGGTGTTCTATATTTCGCCAGAAATCCTCGCCAGCGCGAAAGAGCGCGACGATCGGATGAAGGCGAACCGCAAAGCCAAGGCTAAGGCTGGCGAAAAGACTGAGGAAGGGAAAGACGCAAAAGCGCTTCCAAAGACTGACTCGAAAGCGACAGATTCCAAAGCTCAGCCCAAAGAAGACAAGCTAGAGCTAGACCTCTAAGGCTTTAGGGGCACTTGGCGTCAGCCGGGACTTCAAACTCACATGGCTTGATGTCCTTGTTCTTGTCATCGCCGTCGGCGACCACTGCAGCACAAACGGGCACAATCAGGCGCGAGAACTTAGTGGCGTTCGACTCCACTAGGACAGCAACACGGTCAGATCCGGGGCTCGTGCGGCCGTAGGTCAACCTCACAGCGCCTTCGTCGCCTGCGCGGATATCGGCAGGAACCGGACCTTCCAACACGAAGTTGTTCGAATCCCCAATCAAACATGCTTTCGATACTTTCAGCGTTTCGTCACCGGTAGATTGAAGCAACAAAACCCACTCGAACGGCGTTCTCTCGTTGTTGCCCGGCTCCGCTTCGCCGCCGCCCTGAGGCCAGAACTCGCCCAATTGAACTGGACTGACATGAGGCGTGATCTTAGGCCCGTCGGTGTCATCACCGCTACTGCCACAAGCTGCACCAAACACAAAAAATACCAAACACATGCGCTTAATCACGGCTAACCTGCTTTGAAAATCCACGGGAACACGATCTCGACCTCGCCGCCCTTAGGCCGCGGAAACTTCATAGTCTTGATGACGCCTGAAACACATTTGGAAACGGCGGAATCGCCGAGCGTGTTGTTGGCTTCCTTGACGGTACCAACAGTGCCATTGGTCTTTACGATCCACTCAAAGGTGAGTTTTCCAGCGAGGCTAGGATTCTTACCCAGCTGGCGCTCGTAACAAGCCTGGATCTGCCCGCTGTGTTTCTGAATCACTTCCCAAACTTCGCCCTTTGAAAGCGAGCCTGTGACCTTCGACAGCGCCTTGACCCCGCGAGCCTTGCCGCGAACCTTGCCGGTGCCCTCGCGTTTGTCGAGCTTGCCGACATCGCTCGCCACGGAACCGCCGATATCTCCGATACGGTTACCTCCGGCGCTAGTCGCGATGTTTACGCCGCCCTCGGGAAGGTTGCCCAAGGTGCCAGTGACGTTAAATGCCGCGCCGCGGGCTCCGGGGCGAGCCACCGCATCAATATTGGTGACGACGTCCTTTAGGGTCGTTCCCTCGCCCTTCACCGGAGTGGTTAGCGCCGAGATCAACTGGTCCGCTTTGTCTTCGCTGCGTGGGACGTTGTTATTTCGAAGGCGTTTGTCCAACTGCTGTCGAACTGCCTTGGGAATCTTGGCCTGAGCTTCCGAGGGGTCGGTCGTAGGCGGCTTAGGCTCGAGTCGTTTAGGCTTGGGCTTTTCGACTTTGGGTTTGGGTTTTTCGACCTTTGGCACATCTTTGGGAAGCGCGCCTTCGGCAAAAACTTCGACCTGCTCGGGGGCCTTTACCGTGAGTTCCACGCCAAGATAGCTGGTTAAAAGCGTTGCAAGCCCTCCAACTCCATGCAGAACCAAGGAAACCGCAATAGCCACTGCGTAGATCTTGAGATCTTCGGCCGTGATGATTTGACGCTCTGATTTCGGCGGAATCGGGGGATTGAATACTCGCACGTGATAGATGACATCGCCGTCGCGAAACTCGGCGGCATCACCACCCGACAAAGAAAACTTGGTATCAGCCGGAAGGTCTTCGCGTGGATTGCGTCCACGTCGAACCCAACCACCCAAAGGCGCTTTGAGCTTTAGAGTGGCTTTTCCAGCGACCATTCGAGCTTTGAGCGCCCCACCCTCTTTTCGGTACGACTGAAACGCCGAGTCCAGAACCTCGATATCGAGCGCACGCCCGTTGGCAGTCCGGATGATTTCAAGGACAGCTCTGGTCGAAGCCTCACGAGGCTGGAGTTCGGGTGCCTCAACGAGCTCCGCGATGGCGAACGGTTCAACAAACGGTTCGTCTTCGTCGTCGTCAACCTCGGCTGGAATCTCGAAAAACTCTGGAACAGAAGCTGAGGGCGCCGCTTTGGGGGCAGGCGCAGGCTCCGGTGCTTGTTGCTTGGCGGCGGCTTGAGGCGCCGCGGCCGGCTCTGGTTCTCTGTAAACCGGCTCTTGGTAGGCTGGCTCTTGAACGGCCGGTTGAGGCGCCACCACGGGGGCTTCGGGCATCGGAGTTGGTTTGTAGGCCATGTGGGTTTGAGCCACGTCGAGCACCGGAGCCGCCGTCGCTAGTTGAGCCGGTACGCCGGTCGGCAATGTCTGACTGACATCCAACTCACCGCGATTCGGAGCCGAACTCCCAACCTGAATCGTCTGATTCAAATCATCGTCGTGGGTCGCTAACGGATTTCGCGTGTTCGCAGCGGTATCATCCCACATCCCACTCAGCTTCGCAGCTGCATCACCAACCTGCGCAGATTCCCATCCCGAGCCCTGTGGTGTGTCGAGCGCATCAAGTGCTGACTCGATATCGTCTTCGAAGGGCGAAGGCTCATGCGCATGGACAGGCATCACATGGAGACCTGTTGGATCCTCATCAACGGCAGCAATCAGCAGTTTCTCAAGGAAACCCTGCACCATCACCCATTCGCGTTTTCTCTCGAACTGTTTGATCTCCGCCCACTGATTTTGCTTTCCGGGGAACAGCTGAGAAAGAATTCGCGGGACTCTCTCGAGCGCTTTAGAGGGGTCGTTGGCAAGCCGCAACAAGTCATGACGCAAGTGGTCGCAGTTCTCGTAGCGATTGGCCGAATCAAGCGACAGCGCTCTCATGACAATCGTATCAAGCTGCGGGGTCACTTTCGGGTTATGTGCCGAGGGCAGATGAGGAACGCCGGCTGCGATGGCCTTCAATGGGTCGGCGCCATTCACAGGCGAGGCGCCGGTTAGGAGTTCGTACAAAACCGCACCGACACCATATACGTCCGATCGAGCGTCGGCAGGACGGCCTCGGGCTTCTTCAGGCGAGATATGAGAAATTCGGCTTGGAGCCAGTCCACCAACATGTGCAAGCCAAGCCTGACGCCGGGCTTTGGCCACACCGAATTCACGAAGTCGAACGACACCTTCATACGTGAGTAACACGACATCGAGGTCGATTCCGCCGTGGACGGCGTTCAGCGACCAGCCCGCGGCGTTTTTTGCGGCATGCGCCGATTGCAGCGCCTCGCAAAGCTGTACACCGATTGCTAGCGTCAAAGGGACGGTCAGCGTCGGATATCCACGCTCTCGCAGCTGGTGAACGACGTCGCCGACGGACTCCCCAACAATCAGTTCCTCGGCAAACCAGTATTTACGATCCAAGCCGGCGCGCAGGGTTGGCACCACACCGGGATGTTTGAGTTGAACCGCAACGGCCGCCTCATAATCGAGCACTGGCCGCACTTGCGGATGTGCAGCGACCTCGGCTGAAAACGAAGTGACACGAACCAACGAAGAGTGATCGTAGCCAGATGGTTGAAGATCGCGGCCCAACCACGACTCCCATCCATTTTCTTCGGCGAGCTTGGTGAGAAGCTCGATTTGTGTCAGCACCGTGGTCATTTTTCGCTCTCGGTCTGCAATTTCAAGATCTTGGCTTTGCCTTCTTTTTCGATCTGTTTCATTGCTTCGACCTTCGTTTTTTCGAATTGTTCCGTGCCATTATCCCCAAGCACCTCTTGAACGGTATCCGAAAGGTAGCTTGTGCGAGTCTTGACCATCGAGGGCAAAGGACGCGGGATACGTTGGAACAAGAAGACCGCGCCCGAGCCGGCGGTCTCACCCCGAATCAATCGACCGTCAAACTCCATGCGATTTCCACGTTGAAGGGTCGCCGATGCCGTCTCTTTAACGTCCTCGGGAGTTTCTTCGCCGTCCTCACTGCCCTCGTCGTCGGTCGCCTCAGGATCGGGCTCTTTGACTTCTTCTTTCTCGACCTTCGGTTTTGATTTCCGCTTCTTCTTTTGAGCATATGCGGAATTGTGCACCACGGACTCAGCCGCGCTACCCGCCACTGTCAGAACCAGGACGCTGAGAATAATGAAAAGAAATCTATGCATCAGCGACCTCACTTCTTCATGATCGCAAGGCGATACTTGTCAAAACCAGCAACGCTGGCCGAACGCATAACCAAGTACAGGGTTTTGTAGTCGAGGGATTTGTCGGCCTGGATCAAGACGATCGCGGCATCTTCGTCATCCGGCAACAACCCTGCCGCCTCGCGAGCCAAGACATCCTCGTGGGCTTTACGCAGCCGTTCAACAACCTCAGGAATCTCGCCCCGCGTGTAGTACTGCTCGCGAAACTTCCCGCGATCGAGCTTGATGATCTCGTCGTTCTCGATCTTGAGCGAATCAGGGGTAATCGCCAAATTGATTGCCGGCTTGATCACTGAATTCGCCGACGATTCCGGCAGCTTCAAACCTGGATCAAGTTTGAACTCATAATCTTCAGCTTCGAAGCTAACGATGAGGAAAATAAGGATAATCGTGAACATGTCCAGAAGGGACGTGAGCATCAATCCAGGCGGCTTGGCTTGTTCAAATCGACTGCGCATTATTCCACCGTCTCCTCATCGACTTCGATTTCCATCGCCTGGTCATCGATCGCGGCATTATCCCCAACAAACTCTGGGGGAACAAATCGCGAAAAAATCGTTACGGGGAACAAATCCAAAAATTTTGGCTCGCCGTTGGCGTCGAGCCCCATGTTTCGAACACGCGTCACGTCCAATATCTTGACCAGTTCTTGGTAGTTCAGGTCTTCGAACGGCAGGACAGTCAGCGTGTTGCTGTCAGGGTACTTGTCTTTGATAAGAATCAAGGCCTGGCGGAGCTCTTCAACTGGGTATTCGTTGCCTTTCTTGGGCCACTCGGACGAAAGCGCGGTCAACTCGTTTTCCTCAAGAGAAACGCTGGCAGCACTGATTTTGATGCTCTCGGTGGTCACTTCAAGGTTGATCGCCACCGTTGTGGGCGTCTTGGGCACGTCGGAGTCGCTCGGACTGAGCGTAGGTGTGCTCGTCGGAATCACACCGATATGAAAGAACGTGGCACCGAGCAAAAGAAACGGAATCAACACCATGAAAAGATTCATGACGGGAACCACGTTAAGCTCGTGCGCTTCTTCCTGCGCCCGTTTTAGCCGCTTAAACGCCACTTAGACTCCTCAGCGCTGAGCGCGACCGTCAGTGCCCGTGTCTCCACGAACGCCAGCCAACGCGACCAGAATCGAACTTGCACCGCTCTCCATCTCCATCAAAATTGTCTCCACTCGTTTTGATAAGAAGTGGTGAAACAAAAGGAGTGGAACGGCCACCGAGATCCCGAAGGCGGTGGTGTACATGGCCTGAGAAATACCGGCAGCTAGTGCTTCCTGCCGTTCCGCTGCCGAAGCAGCGGCGACGCTTGAGAACGCTGCGATCAGACCAAAGATGGTTCCGAGCAGTCCGAGCAAGGTCGCGATATTCGCAAGAACAGCCATGATGGTCACGCGAGCTTGCAAACCGGAAATGGCTGCGAGCATCTCGTTTTCCATCGCGCGTTCGATCTCTTTCTCGCGACGATTTGAGCGAATCAAACCTGCCTTCGCGACCGCGACCAACGGGTGTTTACTCGACGCCTCCGTGGCATCGATCGCCTCGCGGAATCGTCGATTTTCGATATTCGAAACGATCCTCGCGATAAACGAACGCGAATTGAGGCGTCTCAAGAGATACAGGTTGAAAACCCTCTCAAGAAACATGGAAGTACCGAAGAGCGAGACGACCAGGATGACATACATCATCCCACCGCCGTCCTCGAGGTACTGCAAGAGTACATTGCCCCCTTCCGATCCAGCTGCGGCGAGGATGGGCATCATGATTATTCCACCTGGAGACATTTCATTCCCGGTTCGATGTATACTTGTTTGAGCATCTTGTTCGCGGCAAAGTACCACGCCAAAATTGGACTATGCAAGTTCTCGTGACATCAGCGTCGTGGCTGAATGTCAGGTCGAACAAACTCTTCATCTTGAATCAGCAATACCGCGTCGTCGGGGTCACGGCGATTCGGAGGGTCGTAGCGAAAGAGCAACTGTGCCATTCGGAAAGGACCAGGCGCCGTTGGCCGCCCTTCCGGGCCCTGCGCCAAATAAAGCCATACGTTATTGATTCCCGACTCATCGGGGTTGATGTCCAACGCTCCGGTGTTCATCAACTGGATATTTCGGACGGTGTAATTCAGGCATTGGCGGTCGCGGAAAACAACGCGAATCGACTCGGTATCGTTTACCGGCGGTAGATTGATGGCGTCTACGGCCACCTCTACATATCTGCCTTCTTCCTTTTGAACCTCAGCGAATGAGCTGGACGGAAGGCGAAATCGCCCGCCAGCAGCAACGATCACGGGCGGGCCGGGATCGGGATCATTGGCATCTTGCCATCTCAACGACTTATCACTTGGGTCGTA
>JBBKVQ010000470.1:0-2875 GCA_037968515.1 Bradymonadaceae bacterium
TGATTGTGGACCAGTGTGATGGCCCACGGGCGTACGCTGGGGTGGCTTCCTCGTACTTTGAGCATGTCACCATGAACTATGAGCGACTCAACGACCAGGAGTGGGCCGGGATGCTTGCCGACCCCAATCCACCGGTGCCGCGTTTCTGATTGGAGCGTGCGAGCCGAGCGGCCGAAAACTGAAAACCGACAACGGCCGAAGGCCCCACCGCACCAGCTACAGATTGCTTTGGCTTGCGAGGTCTCACTTTAAGTGGTAGACGCGCGCTCCTCTTTGTCGCATTTGCCCAAAGAAGTTTAACACTTGAAAAGCTGAGCGTGGTTTCGTAGTCACTGCGCTCTAATTCACCCCGGCGAGCTTTTGGGCACGTCACGGAAGTAGGTAGGACATCATGGCGAAAGATCTGAATCTCTTGCGCAATATCGGTATTTCAGCGCACATCGACTCCGGTAAAACCACGTTGACGGAACGTATTCTCTTTTACACCGGTCGAATCAACGCGATTCACGAAGTGCGAGGAAAAGACGGCGTCGGCGCAAAGATGGACTCGATGGAACTCGAACGTGAGAAAGGCATCACGATTCAGTCAGCCGCGACCTCCACGACTTGGGGCAAGTACGATATCAACGTGATTGATACCCCTGGCCACGTGGACTTCACCATCGAAGTGGAGCGCGCATTGCGCGTCCTCGACGGTGCGATCCTCGTGCTTTGCTCGGTGTCAGGCGTTCAGTCGCAGTCAATCACGGTTGACCGTCAGATGAAGCGCTACAAAGTTCCTTGCATCGCGTTTGTGAACAAGTGCGACCGTGCAGGTGCCGATCCTCTCCGCGTGTGTGAACAACTCCGAACCGACCTCGGTCATAATTCGGTCATGATCCAGCACCCAATCGGGCTCGAAGACAAGCACAACGGCATCGTCGATTTGCTCGTCATGAAGGCTTATTACTTCGACGGCGACAACGGCGAAGACATTCGCGAAGAAGAAATTCCAGCAGACCTTGTCGACGTGTGTAAAGTACAGCGCGAAAAACTGCTCGAAGCTCTTGCAGACTTCGACGACGATCTTGCAACGATGTTCCTTGAAGGCGAGGCCATTCCAGCGGAATTGCTCCTTGAGACCCTTCGTAAGGCGACGTTCACACGTAAGTTCACTCCAGTGTGCTGTGGTTCTGCGTACAAGAACAAAGGCGTCCAGAAGCTTCTCGACAAAATTTGCGAGATTCTTCCAAGCCCTCTTGAAATGGACTACCGCGCACTCGACCAGAACAACGAAGAAGCCGAAGTTCTGCTTAAGCCACGCGCTGACATGCCGCTCACCATGCTTGCATTCAAGCTTGAGGACGGACGTTACGGTCAGTTGACCTACTGCCGCGTGTACCAAGGCAAGCTCGAGAAGGGCGACACCATCTTCAACTGTGTGAATCAGAAGAAGCATAAGGTCGGCCGTCTTGTGCAGATGCACTCGAACGAAATGACCGATATCGATTACGCGCAAGCGGGCGACATCGTGGCATTGTTCGGTATCGACTGCGCTTCGGGTGACACGTTCACTGATGGCAACGTCAAGTACACGATGACTTCGATGTACGTGCCTGATCCTGTCGTGACACTTGCTGTTGAACCTAAGAAGAAAGAAGGCTTGGCCAACTTCTCGAAAGCCATCAACCGCTTCTCGAAAGAAGACCCGACCTTCCGTGTTCACCGTGATGACGAGTCCAACCAGACCATCATCGGCGGAATGGGTGAGCTTCACCTTGAAGTCTATATCGAGCGAATTCGTCGTGAGTACGGCGTGGAAGTGGAAGTGGGCGCACCTCAGGTTGCGTATCGCGAAGCGATCACGAAGCACGCAGAATTCAACTACACACACAAGAAGCAGACCGGTGGTTCGGGTCAGTTCGCGCGTGTTGCTGGTTACCTCGAGCCGACCGAAGAAGACGGCGAAGTCTACGAGTTCCTTAATAAGGTCGTCGGCGGTGTGATTCCTAAGGAATACCAGTCGTCATGCGATAAGGGATTCCAGCAGGCGATGGTCGAAGGTGGCTTGATTGGCTTCCCTGTTGTTGGGCTTCGCGCCTGTATCAACGACGGATCGGCTCATCAGGTTGACTCCAGCGATATGGCGTTCCAGCTGGCTTCACGTATGGCTTTCCGCGAGTGCTACATGAAGTGTGCTCCGGTTATTCTTGAGCCAATCATGAAGGTGACTGTCGATACCCCTGAAGAATTCTCGGGTACGGTTCTGGGCACCTTGAACAAACGACGTGGCGTCATCCTCGGAAACGCCAACAAGAACGGTCTTGCAAGCGTGGAAGCTGAAGTGCCGTTGTCGGAAATGTTCGGATACTCGAATGAACTTCGTTCGGGATCGCAAGGCAAGGCTGAGTTCTCGATGGAATTCAAGAAGTACGGACCTGTGCCTCGCAATATCCAGGACGAACTCGTCAAAGAATACCAAGCTAAGCGTAACGCTGGTCGTTAAGCAGCTTGCTGCAGAAAACAAAAAAGCCACCGGTCACCCGGTGGCTTTTTTTTGTTTGGCCTCGAATTAGAAGACCACGAGGGTGCTGACACCCGTGTTGGCATCTTCAAACTTGCCCGACAGCGTGCTGCCGAACATCTTGACCGCTGCGATTACAAAGCAGGCAACCAGAATCAAAAGAATGATGTACTCGGTGGCGGTTGCTCCGCTTTCGTCATTGTTGAATGCTGCGAGGGTTCCGATAATTTGCTTTTTCATTGAGTGCTCCGTGCGGTTTGTGTCTCGTCATCTGGATACAGATTCGCAGACCCGCAAGGACATGGTTTGAGCGGCGAATGAAAGGTTCGTGAGAGTGTTGTGAACTTGATGTGAACGGGGCGGTTGGCGGTG
>JBBKVQ010000471.1:0-11446 GCA_037968515.1 Bradymonadaceae bacterium
CTTCAACACGCGAAACGTTGTCGAGAATGGCTTCATCACAGCCGAAGAATTCTACCAAGATATGTCGTCCGTAAGTCTTCAATTCATGTTCCTCCAAAGATTCCTTCAATCTACGAAAACTTCTGCGGGATAACATATCCCTCAGAAAGGACGGCGACTCTAGGGATGAGTTCACCGCTCGTCAAAGGAAAATTAACCACACTTACGCGATGTTCACGTGGCAAACGTGCTTCTTTTTCGCTTCGACTCAATAACTATTTGAAAACGAAACAAAAAAAAACGACGAACCTCGTGGAGGCCGCCGTTCCGTGCGGGGTTCATCGGTGTTCGAAGACACGTTTTTAAGGCATTTGACCGATCACTTGGCATCCCAAGATTCACAGAACCCTTCGCCGGGGAAATCCGCGGGTGGGTTACACGTGCCTGTCACGACTCCACACAGGTCCCCACACACGATGGGATGCCCAGCGGGCGCGATGCTTGGAGAAACCCAATCCGCGGATACAGCAGCGGCGCCGCCGTCGTAATCGGTCGAGCGGTTCCCGTTCACCAGCGTAATCTTCGAAAACGACAAGGTGCCTTCGATACGGTCTTTACCAGCGGAGTTTTTCACGATCTTCCCGAACAGCCGAACGTCGGCCATCTTCAGTGTTACCGGCCCAAGCGGCAGGTCGATCCCCACAGGGACGGACTCTAGGAAGCGCTCGCCGTTTTCCAGTCGAATGAAGCCCGTCACAAACGCCGTCCAACCCAGGTTGGACTCGTCAACCAACAGCTCTTCAGGATTGGCCGTGTTCTTCGCAAAATCAGTTGAGATCGGGTCGCCTTCGGCACCAGCCAGCCGGAAATCTCCGCTGGGTAGCACCTTGATATCACTGATCAAGGTCAGCACGGCCGGTAGCGGCTCGGACACGGAACCCACGATGATATAAACGCCATCGTCGAATTCGACGGGATCTTCGTTCACGAACTGCTGTGTCCGGAACTGGAAGTCGTAATAAATGTCTCGACCGGTGTCGTTGCCATCAAGGTCGGAAAGGCCCGGCTCGATATCCAAAACCATCGGAGGCCCAGCTGCGCCAAGCCCGTCGTCAGCAAACGTAAGCGTTGCCGACATGCCGTTTGCGGCCACTGCCAGCGTCAAATCGCCGCACGTACCTTTGGACAAAGTGCAAGACTTCACCAATGGCACGACTGTGCTCGGAAACTCGCCTTCGATATCGCGCGCGTCTGGGAAGATCGACACGGTCAACGTCGCGGGGTCGATCTTCTCGGTGAAGTTCAACGTGAGCGGGACACCAACAGCAAAAGCGCCACCCTCGGGGGCCTGAAGCTTCACATCTGGCGGAGCATTATAGTTTTCGCAGCCAGCCAGAACACTGAACGCCGCGAACAAAAACGGTAATTTAAAAGCGAAATTCAAGGCGGTTCTCCAGCAAGTAGGAATTCACGGCATCACCGTTTTGATCGTAAAGCGCAGGGCCGGGAAGCAACGCGGCTCCCTCGATCGTCCACCTGAAATACTCCTTGTAGGTGACCCCGAATTGCAAATCGAGCTCGGTACCGTAGAACCTGTCAGGCTTTCCGCCGTGGAAGTTCACTGCGTCGTCATCGATTCTATTGCCGTCTTCTGCCAGGGCAGTAAGGATCGGGTCCACGACGCCACCTTGTGCCTGTGACCAGGCCATGAGCGCACCAACCCGCGTGTGAAACACGGTGTTTGGCGTCTTGTACAGGTCCACTTTCACCTGCGGGAAGATAGCGATCGCATTCGTAAAGCGCCCTTCCGTGCTGACTTCCGTCAGCGGGAAGCTTGCCGAATCAAGGCCGGCCAAGTTTTCGATGCCCACAGCTGCCGAGCGGGCTGATTCGAATGCCATCACGTGTTCGAACATCAACAGGCCCACGTTCATATCGCGAGCGAAGTTGAAGGTTGTAATCGGAGTGGTGACCCGCGGATCGTCGTCGCCTGTTGCGTAGTCGAATTCAATCGTCGCCGTGACTGGCCCAATCAGATAGTCGAAAACCGCCTGAAAACCATGGGCGATAATGTCTTGGGTAGTTGCCGTCGCGCCGGAAAGCTCAGCAAAACCCTCCGAGATTTCACGGCTCGTCCCGTTAATATGCATGTAGTTCAGCTGCATGCTCAAATCGCCAATGCCGGCATGTAGAGACGCGGGAAAGCCAAACACTTGCGATTTAAACTCCTCGTTACTCAAGTAGACCATCGCGCCAGAGACCAGAATATCCTTCCAGTCCAAGCCAAACCAATCGGCCTTCTTACGCCGATATTCGACCGTCGTGCCGATGCTGCTTAGGTCGTCATCCGTAGAAATCACGTCGTCTTGAACCTGCCAGTCGTAGAACAAGGCGAAGATGACGCCGTTATCCATCGAGGGGTCGGCCACGTGTTTGTAGCCATACATCAACGTGTACAAAATCTCGTCGATTTTGGTGCCAAAAAGGATACGGTCGGCAGCGTCAGAGTTGGTGCTCACGCCCCAACGGTTATGCGGCCCACCATCATGAGATGGGATGCCAGCACCGTATTTTTTGGGTTGGCGACCGATGCGCAACAAGCCGATCGGCAAGAAGACATCCGCATAGAGGTAATTAATCTCGAGCACGTCAGCGTCGACCAGAACCGGCACATAGCTCTTGCGGTCCAGTGGATCTGCACCGGGCGGAAGCCCGACTTCCCAACGCCGCATATTGCCCCGATTGGACGAAAGGCTCACCCCGCTCGTCGTGTCCGGGTATTCGCCGTTATCGCCAAAAAGCACGCCGTCTAGCATGTCCATCTGCAGGCGAATCGCGCCGACTCCGACTTTGGCGACGGACGTGTCGAGGCGGAAACGCTGCTCGGTCCAACGCATATCACCCGCCGAGTCGCCATTGAGTTCGATCGGGTCGATATTGACCATTCGCACCCTGTACTCGGGGTTATACGTCCACTCCACATCGCCAAGCCGAAGTTCATCAGCCTCGCCAGTTTCGCTCACATGTTCGTGCGATTTGATGCCGTCTTCATCTCGCGGAAGCGGCGCGACCGGCACCTTTCGCCGCGACGGTTTGTCGGCGACAACGGTCGGCGTCAACTCCATCTGAGGCAAAGGAATGGTAGTTTCAGGTTGGACCTCAGGAGTCGCTTCGACTGCCACAGGCTCGGACGCCTTGACGTCAGGCGCGGGCGTTTCGCCCGTATCCTGTGCGAATGCGGTCGACTGAACGAGGACCAACAGAGCTGTAATAAGAAGGGTGCGCGTGCGATTGATGGCCGCCTCCACTGTTGCTGAGGTTTGGCGGACTATACTCAACCTTTGTCTCGTCGTACAACCCGGGAACCGCCATAGGTTGGGACTCGACAGAGAATCAAATGAATACAGTGTTTTTAGGCATACTTCTTCAAATCTCGATGCAATCAGCGGCGGTCACCGCTGATGACGCCACTGCAGACAAGGACTTCTGCCAGTGCACCAAAGTTATGGTCGTGCCGGCTGATGAAGCCAGTAAAGAAGCGGCTGAGGCCTTCGCCCAAAGCCAGACCGCATCAGTGTTTCCTGCTGCTCCATTGGGCGATATCAGCGGCTTAGGTGACGACGAGATCGCACTAAAAGCCCGCAACTACGATATCGACACACTTGTGGTCGTACGGGCGATCCCCAAAAAGCTAGGCACCCAAACCCTGTATTCTCGACTGGACCTCGCTGGCTCCAAGTGGACCTTGCTGCAAAGAGAAACGACGCTCGATCCAAATCTCGCGCTTGAAGCCGGCAAACAGAACCTTCATGAGGCATTGGGCGCAGCAGAAGTGGCGCAATCGACCGAGAGCCAGTCGCTGAAACGTGGCGAATTCCATCGTAATCGAATCATCTTTGGGATCACGCCATGGACCTTCAGCCGAGGAGTTCTTGACGACCCCATCACCGAGGCCGAGTTCTACAAAACCATCGGCCGAGCTGACCTGGCTGAGCAGCACGAGAGCTTGAGCTCCAAAAAAACAGGACTGCTCGTGGGCGGCGGCGTAACGGCAGCATTGGGAGTAGGACTGTCGTTTGTCAGCCTGCTTGGCGGCGGACTCGATGGTGAAATGCCCCAGGTTGCGATCGGAGTCGGAGGCGCCGCAGCCATCGTGGCGGGCGCCGCAGGCATCATTTGGGGCGCGTCAGTAGACCCCCACCCGATATCTGTGCCCGAATCGCGCGAACTTGGGGAAACACATAATAAGAAACTGGCCGACGATTTGAACGTCCACTGACGTTCCATGGTGAGTTTTTGTCCGCGAGCGGATGAAAACAACTGCCGAGCCTGTTACGCTGAAGGCCGTTAGAACCAAGGAAACTCCATGTGCTTGATCTGTGTCGACTTTCAAAGACAAAAACTGACCGGACTTGAAGCGAAACGCGCGTTGGGTGAAATGCGCGAAAAAATCGGCGACGAACACGCCAAAGAAGTCGAAGAAATGCTGCGGGATGCAGCCGCCACGGCCCAGAAGGTCGCGGCAGAGAAATCCGACGAGTGTTCGTGACGCGATGCGTCAAGTGACATGCGCCTCTGCGGTGTTTTGAAAACTTCCATGACTACCCTTTACCTCGCCAAAACGGTTGTGTTACGTGAAGCGATGAATAGTTAGGCTCAGGCTCCTGAGGGTATCATGGCGATCGAGATGAAAAGCAGCGCGACAGAATCCCTACTTCAAAAAGACGTCGGCGATTCGACCAATTACTACGGCTTGACTGCCGAAGACCTCATTTTGATGTATCGGCAGATTTACACGTCGCGAAAGCTCGACGACGCCGAAATCAACATGAAACGCCAGCAGAAGATCTATTTTCAGATCTCCGGGGCCGGACACGAAGCCGTTCTGGTCGCCGCCGCAAAAGCGCTACGCCCCACCTATGACTGGTTCTACCCGTACTACCGCGACCGCGCGCTCGTGCTGGCCTTGGGCATGACCCCACTCGAAATTCTGGCCGAAGCCGTGGGCGCAGCCTCCGATCCCAACTCCGGTGGCCGACAGATGCCATGCCATTGGGGACACCAAGCGCTAAATATCGTGTCTCAGTCGTCGTGCACCGGAACCCAACACCTCCAGGCTGTCGGAGCCTCTCAGGTTGGGCGGATCATGGCTGCGGTCAACGAGTTGGCCGACAACAAAGACAAGTACAAGAACGACGAGGTCGTGTACGTCTCGATTGGCGACGGCGCCACCAGCGAGGGTGAATTCTGGGAGGCTATCAACACGGCCTCCAACATGAAGTTGCCCGTGATGTTCATGGTCGAGGACAATGGTTACGCCATCAGTACTCCTGTTTCTGTGCAGACTGCCGGCGGGTCGATTTCAAAGGCATGTTCTGGATTTGAGGGCCTATTCATCACAGAATTTGACGGCTGCGACCCGATCGAAAGCTACGGCAAGATCATGGAAGCCACCGATTATATTCGTTCGGGCAAGGGTCCCGCCCTTGTTCACGCTCACGTGATTCGCCCCTACAGCCACTCGTTGTCCGACGACGAGACAATGTACAAAACCGACGCCGAACGTGAGGACGAGGCCAAACGCGACCCAGTGTTTGTGTTCGCCGATTTCTTGGTCGAAGAAGGAGTCTTGAGCACCGACGAGCTCGACACCTTGCGCAAAGAAGTGGACGCCGAAGTCCGCCAGGCCGTCGACGATGCCGTCGCATTGCCAACGCCGCACCCAGATACGGCGCTAGACTTCATCTACAGCCCTGATGTCGACCCCACCTCGGACGAGTTTGCCACCGAACCTGACTTCGACACCGAAGGCGGCGAAAAGACGATGGTCGACCTAATCAACCATTGCCTCAAAGACGAAATGCGCCGCGATCCTCGGATTGTGGTGTTTGGCGAAGATGTCGCGGACGTGACCGACCAAGAACTGCTTGGGAAAGTGAAAGGCAAAGGCGGCGTGTTCAAAGTGACGCATGGCCTTCAACTTGAGTTCGGCTCAACCCGAGTTTTCAACAGCCCGCTTGCAGAAGCCAACATCATCGGCCGCGCGATCGGCATGGCTACTCGTGGCCTTAAGCCAGTCGTCGAGATTCAGTTCTTCGACTACATCTGGCCGGCATATATGCAGCTCAAAAATGAGCTCTCGAATATGCGGTGGCGCTCAAATAATACGTTCTCTTCACCCATGGTCGTACGCGTGCCGATCGGTGGCTACCTTAAGGGTGGCGCTCCATATCACTCGCAATCGGGAGCCGCACTTTTCACCGCCATACCCGGCCTTCGAGTGGTGATGCCGTCGAACGCGGTCGACGCGGCCGGCTTGCTTCGGACGGCCATTCGCTGCGAAGACCCTGTCATGTTCCTGGAACACAAGCACTTGTATCGCCAGACGTATAATAAGGGCCTGAATCCCGGCCCTGATTTCATGATTCCGTTTGGCAAAGCCGCGACGGTTCGTGAAGGCAGCGCGTTGACCGTGATCACATATGGGGCGCTCGTCGAGAGGACCCTGCGTGCCGTCAAACAAACCGGTATCGACGCCGAGGTCATCGACCTTCGCTCGCTTTCTCCGTACGACTGGGATGCCATTTCAGCATCGGTCAAAAAGACCAGCAAGGTTGTCGTCGCCTACGAAGACAACCAATCTTGGGGTTACGGAACCGAGATCGCGACTCGCATTGCGGACGAGCTCTTCGAATACCTCGATGCGCCCGTGAAGCGAGTTGCCGCACTCGACAGCTTCTGCGGATACCACCCAGACCTTGAAGACAGAATCCTGCCGCAAATTGATGACATCGCGGCTTCCATCGAATGGCTGAACGCCTACTGAGGACGCATGCAGACTCGGGTATTATTTGATGGGGACTGCGGCATTTGCACCCATTTTGGCGAGCTGGCAAAGAAGCTCGACAAAGAAGGGTTTCTGCAGGTTCAACCCTACTACGAAGTGCCCGAGGACGAACTCAGCCCTTATGGATTGAGCTACGAGGCTTGCGTGGACTACCTGCAGGTGATTGGCGAAGACGGCCTGGTTTACTCCGGGCACAACGCCGTAAATTACGTGGGACTTCGGCTCTTCCCGCTCAGCATCGCGTTCGCCCTGCTCTATTTTTTCCCGCCCCTGCTCTGGTTCGAGGCGATCGGCTATGCCGTTATCGCTAAAAACCGCACGAAGATTTCTGCCGGCCTTGGCATGAACGCCTGTCGAATCCGACCGACCTGAATCACCTGATAACATCTGAATATTCGCGGCGGGGTCTCGATTGACGTTTGTGATGGTGCTAAAGGTGCCTAAGTCGTCGCAATATTCAGGTATCTCATGACATCACGTACGAAATTCGCAGTATCGCTCTTCGCTTTGTGTTCCATTTCATTGGCGTTCGCCTGTGGAGAAGACACGAAAAAACGTGGGTTCATCTCCAACAACAGCTCCAGTAATACGTCCAATAACAGCTCCAACAACACGACAACCAACATCGATCCTGCCGCCTGCGGCAACGGCGAGTTAGACCCCGGTGAAACCTGTGATCACCTCATAGAATCGGGCGAAGGGGCTTGTCCGGACGCCTGCGATGCCGCCCCAATGTGTTTCACTTCCGTGTTGGTTGGTGATCCACTCGGCTGCACAGCACGTTGTGTGGCGAGCCCAGTGGGATGTTCGATGGTCAGCGATGGTTGTTGTTCCTTGGGCTGCTCCGCGATCAATGATTCCGACTGCACCAATACCTGCGGAAACGGCGTCGTCGAAACCGGCGAGTCCTGTGACGGCGACTGCCCAACTTCGTGTGATGATAATAATGCCTGCACCACCGACTCGTTCACGGGCTCGGTCGATGCATGTTCATTCCAATGCACCAACTCTCCCCGAACGACATGCGCCAACGCAGATGGTTGTTGCCCCGCGGGATGCACCTCGGCGACCGATAGTGACTGCAGCTCAACCTGCGGTAACGGCTCGGTTGATATCGGAGAAGTCTGCGACGGAAACTGCCCAACCGGCTGCAACGATAATAATGCTTGCACCAAAGATACCCTGACCGGAGCCGCGGCCACCTGTTCGGCTCAGTGCGCCTATTCAGCTATCGCATCTTGCCAAAGTGGTGATGGCTGTTGCCCGGCAGGATGCACAGCGCAAGTCGACAACGACTGTGTGTGCAACCCAACCACAAGTTGTGCGGCGCAAGGGCTGAACTGTGGCACCATTTTTAACGGTTGTGCCAATGTTGCCTGTGGCACCTGCGGAAATAACCAAACCTGCCAAAACAACGTTTGCGTAAACACGACCCCAGCAGCGGCCGTCGGACAGGCTTGTACAGCCACTGCCCAATGCCAACTTGGCCCGTTCGCCGTGTGTTACTCCGAATCATTTGTGGGACTGCCTGGGGGCTACTGCACGATCGATTGCAGTGCCAATCGTGGCACATGCACCGGCGATTCCGTCTGTGTGAATGCCACAGGGGTTGGCGACGTTTGCGCGGACACTTGTGCGTCAAACTCAGACTGCCGAACGGGATATACATGTCAGGATCCGCTCGGCATCGGCTCGCTCATTTGCTGGATCTAAGTTCACGGCGAAAACAGGCAACCTCCGCACGCCAAGCGGACGTTCCAAAACCTAGGACCGGAAGCCTGAAACGCCTGATAAAACCTGAAAGTTCGACTCAAACTCTCGATTCAAGCCGGCGATAGTGTTAAGCCTGATCGAGCAATCGTAATTTTCAGGTATCTCATGGCATCACATCATAAACTCGTCGTTTGGTTCTTCGCACTTCTGTCATTTTCGATCGTCGTTTCCTGTGGAAACGACACGAAAAAGCGCGCGAAGCTGTCTAACAACTCGTCCAATAATACGTCGAACAACACGACCAATAACTCAACGACGAGTGGCACCAACAACGACACAAATAATATTGATCCCACCAAGTGTGGAAACGGAGACCTCGACCCTGGTGAGGCATGTGACCCGCTCATCGACTCCGGCGACGGTGCCTGCCCAACCAGTTGCGAAGACGCCCCCGCATGTTTCACCGCTGTCCTGACGGGCGATGCGGCGACGTGCACGGCTCGATGCGAAGCAGGACCAGTGGGTTGCTCAGCAACCTCAGACAGCTGCTGTTCGCTTGGCTGTGATTCAGAGTCGGACCCGGACTGCACCAACTCGTGCGGTAACGGCGTGGTCGAGGCAGGTGAGTCGTGCGATGGCGATTGTCCGACCAGCTGTGATGACAGCAACGCATGCACCACGGACACATTCACTGGGTCGGCTGACAAGTGTTCATTCCAATGCACCAACACGTCGCGCACCACTTGCGTGGGCGGCGATGGCTGCTGTCCCGCAGGATGCACCAGCGCCACTGACAACGATTGCAGCACGACCTGCGGCAACGGAATGGTCGACGCCGGAGAAGTCTGTGACGGCAACTGCCCAACCGCTTGCAATGATAACAACGCCTGCACCAAAGACACGCTGACTGGCGCCGCGGCTACCTGTTCGGCACAGTGTTCGTCGTCAAATATCACTTCGTGTCAGGGCGGCGATGGTTGCTGTCCTGTGGGCTGCACCGCCGCGGTGGATAGTGATTGCACCTGTAACCCCACGACTTCGTGCGCGGCGCAGGGACTCACGTGTGGAAGCATTTTCAACGGCTGCGCAAACGTCAGCTGCGGCAACTGTGGCAATGGAGAGACCTGCCAAAACAACGTGTGCACCTTGTCTTTATCCGTTGGCACACCTTGTACTTCAGACGCCAACTGCACAGGATCGCAGTGTTTAACGGCAGCTGAAACTGGTTGGGGCGGCGGCTACTGCACCTTGACGTGCACCCAGGACAGCCAGTGTGGTTCTGGCAATCATTGCGGCTACAAAGACCCGGAAAACAATAATCAAGGGGTTTGCCTCAAGAACTGCACAACCGATGCGAGCTGCGGGCGCACAGGTTACGGATGTTCGGATCGCGACGGACAGGGCGTGAAAGAGTGCACGCCGAGCGGCAGTGGATCCACAATTGGAAGCCCGTGCACAACGATTCAACAATGCCCCGGCGGCAACAACGCTGCATGTTTCCGACAGAATTCTGCCTGGTATCAAGGCTATTGCACACGCACTTGCCAAAACAACACGGACTGCGGCGCCGGCGCACATTGCGGCCTTGACGGCCTCTGCTTGGCGAACACCTGCAATCGAATGGGATATCAAGTGTATGACGCCGACGCAGACGGCACCTTAGAGTGTTTCACCGCGGCAACAGGAACTGGTGCGGTCGGCGCAGCATGTGTGGGAAGCTGGCAGTGTGCAGGCGGTCAAAATGGTGGCTGTTTTTCAGACGCTACGGGGCTTCCTGGGGGATATTGCACCCTCTTTTGCGGTGCAGGAGAAGCGACGTGCTCGGGCGACTCAGCGTGCTACAACAACGGTGATTTCGAGTTCTGCGTCGACGGATGTACGTCCGCGTCGCAATGCCGCACGGGTTACAGTTGCACCGATGTCATCGGAAATGGTCAGAACTCATGCTGGCTGTGAGAATCGCTAGTTTCATTTACCTCGCCGCAATCGGGTTCGCGCTTTCGTCGTGCAGCGGCGACGACGGGGTCGCCACGCCACGGACGACCTCGGACGCAGGCATGAACCAGCCAGACGTGGGCGACGACGTCGCTGTGCTTCCCACGCCTGCACCGAAGCCTGTGCGGATTTTGTGTGGTGGGACCAATATCGGCGACTATGCCTCGGCCAACCTGGACCAGCATTGCGCTCAGCAAACGACGCTGATCTCGCTGGTGACCTTCTTTGAGTGTTCGGGGTGCTCCACCCCGCTTGAATGCACGGAGTGCGAAGCTTCACCCCAGCGCTACGCAGAATTGAACCTGCGCGAGTGGGATGACGACCTTTCGGGCCAGACCCTGACTCAGGAGAACGCATATCTTTACATTTGCCGGATCGCCGGCGCATGCGAGGAATCCACTGAGTTTGCGGTCAAGATCGACAAACACATTGTGGGCGAGTGCGTCTCAGGCTCCTACCTGTGGAAACTCCCCAACACTCAGACCGAACAGACCGGCACTTTTGATGCTGGGGGATTTGGCCCGCCCACGACCGAAGTCCAAAACGCTTGCCGCTAGTCTTCTTCGTCGAGCACATCCAATTCAGGATGCATTTGTCGAAGCTCCTCTGGAAAACTCTTAGGAAAGATCGTCAGCTCGTCGTCGTCGTGGCTTCTCATGCCGTAGATCGCAGACCACGGGATATCACACCATTGGTCACGGCCGCCAAATGACAGCGACGCGCGCACGCCAACCTCGTCTACTTCAAAATCAGGGATTCCGTAGTCGTAGTCGAAGTTCAGGTTCAAGCCCACACTGCCTGCGTGTGCAAGGGGTACGACGACTCCTTCAGCACGAGCATCCAACGTCACCATCACCGCGCCTTTAAGGAGCATCGCGTTCATAGTAACGGCCTTTTTGGCGTCTTCGGGAT
>JBBKVQ010000472.1:0-6954 GCA_037968515.1 Bradymonadaceae bacterium
GAATGGCTGTTGCTGCTCGAGAATGAGCAGGTACGGAGTGTTCTCGAACGTTTGCTTGACGGCGCGAGTCAGGAGACGCAAAACAAGATACCACGCGAAGCTTTAGCCACGGACCCATGAACATGACACGAGCACTGCTCTTTTTATTAGCCCTGACTTGGATTGGATGTTCGGCAAACCCCGGTCTGCCTGAGCCAGCACCTTTGCCCGCCGGCACGAATTTCGGTGGGGTCTGGTATTCGCCACAATTTGAGCACATGTACGTTCGTCAGAACGGCGACGAAGTTCGCGGAATCTACGCCTACAAAACCGGCGGAACACTTGAAGGCATCGCTAACGGGAACATGTTGACGTTCCAGTGGATCGATCCTGGCGACAAAGAAAACGCAACTCGCTCCATCACCGGGAAAGGATATTTGCAGCTGGTCAAAGACGGCGAGAAGATCAGAATTAAGGGTGAGTGGGGCTACGGCGAAGATCGCCAAGGCGGCGGCCCATGGGAGGCAGAATGGATTCGCGACATGGACGCGGACGATCCTCGGTCCCTCGACGAACTGTTCAAGCGAACCGACGTCAACTAGATCGAACTGGCTATATGATAGGCCGCCATCGAAACGTGGCGGCTCTTTTTTTGTCTTAACCTCTTCAAACGACGACGCATGAAAAGGTTAAACTCGGCTCTGGATGCCCCTTGGAATTAGGTCGAATCCAACCTGTGCAGATCTGTGTTGCGGCTTTACTGGTCCTCATTCTGGGGACTTTGCTGCTCTTTCCGCTGAGCCATATTCAGATTGAGATCGGGTTTTTCTGGAAGGTCTCGGTTGGGGTCGGGGTAATGCAGTTGCTCGCGGTTCGTTACCGTCGGCAGCAAGAGTGGTCGCTGGTCGCCGCGCTAAATGGGGCGAGTCTTCTGATCGCGTTTTCAACGGTATATGCCGCCACCCAATACCTATTGCCCGAACATAATCCGGTATTTTGGGATTCGGCTTTTGCGCGGTTTGACGAAGCCCTGGGACTGACGTCCTTGGTGGTGGTCGAGTGGACCCGATCTGTCCCCCATTTGGACATGATTCTGGCAAAAATCTATTACGCGTTTTTTTTCCATTTCGCGCTGTACGTTCCTTACGCCGCAGGCGTGCGTCGCGACCCATGGCGCATGTACGAAACGCTTGCAAACATGTTTGTAAGCGCGATTTTTGGGCTGGTTTTGTTTGCGATTTTTCCCGCCAAAAACGCCATCTTTTTTTACGGGATCGAGGATATTCACCACACGGGGCTGCTGGTTCAGCATCTCGATGAGCTGTCGAAGCTCGACTTTGGACTGCTCACGCCAGGGAATGCTCAGGGCTTGATTCAGTTCCCATCATTTCATGTCGCGATTGCCGTGCTCCTCTGTTGGGACCTGCGCTACGAGGTGCGACCGGTACTGATCGTGGGCATCATCTGGACCGCCCTGATGGCTTGGTCGGCCATCACAACTGGTGGTCATTACGTGATCGATATCTGGGGAGGAGTAGCCATCGCAATGGCCGCAATTGGCGTGGTGCGTTGGCTTTCGGGCTCAAAACCCCAAGATTGAGAACTGCCATTCGTGACCCATATTATCGTCAGTGATAATCTCGTGGCCTTTGGACAGCGTCATGACGTCTGAATTGCTTTTGAAGTTGCCGGATTGGGTGGATATTTCTCTTAACATCCCCTCGAGTTTTTCGCGGTCCTTGGCGCGGTTTGGGTCCAGGATCGGCTCACCATTGATTCGGTAGTTCATTAATATGTTGCGCAGGCGCTCAGCGTTGGGCTCGATGGGATCGGGGCTTGCGATGGCGCTGCGCAAGTACGCCATGCAGCCGGGCATCACCTCGCAAACGGTCGCGAGTACGCGCGCCGAACCCGTGGTGTTCAGCATCAGAATCCCGTGGGGATTCAGATGTGCCTTGGTTAACTCCAAGAACTCTTTTGAGAGCAACGTGCTTCCGAATCCGCGTTGATGAAACGACGCGTTGATGATGATCGCGTCGAATTTTTCGTCGGTGCCATGAAGCCATCGCCGTCCGTCGTCGTCGACGTGTTCAATCTTGGTGCTTTCGAGCATTTTTGCGGATTTAGGATAGCGCCGCAAAAGGTCGTAGTACCCCGGGTTGATTTCGACGATCACCATTCGTTCCAACTGCGGATGTGCCGCGAGGATTCGCGCCCACGAGCCCGTGGCAAGGCCGATCACTAGAATCTTTGCGGGTTTTTCGTGGAATGCGCTCAGTGAGAACGGGCGCGCCGCACCATTGACGTCGTCGACAAAGTCGACCGAAAAAGTCCCGTCGTAGACCCCTCCTCCGTAGGCGATGTCGTTCTGGTCGACCGTAATGATGCCACTTTTGTTTTCGATAACGTGTTTGAAGTGTTGTCCCTCGTAGTTGGCGCCATAAAACAGGCGCTCCAGCACGTCATCGTAAGCGAATGATCGGCCTCCGACCGCGATGACACTGGCTGCAACAAAAAACGAGACGCCCATCAGGATGTCTTTTTTGGTCGGGCGTGTGCTCATCCAAAGCACAAGCGCCAAGACGAGACTACACACGGTCAATACAGTGACGATCACGTCTGTGGTCGAGTAATCAAGCCACACAAAACCTGTCAGGAGACTGCCGCCGACAGCGCCCATGATATTAGCGACGTAGACGTAGCTCAGGTTTGCACCCACTCGCCCGTCTGCAGCGATGCCGTAGTGCATCAGCAAGGGCAGTTGGGCTCCTGATAGGCACGCGGCGATAAACACGCAGTAGAGGGCCGTGTAACCGGGGATGGCTACGTGGATGCTGAGCAAAAAGGCCATGCCTGGAATCACTAGCCAGCCAGCCAAAGCGCTGGTTCCAAAAAAGCCGGCGACAGCTCGCAGCGCAGCCGGGGAATGGGTGGGCTGGCCATGGCTGAATCTCTTGGACCATTTGGCCCCCACGGCCAATCCGGCCAGAAATAACCCCAGCAACATCGGGAACGACGATACCGCGCCAGCGGTTGACCACGAGAACATGCGCGCCCAAAGGACCTCGTAGGACAACGAAACGAAGCCGGAAACAAACGCCATCAGCAATACGAGTGCGAAAGTCATTTTTGCCTCCGAGCGATAAAGATCGTGGCGGCGACACCCAGGTTGCCCGCCGCAGCAATGTAAACGGCGCCGGAAAGGCCGAAGTACCGAAAGATGAAGAAGGAAGCCAAGATGCAGACCAGCGCGCTTCCCAGCGTATTCACGTGATAGAGGTCGCCCACGGCATCACCGACGTCGTGCTGACGAGCAACCACATCGGCGACCAGAAGGGGCAGAGTGGCTCCCATGAGCATCGTCGGAACAACAAGAATCGCAAAGCAGACTGCGCCGGCACTGAAGGCATCAATACCTGCTGTGGCATCCCCCACAGCGATAAGGAGCGGCACCGAAACTAGACCAAAAAGGCCGATGCCTGCTTCTGCCACCGCAAAAAGCGTCAGAAGTTTGTGTGGGTACCGTTTTGATACCTCACCGCCAGCCAAACTGCCGAGTCCCAGACCCAGCATGAACACCGCGATAATTGCCGTGGTGGCCTCGGAGTTGGTTCCATAGGTGAGGAACAACAAGCGTTGCCAGGCCAGTTGGTAAAGCAATGCGCACATGCCGGACACGAAAAACACCGTGTAAAGCAAACGCAGCCCGAGTTTTTGAGGCTGTTCTTTTGTCATCAATCCGACCGACTTATGAGTGCTGGGAACTTATCATATCGGTGAGTTCGTGCACGGTTTGATTTTCAACCCGAAACACTCGATCGACATGGGCCAGTGGAGCCGGGCGGTGTGTGATGAAGATCACAGTGCGCTGCTTAAGCCAAGGCATCGCGCGGTCGAGGAACCTCAATTCAGATTCTGGGTCAAACATCGACGTCGCTTCGTCCAGGATTAACACTGGCGGGTTCGCCAGAATCGCACGGGCGATCGCCACGCGTTGCCGCTGACCGCCAGATAGCTTCAGCCCAGAATCTCCGACCGCCGTTTCAAGTCCATCGGGCAACACCGTCAGGAACTCATCGACCAAAGCCAATTCGCACGCGTGGGTGATTTCGGCGTCGGTGGCTTCAGGCCTCACAAAACGCAGGTTTTCGATGATGGTCGTATCCAAGAGTTCAGTGTGTTGAGTCACCAAGCAGACTGAGCGCCGCACCGATAAGAGCGTCAACTTGCGGATATCTTGCCCGTCGATACTGATTATGCCCGAATCTGCCTTCCAAAGGCCGAGCATCAGGCTCACCAGCGTGGACTTTCCACCACCATTTGATCCGGTTAAAGCCACGGTTTCGCGGGCGTTAAACGATACACTCACGTCGTTAAGGACCGGTTCCCGATCCGGGTAGCCAAATGAAACGTGACTCAGCTCGAGGTCTCCTTTGACCTCGCTTAGTTCGATGTTTCCTTGTGACTCTGGAGGCAAAGCCAGGAGTTCTTGGATTCGATCCAATGATCCACGGGATTCTTTGAAGCCGAACGCCATGGACGTCATGGTTCGAAACGGCGTGATCAGCAAAAACGAATACATGACAAACTGACCCAGCTCGACCGTCGACAAGCTCTGCGCGACGTAACCTTGGCTGGTCGCGAGCACCAAGAGCGCGACCGCAAAAAGCTCGATCGAACGCGTAATCGGCGAAAAAGTCGCGTCCAGCCGACTACGGTCACGGCCCACCTTCACCAATTCCGTTAGCCGATTCGAGAATTCCTGATGGCGCTCGGGCTCGCGGGCAAAGGTTTTGAGCAGTGCAACGACCCGCAGGTTTTCGAGGTCGATCGCATTGGCTCGTCGAATCGCCTTCCAATAGCGTTTCGAGATCGCCTCGATTTTTCGTCCGGCGAGCCTCACGGCCAGGTAAAGCAGTGGGCCTGCGATGCCTGTAAGTAGTGTGAGCTCCCAAGAGATCGACAATGCAAACGCCAGCGCGCCTGCGCCTGTGACGAGAGCACCAATCAAGACCGGCGGTTGTGCCATGACCAGATTGCGCACCTCCCAAAGGTCTTGGAATTCGCTGTCCATCAGCGCCGTCGTTCCTAGGCGTTGATGGTCGGCTAGGCTCAACGAGAGTAGATGTCCGTGGAAGTCTTCGCGGGTTGATTTTTCTACCGTATTGCTAACATTTTGGGCAGCAAAAGAGGTCCAGGCGGCAAAGACCATCCGCAAAAACATCACCACCGCGATCAACACTAGCGACCAAGACAGCGACGATAATGTGTTGGCCATTAAAGCTTCGATCGAAGCGCCAGCAACTTGGGGCAGCGCCAGAGTTAGCGTTGCTGCTAACAACTCACCCACAAGGACAAAAACAAGCAGGCCCGCATGAGGCCGCGCACGCCTTAGGACAAAAAGAATGGCGGGGTGTTTTAACATCGTGCGTTCGAACCGTTGCTGTGTCTGAGCGACGCCGTCCGCAGCATGACACAAGAAAGCAAAACGGGGCCAGAGGCCCCGTCAGTACTGAGAGATTTTGGGTGCTTAGAGCACGCCACGGCGACGCTGGTCGCGCTCGATGCTGCGGAAGAGAGCGCCGAAGTTGCCCTCACCAAAAGCATGGTGATTTTTTCGCTGAATCAGCTCGAAGAAGATCGGCCCGACCGCGTTCTGAGTGAAGATCTGAAGCAGGTAGCCTTCTTCGTCACCGTCAACGAGTACGTTGTGCTTTTTGATGCGCGCGTGGTCTTCAGTCACGTTTGGAACGCGGTTGTAGACGGTCTCGTAGTATTCGTCATCGATGTCGAGGAAGCTCACATCCGTGCCTTCCATAAGGTCAAGTGAGTCAAGCAGGCTCTCGGATGCCAACGCGATGTGCTGGATGCCAGGTCCTTTGTACTCGCGAAGGTATTCTTCGATCTGCGACTTGGCCTCGGTGCCTTCGTTGATTGGGATGCAAAACGACCCATCAGGCGAGCGCAGGGCGTAGCTGAGAAGGCCGGTCTCGTCGCCACGGATATCGAAATAACGAACTTCGGTGAATCCGAAGATGTTTTTGTAGAAGTCAGCCCATTGGATGAGCGTTCCCTTCATCACGTTATTCGTGAGGTGGTCGATCGTGTGGAAACCCTTATCAGGGACGACCGTTGGATTCGTGTGGTCTTTAAATTCAGCTTCGAAAAACTCTGTTGGGTTATCGACGAAGTAAATCAGGCTATCGCCGATGCCGTAGACAGCAGGCAGGTTGTAGGCTGCTTTGGTCGATTCGGTGGCATCAAATGCACGAGCGCCACGTTTGACGGCTTCTGCGTGCGCAGCTTTTGCGTCTTCGACGAACATTCCCATGCCGCTTGCGCTAGGTCCGTGAGTCGCGCGGAACTGACCCGCAAATCCGTCGCCTTCATTCACAAGGAAAACGATGTCGTTTTGGGTGAACGCTTCGACTTTGTTCTCTTTGTGTTGGAACGACTTCGAAAAACCGAATTTTTCGAAAAGTTTTCCCATGTTGAAATCGGTTTCAGCCGAAAACTCAAGGAATGCAATGCCTTTGAGGCCTACTGGATTATTTGTCGTCATGAAAAACTCCGGACTTGGGTGCGTGAAACGCAAAATTTGCTTACCCCCTTAGTGTAGCGCCGGTTCTATCGGAAAAAAGAATAAAGTTTAGCTTATGTTTATCTGATAATCTGATGGAGATAACTCGATGGAGCCGACATGAACTTGCATCTCGATGGGCTAGAAGCCTTGGACGCCATCGTTCGGACGGGCAGTTTTGCTGCGGCCGCTCGGTCTCTAAAAAAAGCACAATCCGCGGTGAGTTATGCAGTTCAACAGCTCGAGGCCGGCCTGAATGTCGTGGTGTTTGATCGAAGCGGGCATCGCGCGACGTTGACCGATGAAGGCCGTCTGGTGCTGGAAGAAGGCAGGAACTTGCTGGCGAGTGCCCGGCGGATTGAGGCGCTTTCAAAGCAGATGGGGCAGGGGTGGGA
>JBBKVQ010000473.1:0-17009 GCA_037968515.1 Bradymonadaceae bacterium
AAGATTGACCTACTAAGATGCCGCGAATCCGACGCGCTCGGGCAGGTGTGCGGATTTGAAGGAGCAGGTGTGGCTAACGAAACGATTCTGGTGGTCGACGCCGACACAAAGAGTCAAAAAGTTCTTGAGGTCAGCTTCAAGAAGGCGGGATACCGTGTGATAATCACGGATTCCCCTCTTGAGGCCAAACGGCTAATGGTCTCCGAACAACCCGATCTCATCATCTCGGATTCGACGTTCGTTGATGGAGACGGCTTTGCGCTTTTGGCCAGTCTGAAGGAAGCCGAGTCGACACGGTCGATTCCGTTCATCTTTTTGACCGAGGACCGTTCATTGCCGCAGAAAATGCGTGGATTTGAACTTGGTGCTGATGATTACCTGACCAAACCTGTCTACATCAAAGAAGTGACGACACGTGTCGAGCTCCTGCTTCAGAAGCGCGCTAAAGACATGCTCAGCGACTCGGAAATTGAGGAGCTTGAGGGCGATCTGGCCGATATCACGATGATCGACTTGCTCCAGACGATCGAAGAAGAAATGCGTTCGGGCTCGATTCGCTTGTCGCGCAACGACCGCGAAGCCGTGGTTTATTTCCGAGAAGGAAATATCTTGGACGCGATCTGCGGAAAACTGCAGGGCGAAGAAGCCATTTATCGCCTCATGCTCTGGCCCGAGGGACGCTTCCATCTGCAGTACCACGAGATCGCCAACCGACCTGACCGCGTGCCGAAAGACAGCAATGATCTTCTGCTTGTCGGTATTCAGCGTCTTGGAGAATGGAACGAACTTGTGGACGAGCTACCAAATTTTCAGAACGTGTTTGAAGCCGATTATAAGCAGTTGCCCAACCTCGATCAGCTTCCTGGCGCGGTTGCCCGCATTGCCCGTCTGTATGACGGTGTGCGTTCGATCCGCGACGTGTTGGACGACAGCCCTGTCGACGATGTCACGACGCTGCAAATCACCAAGAAACTCCTTGCAGACGGCGCGCTGAAGAACGTGGCAGCCCATAATGATCGGGCTCCTGAACGCTCGAATCTTGCGACCTGGCTTGAAACTCGCGATGAAGACCGCGGTCGAAAAGACACGGCTCCCAAGTTTGGTGCGCAGAGTCGCGGAGCAGAGGCTCGTCCGGCCGTCGAGCCAATGATACCGCAGATCCTTGGCCCGGACGCTGTCGATATCGACGGAAAACCTTCTTGGAGTTTTCACTTCGAAGGCGAGTCGAATCCGAAAGAGGCGATCCGAAAGATCGAAGCTGAAGAGAAGAAGCGTCAAGAGGCCGAGGCGATCGTTTTGTCTGGTCAGCACCGCGCGATCACGAAACATATGGTCGCTTCGGTGAAGCGCGATAGCGCGCTTGAGCCCGCGCCGATGTCAAAACTCGTTTCGGATATTCGATCAGCCGAAGAGATTCCCAGCGAAGGTCCTGCCGATCCTATCCGAAGCACGGATTTGGGCATTTCATCTTTGACCGATTCTCGTCAAGGACGTGTGACCGAGCGTTTGGTCGAGGCAGTTTCGCGCACCACGGATCCGAACGTAACTCCGGTTTCGGTCGAATTTCCGGAGGATGCGGAAGCAAATGTCCGAGGCCAGCATCGGCGCCAACGCCAGCCGACTCCCATCAGTACTCCCGCTCAGACCACCCGGCTCCAAGACCATGTTTTTGACGACGACGAAGACGAGGGGCCAGAGATCGACGAAGTGTCGACCAAAGAACTGCCTACGATCGCGTCGATCGCAGAGGCACACGACGATATCGTCGCGGCACGCGCAGTGGCCGACGCCGAGTCTCTTCTTGGGACCGCGTCGATGCTTGCCGACAAACGTGCTGATGAGCAAACCGACGAATCATGGCCGCGCCTTTCCGATGAACTGAGCGAAGGCGACGTTTTTGACGACGAGGAGCCCGTTGACACTCATGACCTGCCACAGGTTGAGCTCGCGGCGTCTCGCGAGTTTTCGGTAAAAGAGCGCGAGCGCGTCACTCAAGACCTTCGTCCGCTTGCGCAACAGCTTGCGGCCGATAAGTCGTCGAGAGCTACGTCTTCGAAAGCTGATGCGTCCCAAGCAGAGACGTCGCCCCAAGAAGTAAGCTTCAAGGTCGAAGAGCCAGACTCCCCAGACGAATTGCCCTTCGATCCCGCAAATGACGTGACGCCGTTTCCAGGCGAGGTGCCGGCGAAAGATGACGGTGGCGAATACGAACTGGAAGAGATTAAGGAAGTCGAAGAAGTGCCTCTGCTGGTCGAGCGAACCGCGAAGGACGGCGAACTTGTGGTGGCCCGTTTTGACTTGAGCCGCTCGGGAAGCCGAGTTCCCGAGGCGTTGGGCGTGGTGCCTGCAGAGCTTGAAACGGTCGAACTACCGGATCGGGAAAAAGCAGGGAAGGTGGACACCCTTGATGAGCCTTTGCCTGACATCGACGAACCTGAAGACTCGTTCTTCAGCGCGGCCGACCAATCCGCGGACGATTTCCGCGTCGAAGAGCCGCCGAATCGAACACCTTTGGTTATCTTCGCGCTGATCGCCATCGTGTTGGCTGGTCTGTTTTATGTGATCAATCAAAACAGCCAAGAAGCTCCGATTGAAGAACCAATTGCGGTTATTCCTACGCCCGAACCCGTGGTGCCAGAACCCGTGATCGAGGAGCCGGTGGTCGAAGAGCCTGTTGTAGAGCCTTTGGACGCTATCGCTGCAGCGTTTGGAAAAGATGTTGAAAACCGTGCGACAGAATCCGCAAATCTGTTCGCTGGGGTGATCCCAGGATTTGATGCGCTTGCCGTGGCTGAGCCCGATGCTGGAACAATCGACGAGCCTGTGGTTGAGGTGAAACCTCCCGTCGACGTGGTGGTAAACGACACGCCCAAGGAAGAGCCTGTCAAAAAGGTCGAGCCAGAGGTTGCTCCAACGACCATCGCGGGACGAATCAGCGCGGCCGAGAAGCTCATAAAACGCGAGAATTTTGCTCCAGCCCTGGAAGCCCTGCGGGAGCTCAGCGCTGAAGAATCAAGCAACGGCAAGGTCGCGTTTCTTCACGGCCAAGCCGCGTTCGGCTCGATGCGAAACAGCGAGGCGATCGAACAGTACACCCGAGCCGAAAAGTTAGGTCATCGTCCTGCAAACCTTTATCTGGATTTGGGTGCCGCATACCAGCTGCAAGGCAACAAGGATTCGGCCAAAGCAGCCTACGAGAAGTTCTTGCAGCTTCGTCCTACAGGTCGTGATTCCGACGAAGTTCGTTCCATCCTAAAGAACCGTTTCTAATGCTCGTTCTGACCATTGAGTCGAGTTGCGACGAGACCTCTGTGGCCATCATCCGTGATGGCCGAGAGATCTTGTCCAACGCCATCGCCAGCCAGATTCCCATTCATCGTCGTTACGGCGGTGTGGTGCCAGAGTTGGCTTCCCGCAATCACGTTTGTGATATTCAGGCCGTCTTGCGTGATGCCCTTGCAGAAGCAGGTGTGACGCTTAAGGACATCGACGGTTTTGGTGTGACCAGTGGGCCGGGACTGATTGGGAGCCTGCTGGTCGGGATCGAGACCGCCAAGGCGCTCGCCTTCGCTCAGAATAAACCATGCGTGGGCTTGAACCACCTTGAAGGGCATTTGACGGCGGTTCTGCTGGACCTGCCGGATTACGAACGACCGGAGTTTCCATATATCGGGGTCATTGTCAGCGGCGGACATACCGACCTCTACGTCGTGCGGGCATTGGGCGAATACGAACTGCTCGGGCGGACAAGAGACGACGCAGCCGGCGAGGCTTTCGACAAGGTCGGCAAGATGATTGGACTGCCTTATCCCGGCGGTTTTCAGATCGACAACCTCGCCAAAGACGGCAACCCCGAAGCCATCGCGTTTCCTCGGCCGATGTGGACCCGTAAGAACCTCGACTTTTCGTTCTCGGGGCTCAAGACCGCAGTGTTGCAGCACGTTGAAGCCAACGGCATTCCTGAAGGCCAGGCTTTGAACGACCTGTGTGCGTCGTTTCAACAGGCCGTTGTGGATGTGCTGGTCATGAAAGCATTTGCCGCGGCCAAACAGAAGAAGCTCAAGCGCATCGTGTTTTCTGGCGGTGTGGCTTGCAATTCCGGCCTTCGTAAAGCCGCCAAGGCTGAAGGCGAACGCATGCAGATCGGTGTGTTTTTTGCGCCACCCATTCTGTCGACCGATAACGCGGCCATGCTCGGGCCGATCGCAGATTTTTATCTTCAACAAGAGGGCCAGACGTTTGAGGCTTGGGACCTGAAGGCGGCCGCAAACCTACCCCTTGGAAAAAACGAGCGGCCAAAAGCGGTCGGATACCATCGATGATTCATCCCACCGCGATCATCGATCACGGCGCCGTTATTGGTGATGGTACGTTTGTTTGGCACTGGGTTCATGTCTCAGAAAACGCACGAATCGGAACCAACTGTGTTTTGGGGCAGGGCGTGTACGTGGGACCGGGAGTTGTGATTGGCGATGGCACGCGCATTCAAAATCACGTCTCGGTTTATGCAGGTGTGGTCCTCGAATCCGACGTGTTTATCGGACCAAGCGTGGTCTTCACCAACGTGTCGACCCCTCGAGCATTTGTCTCGCGTCACGCCGCTCTTGAACAAACGATCATTCGAAAAGGCGCGTCAATTGGGGCCAACGCCACGATCGTCTGCGGGACTGAAGTGGGCCGCTACGCTTTGGTGGGTGCGGGGACTGTGGTGACCCGGGATGTCGCCCCCCATTCGCTGGTGGTCGGGGTTCCTGGACGAGCCGTTGGATGGGTTTGCATCTGTGGCTTCAGGCTAAACGAACTCCTGGAATGTGGTTGTGGCCGACGATTCCAAGAGTCGCCAGATGGCCTGTGTGAGGTCTGAATGCGTGTCCCGTTTTTTGATCCGACTCGATTGGAACCCGAAATCCAAGACGCCATGGAGCAAGCGACACTCAGAGTTTTACGGTCTGGGCGCTATATCTTGGGCGAAGAAGTCGAGGCGTTTGAGCTCGCGTTTGCTGCCTACGTGGGGGCGACCCATGCCGTGGGCACCTCGAGTGGTACGGACGCGCTCACGATGGCCCTAATGGCTCTTGAGGTGGGTCCGGGAGACGAGGTCATCGTCCCCGACTTCACGTTTTTTGCCCCTGCAGGCTGTGTCGCTAGGCTTGGTGCTCAACCGGTTTTTGCCGACATCGATTCGTATTACGGCCTCGATCCCGAGGTTCTTGAAGGCTTGATCGGACCACGAACCAAAGCCGTGATTGTTGTTCACCTGTTTGGGCAAGTGGCTGCCATCGATGCGATTTCCAAGATTTGCGCCGCACACGGCGTGGCGATAATCGAAGATTGTGCTCAGGCCGTCGGGGTTCGCATCGATTCGCGTCACGTGGGGCATCACGGCGCGATGGCCTGTTTTAGTTTTTTCCCAACTAAGAACCTGGGCGCCTGCGGAGACGCTGGAGCCGTCGTGACAAGCGATTCAAACCTTGCGGAGCGCCTCAGAAGAATTCGGGTTCATGGCGCGCACCCGAAATATGTTCATCAGGAGTTGGGTGGGAATTTCCGCCTCGATGCCATTCAAGCCGCCATTTTGTCGGTCAAACTTCCGTATTTGGAGCGCTGGCACTCTAGGCGCCGACGCCATGCCGAAATATACAACCAGACACTGCCGTTTCCTGCTCGGGTTCGCGCAGGCGCTGCTTCGACCTTTCACCAATACGTGATTGAAGTCGGGCACCGAGACGAGCTGCAAAACCACCTTGCCGCTCACGACGTTGAAACCGCGATCTACTACCCACTTACGATGCGCGACCAACCGTGTTTCTTGGTTTCCCACCAAGTCTCAAACGCGCGCGCGGCCGCCGAGCGGGTCTTGGCTTTGCCAGTCTTTCCACAATTGAACTCCGCCGAAGTCGAACATGTGGCGACACTTGTGTGCGAGTTCTTGGACTGACGCACATCCGATCGCGTCATTCATGCCACGATCAGTCTGTTTTGCGCGGGCCAGATTTCCGAAGAACTCCATAACGTGCATTTATTCCGCGATGTTAGGGTGAAGCGCTGGTCGTTTGTTCCGTGGCGCTTGGGTTATCCGGCTACTTGCCTCGATAAAAAAAAACTCGGCAAGTCTGGGCCTCGCAAAGGCGCACAAGTTCGGAAAGATCCCAAAAATGACCTACTCCATAGGGGTTCAACGCTGCGAAAAAGTCCTTTCGATCACGCAGAACTTGGTTGATAACAGTCCTTCGATCCTTTAGCTCTTTCCCCCCTTCCGACCCCTCGGAATTAACTTTTAGAAAATGGCTTATTGATGACGGAGATTTGGCAAAACGCACTTCATGAACTGAAGGAAAAGGTCAGCAATCACACCTGGGAAACCTGGTTTAAGACCATTTCAGTTCTTCAGATCGAAGCAGGCGTAGCCGAGTTCGAAGTAGGCGACGATTTCATCAAGGCTTGGATCGAGGATAACTACCTCGATTTGATCGGTGAGGCGCTGCAAAGGGTGACCGACCGCAAGTGGAAAGTGGCGCTGAAAGCTCGTGGCGCGGTCGCGCAGAACGAAGACGTCGCAATCGATCTGACGTCTGGTCGAGTCGCTGCACGGCAGTCCAGGACATCAGAACCGCTCGAACAACGGGATATTTTCGTGAGTCCTCGACTCGATTGGCGTGAGCGCGCCGTCGAGTCAGGTATGAACCCGAAATACACCTTCGATGAATTTGTGGTGGGTGGATCGAATCAATTTGTCCACGCCGCCTGCAGTGCTGTGGCCGCCAACCCCGCAACCGTCTACAACCCCCTCTTTATTTTTGGGGGCGTGGGCCTCGGGAAAACCCATCTTCTTCAGGCGGTTGGGTGTGAGATTTTGCGCCGCGACCCGACGCAACGTGTGCTCTACCTGTCTTCCGAAGCTTTCATGAACCAGTTGATCACGTCGCTGCGAAACCGCGACATGAACTCGTTCAGAATGCAGTTTCGAAACGATTGTGATGTGTTGCTGATCGATGACATTCAGTTCATCGGTGGCAAAGACTCCACGCAAGAGGAGTTCTTTCACACGTTCAACGCCTTGCATCAGGCCGGCAAACAGATTGTGATGACCTCGGATCGTCCGCCACGTGAACTTCCTGGCATCGAAGATCGTCTGGCGAGTCGATTTTCGTGGGGATTGATCGCAGACGTGCAGGTGCCGTCGGTCGAAACACGGATGGCTATCCTCGAGAAAAAAGCCGAAGCCGATGGCATTCCGTTGGCAAAAGATGTGGCACTGATTATCGCATCGGCCATTCGCTCGAATGTGCGTGAGCTCGAGGGAACCCTTATTCGCCTTGGCGCTCAGGCCAGTCTCACCAGCACGCCGCTTACGGTGGAATTCGCCAAAGAAATGCTGCGGCGCATGAATATCGAAGATGGTCGTCATGTCACGATCGATCGCATCATTAAATTGGTTGCTTCTAGGTTTGATATCAAACCCTCGGACATCAAAGGCGCACGTAGGTCTCGCGATATCAGCATTCCACGTCAGATTGCGATGTACCTTTCGCGACTGCACACCGAAGACTCGTTTCCCCAGATTGGGCGTAAGTTCGGCGGAAAAGACCACACCAGCGTGATGGCTGCCTGTCGTCGCATGGATCAAGAGATCACCGGCCGAAGCGATATCTCAGAAATCATTGCCGAACTCGAAGCGCAACTTCGCTGAATTGGCTGGCCTCTCACCTTGAATTTCAAAGCAGGTCGGTCGATACTCCACGGCGCCAAGACGTGGAAGAGTCATGACCAAACACCGCAGTCCGGACGAGCGTTCGGAGCAAATCCTGAATGCCGCGAGAACATGTTTTCTTGAGGAAGGCTACTTTGCCACCAAGATGGACGTGATCGCCCGCGAATCCGGACTCAGCAAGGGAGGCATCTACTTTCATTTCGAGTCGAAGCGGGACATCTTTTTAGCCCTCGTCCAAGAGGAATATCAGACCTCCATGTCGTTTATCGATAATGTCGACGACCAAGCCAAAGACATTACGGGAATGCTATTTGAGCTCGCCGAACACTTCATGCAGCTCTTCGCTAGCACCGATCGCCCACGTTTCATGGTGATCATGGGCGAGATGGCACTTCGAGACGTCGAAGTCGCCAAGGTTCTCAGGCAGCTTCAACTCAACTATTTTAACCGGATCTCGGACCTCATCGCTCGTGGAGTGGAAACAGGACAGGTTCGGGAATGTGATTCTTACGGGGTCGCGATCGTGTTGAAGTCTTTGCTCGACGGGGTGCAAGCCAATTTTGCCCTCGGGATCGAGATGGACCTCGAGGCGACGATCGGGGCCGCAATGGATGTACTAATTAACGGTCTTATTCGAATCGACGAATGAAAGGAGAACCCATGCTTCAAAAACACTTGATGAGCTACTTTGACGAGCTAGAATCACTCAAAGGGATGAGCATCGACGCCAATAAGGCGTTCATGGACATCCTAGTATTGGCTGTGATTGCCGACGGTGAAGTCACCGAAGCTGAGCTCGCGCAGCTTGACGAGGAGCTCCTTCGTTTGCCCTTCATCTGGGATAAAGATGTCGAAGCTCAAGTGACTGAACACAGCGCGTTGACGCGCGAACTCCTGACCAACCAACGCCAAGAGCCAGGTGTGATGGAAGGCTTCCTCACTTCATTGGCTCATCGCATCGACACCACAGAGTTGCGAGAAATCGCCCTGCGTATGTTCATTGCTGTCACCCAAGCCGATGGCTTTCGTGAAGATGAAATGCAGATGTGTCACGCCATTGGCGACAAGTTTGGCTTCGATGGCAGCGCCGTCGACTCACTGATCGCTGAAATTGCAGAAACTCTCTAAGGAGATCCCATGCCATCCTTTGATGTCGTGTCCAAAGTGGACGTCCAAGAAATCGCCAATTCGGTTAATAACGCGCTCAAAGAAATTTCGACGCGTTTTGACTTCAAGAACACCAAGACAACGATCGAGTGGAAAGCCGATACTTCCACGATCACGATCACGTCGGACTCAGAAGGTCGCGTGATTGCTGCCTTGGATGTCTTGCAATCCAAAGCGATCAAACGTGGCCTGCATCTTTCCACGTTCAAGGCGGGCGACCTCAAGCCGATGGGCGGCATGAAGGTTCGTCAGGAAATTTCGGTTCAACAAGGCATCTCTCAAGAGATCGCCAAAAAGATCGTCAAGGACCTCAAGGACGCTAAAATCAAAGCTCAAGGCTCGATTCAGGGCGACCAGCTTCGGTACTCCGGTAAAAACCGCGACGATTTGCAGGAAGCCATCAAAGAGATGAAGGCCAACGAGTACGATCTGCCGCTTCAATACGTTAATTTTAGGGACTGAAACGTGAAACGACTCTCATATGCTGAATTTTCGACCATGCGCACCGACGCGATGCGTCTTTTGGACGTGCGCGAAGCCCACGAATTTGAACAGGTTCACGTGAAGGGCGCCGAACACTTTGCCCTGTCTTGGCTTCAAGACGGACGGGTGCCTGAACTCGACGACAGACAGGTGTTCGTAATCTGCCGTTCAGGTGCAAGAAGTCAGATGGCTTCGCAAATCCTGGAAAGCAATGGGTTCCCCGAGTGTACAAATGTAGAGGGTGGGACTCTCGCAGCCATGGCGCTTGGCGATGACCACGTCGAGAGCTGAGCCGATCTAGTGTTCCGCTGGAGCAGCCTCGGCTGCCGGAGCGGCTTCGGCTGCCGGAGCGTGCTCACCTGCAGCTGCAGGAGCATGCTCACCCTCAGGGGCGTGGTGCACAGGCATGCTTTGGGCAATAAAACTGCCAATCATCACACAGATCGTAATCATGACGAGCCCGCCAAAGATGCCGATTGCTGTTTCTCTTTTGATTCCAATTAGTCCACCGGACATGAGCTTCTCGTGTGTTGGGGATACCCGGAACAAATAATACAAGCGGGTACTGGGCGCAAGCCCCTACGCTGTTGGTCCAGCGCTCGGACACTTGCGCCGACGACCGTCTTAGTTGCCTGAAGGAATCGTGACCTTCACGCCGTCCTTGAGGTCGACCTTCACGCCGTCAGCCGTATCAACCTTGACGCCGTCTTTGGTGACTTCAACGTTGTCTTCGCCTTCGACCTTTACGCCGTCTTTGTTGACTTCAATAGTGGTGCCGCCATTGGCGCCTTCGGCTGTGACTTCGACAGGTTTACCTTCCAAAGCTTCGCCTTCGACCTTCACGGTGTCCCCATTGATTTCGACGTTGGTGCCGTCTTCAGTTTCAATATCGACTGCTGGCTTGTCACAACCAAGAATCCAAAGTGCGCAAAGTGCTGTAAGTAATCGGATTTTCATAATTTCATCTCCAAGATGCAATGATTCGCGGCTGACTAGTAACAGCTATGGCTGGTTTCCGAAACAAAACTCGCGTGAATTGTAATTATCTCGACGAGTTATGTGTCGGTGGGCGCGTGGTGGAGAGCACGATTAAGGTTCGTGATTGAGACGTTTGCGTGTCCGGTGCATCCTAACGCAGCTAAGGAGGTCTCTGATGTTTCTACCCTCAATACCACCGCATGATTTCTGGCTCACCCTCGACTGCGGGGACTATTTCCTGCGCGAGCAAGATCCCGAGGCGATCTACGAAAAAGGGTTTGTTCGCCCGCTGAGTTTGTCGACGCGCGACGTTTTGTTTGTGGCGAAGTTCAACGAGAATCCCGAAGAGCCTGGATTTGACGTTTCTTTTCCAAGCCAAGACGAACTCACCCCGGCGGAAATCGCCGAGGCCACAGTGCAGATCGAGCGAATTCTTGGGTTGAAACTCGACCTACGACCGCTGATGGAACAAGCGGTCGATGACTACCATCTCGGTGCGATGGTGCAGGAACACCACGGATTTAAGCGGATTGCAGGTGCGTCGCTTTTTGAAGACGCATTTTCGGACATCATAAAATCACGCATCTCCCATAAACCCACCGCCAAGAAAATGGACCAAGCCGTTCGAAGAGCTTTCGGCACGCGATTCGAACACGGCGGTGAGGAGTATTTTGCCTATCCACGCGTCGAAAATCTGGTTTCCGCCGAACCTGCGTCGTTTCGTGAGTTCGGTATCTCGGGGCGAAAGGCCGAGTACATCATCGGCCTGGCCATTCTGATTCACGACGGCACCATCGATTTGCAAGAACTCGAGGACATGTCGCCCGACGAATTCTATATCGAGATCCAGAAAATTCGGGGAATCGGGCCTTCGACCGCCCAGGACCTGATGTTGCATCGCAATCGCACCGACGCGAGCTTCCCCTCGCACCTGGTTAAAGGTGAAGAGAAAGGCCTTCGACGGTGGGTCATCCGAACCTACGGCAAAGACCCCGCTGAAGTCAGCGATGAGGATTTCGCGGACCTTATCTCGGCATGGAAGGGCGCTGAGGGTATTGCGATCGAGTTTCTGTATTATCGATGGGTTTTGTCCCAACTTAAGAAGACCTGATGACCGAAGAGAGCTTCAACTACGAGGCGAGAATCGATCTGATTCCGAACAAGCCTGGTTGTTATATCATGCGCGATCGACGGGGTCGCATCGTCTACGTGGGCAAAGCCAAAGATCTCAAAAACCGCGTTAAGAGCTATTTTGCTGCCTCGTCAGGAGATACCCGGGCGTTTGTGAAGCGCCTGCCCCAAGTTCTGAGTGATATCGAAACGATCGTCACGTCCAGTGAGAAAGAAGCGCTGGTCCTTGAAAACACGCTGATTAAGGCGCATCAGCCGCGCTACAACGTCCTGCTCAAGGACGATAAAAACTTCATCTCTTTGCGAATCAACACCAAGGGGGAATGGCCTCGAGTCGAGGTCGTACGCCGTCAAGTCAAAGACGGTGCTCGTTATTTTGGCCCCTATACTGACGCAAGATCGATCCGAAGAACTCTGAGTCTGCTCAACAAATACTTCCAGCTTCGGACCTGCACCGACGCCGCACTCGCCTCAAGAACACGCCCGTGTCTGCAGTATCAGATCAAGAGGTGTCCGGGACCCTGCGTGTTTGAGGTCGACACCGAGCTCTACGACCAGCACGTCCGCGATGCCGTTCTATTTTTGGAAGGACGTGGCGATGAGTTGGTAAATCGGCTCAAACAGAAGATGTACGACGCTTCCGAAGAGATGGAGTTTGAGCGGGCCGCAAATTATCGTGACCAGATCTTGAGCGTATCGAAGGTGCTCGACCGCCAGTCGGCAGTGAGCGTCGAGATCATCGATCGGGACGTTTTTGGGTACCATCGCGAAGGTGACCGGCTGACCGTTCAAGTCATGTACGTTCGGGGCGGGAAACTCGAAGGCGTCAAGTCGTTCAGTTACAAGGGACAGGAGTTCCCCGACCACGAGCTTATGTCGAGCTTCCTGAACCTCTACTATGCCTCGGGCTCGTTCGTGCCCAAAGAAGTCCTGGTTCCCATTGCGTTTGACGAGGCAGAGTTCTCGGCTTTTGAAGAGCTGTTAGGCGACATGAAGGGGCAAAAAGTTTTGGTCTACTCGCCGCAACGAGGGGCCAAAAAGGTGCTGGTCGACACGGCCAATGAAAACGCCAAGGTTTCGTTCGAAAAGGAACACGATAAAGACGAGCGGACTCAAGACCTGCTCGAAAACCTGCAAAACCGTTTGGGCCTAAGAAATTACCCGGAGCGCATCGAGTGTTACGACATCTCGAACTTGCAGGGAAAACAGATCGTGGCCTCGATGGTGGTCTTTGAGGACGGGATTCCTAACAAAGCCGAATACCGCCGTTATAAGATGAAGGAAGTCACCTCACAGGACGATTTTGCGAGCATGCGGGAGGTCCTGAGTCGCCGTTTTGCGAAAGTCGCAGATGGGACCTCGGGCGCACCAAGCCTTGTGGTGGTGGACGGAGGCAAAGGGCAGCTGGGGCAGGCATCGGCGGTGCTCGAGGACTTGGGTCTGCACGAAATCGATTTGATTTCCTTGGCAAAAAGCCGTGTCGATAAAGTAGGTTTTGAAGACGAAGAGATCACGCGGTCCGCGGAGCGTGTGTTCTTGCCCGGCCGCAAAAATCCGGTTGTGTTGAAACCAAACAGCGCTGAGTTATATCTGTTGGAAAGAATCCGAGACGAAGCTCATCGTTTTGCAATTACGTTCCACAAAGAATTACGTCGGAAAGCCTCGATGAAGTCGGTGCTCGATGATATCCCGGGCATCGGGGCCAAAACTCGCAAAGACCTCTTGAAACATTTTGGTTCACTGAAAAAGATACGGGACGCATCGCTTGAAGACTTAGAAGCTGCTCCCGGAATTGGTCCAAAGACCGCCATCGCCATCCATGAGTTTCTGAATGACTAGCCCGCTGACAAAAGACCAGATCATCAACCACTGTGCCTCGCGGAGCGTTGCGTGTGTGGATGCGTTCCTCGATACAGGCGTGTGGGTGCTCAAATTTGAGCCCGTTCCACCCCCCGCAGTTCTGCATCGAATTGGCTTGGAACTCAAAGAGCTGGGCGCGCGGTGGATTACGGTCGAGGTTTTATCATGAATGTCGAAGAGCAGATCGCAGCGATTACCGCAGAAATGAGGGCCCACTCGCGAATTGTGGTCGCGTTTTCGGGCGGGGTCGACAGCGCTGTGGTTGCCGCTTTGGCATTTCGAGCCATCGGCGAAAACGCCCGCGCCGTGACCGCCGTGAGCGCCACATTAGCCGGTCGCGAACTCGAGGAGGCCGTGTTGATCGCCAGCGAGATCGGCATCCCCCATGAAACGATGCGGTTTTCGGAGCTCGATAATCCAAAGTTCACCGAAAACACGTCTTCGCGCTGCTTCTTTTGTCAGTCGATGCGTTTTGACCACCTGCGGGTGATCGCCGACCGTGTGGGCGCCGATGTTCTGGCGTCGGGGACCAATGCCGACGATATCGGCGACGACCGGCCGGGTCTGGCTGCCATGGAAGAACGCGGCATCTATCAACCTTTGCTCAAACATAATATTTCCAAAGCCGGCGTCCGGGATTTTGCGCAGTTCCTTGGATTGAGTGTCTGGGATAAGCCCGCGGCTGCCTGCCTGTCTTCGCGCATCCCTCATGGTCAGGAAGTCACCTATGACCGTCTCAAGCGCATCGAACTTGCCGAAGAAGTACTTCATGGTTACGGATTTCGCCATTATCGAGTCCGCGACCACGAGGGACTTGCGCGGATCGAAGTGGCGCTCGAAGAGCTCGAGCGGGTCTTTGACCCGGCGATTCTGCCTGCGATTTCACGCGAGATTAAGTCGGCGGGCTTCCGCCGGGTCGCCGTTGACCTATGTGGTTACCGCGCGGCTGGCCGTCAATAAGCGTGCACTTGCGGCTCGTCGAGCGCGGGCCTAGAGTACAACCTCTAGCTCAGGAGCCAGTCATGCGGACCAAACTTGCCATCCTCGTCGTCCTCTTTGTTTCATCGCCCGCTTGGGCGCAAGATGCTACCCCTGAGGCAGAGCCGCCGGCAGAGCCCGCCGTTGTGATCACAGCCCCCGCGATTGAAACGATGACTTTTGTCCTTGATGGCGATGTCAAACCTCAGCGAAAGGCTTTGGAGGCGGCGATCGAAGACACGATCGACGACATGAATTTCATCACGCGACCGATCGCGCGCGGTAAGCTCCAGAAATCTAACACGATTTTCAAGAAGATCACGTTGGTGGTGGCCGAAGATACGGTCGAAATTCAACTGGATTCACGCAAGTCTATGCGCACCAAAAGCGATGGAAAAGACGTGACCAAATGGAAACGCGACGATGGAGACGAGTTCAAAATCACCCAAAAACGAGAAGCCAATCATATCACCCAAGTCTACCGGGGTGAGGATGGCAGCAAGGTGGTGGACTACAATCTGTCTTCTGATCACAAGAAAATGACCATCATCATCCAGGTCAAAAGCGACAAGCTTCCCAAACCACTTACTTATACGCTCCGATACAAAGCAATCTGACGGAATTCAAAATGGCCATCGACTACATCGCAAAAAACGAGGAACGATTCCTCGAAGAACTCAAAGAACTCCTGCGCATCCCTTCGGTTTCAACCGATCCTGCCCACAAAAAAGATGTGAAAGCCTGTGCAGACTGGCTGGTGGCGCATTTCAAAAAGATCGGAATGCCGACGGTGGAGCTCCATGAAACTCCCGGTCATCCGATCATCTATGCAGAATCCTTAAACGCGCCGGGCAAGCCGACCTATCTGATCTATGGCCACTACGACGTGCAGCCCCCCGACCCGTTGGAGCTGTGGGATACACCGCCCTTCGAGCCCACCGTGCGTGATGGAAAGCTGTTTGCTCGCGGTGCGACCGACGACAAGGGGCAGATGTTTGCTCACGTCAAAGCGCTCGAAGCGCATTTGGCCAGCGGAGGTCTTCCGGTCAATGTGAAGGTCCTGATCGAGGGCGAAGAAGAAGTTGGCAGCGTAAACTTGGATCACTGGGTGGAAGCCAACGCCGAACGTCTGAAATGCGATGCCGTATTTATCTCGGACTCTTCGATGTACGCGCCCGGCCTTCCGGCGATTATGTATTCGTTGCGCGGACTGGCTTATTTCGAAATCGAAATCACGGGGCCGTCACATGACTTGCACAGCGGCCTGTATGGTGGCGCTGTCCCAAACCCAATCAATGAGCTTGGGAAGATCATCGCCGCTTTGCAGAATCCCGATGGAACGATCGCGGTGCCAGGGTTCTACGATGACGTCCGCCCGCTCGAACAAGTCGAACGTGACGGGTTTGCAGCGCTGCCGTTCAAAGAGAGTGAGTTTAAGGCTGAGACCGGCGTCAAAGGTGTCCAAGGCGAAGAGGGCTACACAACTCTTGAACGTACCTGGGCGCGTCCAACCCTTGATTTCAATGGCATCATCGGTGGGTTTACCGGTGAGGGTGCCAAGACGGTGCTGCCGTCTAAGGTACGAGCAAAATTCTCGTGTCGTTTGGTCCCCGATCAGCAACCCGGCGTGATCCAAGAATTGATGGCCGCACATATCCGGAAGATTGCGTCGCCCAATGTGAAAGTTGATGTTCATTTTCATCACGGCGGCCGGCCGGTGATCACCGAACGCGACCATCCGGCGGTTCTTGCGGCGATGAGCGCTTTGAAGAAGTCTTGGAAGGTCGACCCGGTGTTCATTCGTGGTGGAGGTTCTATTCCCGTTGTTGCGACGTTCTCGGATGTCTTGAAGGTACCCAGTGTGTTGATCGGCCTTGGGCTGAACAACGATTGTTTGCACAGCCCGAACGAGAAGTTCAACCTCGAGAATTTCTACGCTGGAATCCGCACCCTGACCTATCTTTGGGATGAACTGGCTTGAAGTATCTTTCGCTGTTTTTGCTGTGTTTGGCGTGCTGTGACGCCACGCCAAAATCGCCGACGGAATCGTCGATCGACGACGAAGCCGACGTGATTCGGCTGAGCGATCGTACGGCTGCGCGTTACTTCTATTTCGGCGAAGCCGGAGTTACAGCCACCAACGATTTTGACGCCATTCCAACGCTTGCTCGCGTAGGGGTGTTTGTCTCGGTTCCGGGCAAGACCAACGTCAAATCGCTTGATGAAAGCCTGGTATGGGCGGTGTCCGAAGACGACGAAGGCCGGTATGCGCGGGTGGAACCGCGGGTCACGGTTGCGCAACGTGCCTATATCACGCAGCGAAGCGTCGCGTTGGGACAGTCGATCTCGGAGACAGCGAGCGTTCTGATGGAGGCTACCCCTGGTTCCGATGCGCTTGAGGCTGAAGCGGCGGCCCGCACGCAGGCCGAAGCCAAGTTCGGGGGGCCTTCTCCGTTTGAAAGCGCGGGTATTTCTCCGGAAGACCTGATGCGTAAACGGCGCAAACGTCGGGCCCAAACTCAGATCCCCGAACCACGCGATTTTGGCCTTGAGCAGCCTCGCCATTGAACTTGATCTTTCCCACATCGTGTGGTTAGTTACGCGGCCCCGAGAAACCGGGGAATATTTTACTGCGTCTATCCGGGTTATCCCGTGGAGATTCGCCCTTAAACAGGGCTCTGAGGTTTGAAATGTCAAAGCG
>JBBKVQ010000474.1:0-3696 GCA_037968515.1 Bradymonadaceae bacterium
CCAGCAACGCGACCTCCGTGACGTTCACAAATGGGCGCACCAGGGCTCGAACCTGGGACCAACCGGTTATGAGCCGGTAGCTCTAACCAACTGAGCTATGCGCCCGTAATCTGAAGCCGCGACACTACGTCCCGGTTCAGGGAGGGGATAAATAGCGGAACACTTTGATGGATGCAAGATAGTTTTTGTCAAACTGCCAAAGTCACTCGACCGTGACGCTTTTAGCCAGATTTCGGGGTTGATCGACGTCTGTCCCCTTAAAATCGGCGATCGCATAGGCGATCAGTTGCACCACAACCGCGGTGATCAGGGGTTGCACGTAGTCGTGAACGTCGGGGATTTCGATCACAAAATCAGCGTGTTTCGAAAGATGTTTGTCCCCTTTAGTGACCACGGCAATGACCTTTCCGTCGCGCGCACGTACTTCTTCGACGTTGCTGGCAGTTTTTTCGTAGACATGGTTTTTGGGAGCCAAAACAACCACGGGCATGTTCTCGTCGATCAGCGCGATCGGTCCATGTTTCATTTCGCCGGCAGCATACCCTTCAGCATGGATATAGCTGATTTCCTTAAGTTTCAGCGCGCCTTCCATCGCGATGGGATACGCAAGTCCGCGGCCCAGATACAGGAATGAAGTCGCGGTTGAAAACTCCTTGGCGATCACGTCGTAGATCGACACGTCCTCGAGCAACGATTCCATCGCAGTGGGGACGCTTCGGAACGATTCAAGGATATCGCGGGCTGCGTCTGCGGTCAGGGTATTACGACGGCGCCCAAGCCACACAGCAAGCATCCCAAGGGCCGCGAGCTGGGTTGTGAACGCCTTGGTACTCGCCACGCCAATCTCGGGCCCTGCGTGCGTGTAGAGGACTCCGTCGCTTTCTCGGGCGATGGTTGATTCGATCACATTGCAAATCGCCATAGTTTTGGCGCCAGCAGATTTCGCTTCTCGGGTCGCAGCTAACGTATCTGCGGTTTCGCCAGATTGGCTCAATGCCACACACAAAGTGCGATCGTTGATCACGGGGTTTCGGTATCGAAACTCGCTGGCGAGGTCGACTTCGACCGGAATGCGGGCGATCGACTCGATCAAATACTTGCCAACAAGGGCCGCATAATAGCTTGTTCCACAGGCCACAAACGTGACTTTTTGGGCCGCAGCAAGCCACTCAGCATCGATATCAACCTCGGAAAGATCCACGTCTCCGCGCTCAAGATTCACGCGGCCGCGCAGCGTATCGATGATACGTGCGGGCTGCTCGTGGATTTCTTTGAGCATGAAGTGTTTGTAGCCCTGTTTTTCAGCCGAAATCGGATCCCACTGAATATGGCGCGTTTCGCGGGTGATCTGCGTGCCATCTTGAGCAAAAAGTTTAACACCTTGTCGCGTGAGCAGCGCAGTTTCGCTGTCGTTTAGAAAGATGAATTCGCGCGTGTGCTCAAGGACTGCCGGAACGTCGGAGGCCGCAAAGGCTTCTCCGTCCGCAATCCCAAGGACCATCGGCGATGCGTTTCGCGCCACCACGAGCTCGTCGCGATTTTCGATGTCCATGACCACAAGCGCATACGAACCGTCGATACGGGCAAGTGCTTTGCGGACGGCGTCGTGAAGGTCAACGGCGCTAGGCAAAATCGAGTCGATCAGGTGGGAGATAACTTCGGTGTCGGTAGCGCTCTTAAACTCGCGCCCCGCCTGAACGAGCTCTTCTTTAAGAGCCATGTAGTTTTCGATGATGCCGTTATGAGCGACAACAACGCGGCCAGCGCGATGTGGATGGGCATTTTCTTCGGTGGGGCCGCCATGGGTGGCCCAGCGCGTGTGCCCAAGCCCGATGGTCCCATCAAATGATTCTGCGTAAAAAGCCCGCTCAAGATTAACGAGCTTGCCCTGAGCGCGGCACATGCGCAGACCGGAGTCGGTCAAAATGGCGACTCCAGCGGAATCGTAGCCGCGATATTCTAGACGACGCAGTCCGTTTAACAGGATTGCGGCGCAATCGCGCTTTCCGACATAACCAACGATTCCACACATGCCTACCTCCGTGTTGGGCGCGCGGAAGAAGTGCGCCCGACCCTTCGGTTATTCCTTAGGGTTCATTTCCGATGATACTTGCACCAACGCCGGTAAATGTCGCGCCAAAGCTGTAAGAGTCATTTTTGCCGTCATTATCGGTGTCGACATCGACGGCGTTGCTAATCGCGGTGCCCAAAAGTCCGCAATAAGTTTTGGCGGCGAGGAAGCGACAACCCGAGGTTGCGCCTTGGCAGGCAACTTCGTCCTCGGTCACTGAATTACAGGTATATCCGCCGCTGGCTTCGCGGTCGTAAACGTTGCGGCGAAGGCAGAAACAAGCGTTTGATGCTGCGTTCAACGATTCAAAGAACTCATCACGCAGGACGACGCCGCCCATTTTGCCCTCGTCGAGAGTCACAGTTCCGCCTGCCGAAAGGACTGCACCCGGCAATACCACGGCCTCTATGCGGCCTTGTGCCACAGGAATTCGGACTTCGTCCAAGAGGTCTGGGAAGTCGAGATCGAAGTCTCCGTCAAAGGCTTCGAGGAAGCCCGCGCGGACTCGTGCCGAGGCAAAACCCCAACGTGGCTGCCCTTGGAGCAGACTTTCGTTGAGAATGTAGAATTCACCCAGTCCTTGAAGATTCGGAAGGATATTCAGGTCGCTGTCGGTGCCTTTGTAGAACGATAGGTCAAGCGTCGGGTCGTACTGAGCGTTTTCAAAATTCGAAAATCCGAAAAGGTTCACCAGAGTGCCGGCCTCGATCGCGTTGGCGATACCGGTATTGACGTCAAAGCCCAGGCTTTTTGCCGTCGCGAGCAGTGCTCCGATCTTATTATCGATCACACCATCCCCATTAAAGTCGAAGCAGCAGGTCGGTTGTTCAGGGATGATGATCGAGGTCATGAAGGAACCCGGACCGTAGGGCCCCGTTGGGCAGTTCACGTCGGTCGACGGAAATGCGCATGGGTCCTGTGCGAGGTCGGGATACATGAAGGCATCGACTTCAGCGTCAGCCTCGGCGTCAGTACCTGCGTCGAGTTCAGCGGCCATATCCGCAGCCATGTCCGTCGCACCCATATCGGCCACGGTATTATTCGTGGTCATGTTGTTGTTTTGGGTGTTATTCGTCGCGTTGTTGGTCGCGTTATTCGTGGTCGAATTATTCGTGCTCGCCGGGTCATCGGCACAGCCAGCCAACATCGCAAAAGCCACAAGAATCAAAAGTCGCTTCATTTGCTGCCTCAATCGTTCCGTTTCAGAATGGCGCGCACTTTAGCGAGGAAAAAACAAAATTTCAAAGCGGACTTACGCGAAAGGCGTAATCGTTTGATTTCGTGCGGTTGTCGGTTGGTCAGTGGTCGGTTATCGGTTAGTCAGGTTTCGGGAATCGCAGAATCACAATGGGGGCGGGATGCACGCGTAGCTAGACGCAATGCGGGCGGGGTGAGCATAAGGGGTCGATGACGAGACTGATGTCGTGATTGGTCCGTGAGCTATATGGCTCGCATGTGTCTGAATAATGGCAGACATCGCATGCAGGCCATAGGGCCTGCGGACCAATCGCAATGCAGGCCATAGGGCCTGCGCACCAATCGCAATGCAGGCCATAGGGCCTGCGCACCAATCGCAATGCAGGCCATAGGGCCTGCGCACCAATCGCAATGCAGGCCATAGGGCC
>JBBKVQ010000475.1:0-7313 GCA_037968515.1 Bradymonadaceae bacterium
ACTCAGGAGGACTGCATGGCGATTACCGCGAGAACCATTATCACCAACCCGGCTGCCGCCGCGGTCGCTGCGTGGACTATCTTGGGGGTGTCGCTGTTGGCGAACGAATTCACGTTGCCAATCGATTCTTCGTCGATGGCCTGTGGATCGAGTGCTCTGACGACCGAGTACGACTACTTGGCGCGCATGCAATGCCTTTCGGACAGTGGCTATTTGGGTGACGCACATGATGTGGGCGTCGCAGCCGTGAATGTTTACCCCACAAGCGAAGCACTGAATAACCAGCTTGGTATCGTGAGCATTCAGATGGAACGCTTCCACGAGGCTAGCGTCGTGCTTGCTCGTGCGCTCCAGCGAATTCGGCCATCTAACGCAACCATGGAAAATAACCTTGCATGGGCGTCGTTGTGGACTCCCCAGCTGGAAGTCCAAACGCAGCGAGACTTGTACGTTCGCGCGCTGGAAAAAGAGCCACGTCTTTGCGAAGCGCTTCATACCGGCATGATGATTGAGTGGCGCGCGTCGCGAACTGGAACAGCATTCTCGCGAGCCGAGGCGATCTCTTCCTTTGTTACGCTGACCGGTCGGTACGAACAATGTGAGCGCAACTCTGCTCCGACTCCCTACGAGAAGCTGACCGAGGACCTGAGTGTGGCCACGGCGATGGCAGACATCGATCAGATGCTCGATGTTTCATATAACCTCCAGACTTCGCGTGAATTGGACGCCGTCTTGACGGTGCTGGAGCAGAATGATTGGGACTACGCGCTCGCATGTGAGCAGGCCGTTCCTTCGTCCATTGGGGCGACCGATTTTTGTTTCCGGTTGGTCACGGGTCAAGAACCTGTCGCCGCGTTTCATGCGCCCCAGATTGTGCAGTATCGCGGAATCGATATCGTCCGATAGAAATTTTCGTGGCAAGCTGCGGCGATGACTACACCATCGGGCTTCAGCGGCTCGGGAACCAAACCAAATGATGCGCCCGAAAACCTTGTTGGGCGCACACTCGATGGTCGCTACCGACTTGAACGTGTGCTCAGCTCTGGCGGTATGGGCATCGTGTTTCTTGCGACCCAAGTCACGGTTCAACGAAAAGTTGCGATTAAGATCATCAAGCCCTCGCTGGCTCGAGATAACGATCTTGTCCGCAGATTTATGGACGAGATCGAGATCTCGGGTTCATTGAGTCATCCAAATATTGTGTCGATTTACGACACGGGCCGGGACCTCGCAGGGTTGAATTATATCGCGATGGAGTTTGTGGAGGGCGAAACTTTTCGTGACGCGCTCATTCACTCCCGCTTATCTCTGCTCGAGATCCTGCACGTCTTTGTTCAGGTTTGTGATGCGCTGATCGAAGCCCACGAACTCGGCATCATCCACCGAGATCTTAAATTCGAAAACATCATGCTCTGCCGGAATCGTGACCGGCGAATCCACTCCAAGGTCTTGGATTTTGGCGTTGCGAAGCAGCTTTTTCACGACAAGGCGCTCACGCGCGTCGGTGAGATCCCTGGGACCCCCGGAATCATCGCTCCTGAGCTTCTTGATTCCATCGAACCTAGCGCCCAAAGCGATCTTTACAGCATCGGTGTGTTGTTGTTCACGGCCTTGACCGGTCGGGCTCCTTTTGAAGGAGACACGGATTTTGAGGTCATGCGCGCCCATAAAATGGATGCGGTTCCAGACCTGTATTCTTTGGTGGGTGATCGTGTGCCCGAAGAAATCATCGAGCTGGCTTACGAGCTGATGCAGAAAGACCCGCAGTCGCGTCCAGATGGGGCGGAGGCGGTCCGAGATCGACTTGAGCGCATCATTCGAAGGTTGGAGCGTCAGATGATGGATCACCCTCGTTATATCCCTCCCGTGACGGCAGGCATTCGCCCACTTCAGGCCCCGCAAATGAGCGATCCTGCTTCCATGCGGTCGCAAGAGTTTCAGTTGCGTCCGGAAAGAGAAACCACGGCTCCGCCTGAAGATGTGGCGCCGTCTTCGATCGTCGCGCTGTTGATTGGTGTCGTGATCGTGTTGGTCGTGGTCATCATTTACCTTCTTTTCCGACAACACGCGCCTGTGCCGTAGTGGCGTTCTGGCTCATGCTGAACTACGATGGCGCCGTCTAATTGAGGATTTGTGATGTACGATGTGGAAGCGCAGGAGTTTAAGAATCGCCGGCAAGAGCTGATTAAGCGAATGGGTCAGGGGGGTGTTGCGGTGCTTTTTGGTGAGCCCGAGCGACCCCGTTCGAACGACACTGAGTACCCCTATCGGCCTTCAAGCGACGTGCTGTACCTTTCGGGATTCCGCGAGCCTGGGTGCGTGCTGGTCATCGCGCCGGGCCATCCTGACGGCGAATTTGTACTGTTTGTACGTCCTCGCGATCCCGAGGCGGAAACTTGGACTGGACGGCGCTTCGGAGTCGAGGGAGCAAAGTCCGAGTTTGGAGCGGATGCCGCCCACGACATTTCGACGCTCGACACTGAACTGCCGAAATTGCTCGCTAACCGCGACGCCGTCTTTTGGCCACTGGGCCAGGATCCCGAGTTCGACCGCAAGATGTTTGGTTATTACACCAGCCTGCGATTCGTTCGTCGAAAAGCTCCGGAAGCACCACAACGCATTGGCGATATCCGCGATTTCTTGCATGAAATGCGGATCTTTAAGAGTGCTGAAGAACTCAAATTGATGAGGCGCGCCGCCCAAATTACGAGCGAGGCTCACGAACTGGCGATGCGAAGTGCCAAACCCGGCATCTTCGAGTTCGAGATTCAGGCAGTGATCGAGTCCTACTTTCGGCACCACGGCGGTGAGTTTCCTGCGTACACAAGCATCGTAGGCGGGGGCGATAACGCAACCATTCTCCATTATACCGAGAACCGCTCACCCTTAACTGCCGGTGACTTGGTATTGATCGACGCCGGCTGCGAGTACCATTTTTATGCTGCTGATATCACGCGCACTTGGCCCGTATCGGGCAAATTCGAGGGCGCCGGTCGTGAGGCCTACCAAGCGGTGCTGGAAGTCCAAGAAGCGTCGATCGCTGATGTGGTTCCCGGCCGACCCTACAACGAGCTGCAAGAGCGCTGTGCACGGCGTCTAAGCCAAGTGCTGATCGATCTGAAGGTGTTCAGCTGCTCGGTCGACGAGATCATGGAAAAAGAGTCCTACAAGCGCTATTACCCGCATAATGTCGGGCATTGGCTGGGCATTGACGTCCACGATGTGGGGAACTATTTCGACCAGACAAAAACGTGGCGCAAACTTGAACCAGGCATGGTGGTCACCATCGAGCCTGGATTGTATTTTCCTGCACACGACGAGGCCGTTCCGCCCGCGCTACGGGGCATCGGCATCCGAATTGAAGACGATATTTTGGTGACCGCTGGTGGTGGGGAGAACCTCACCCAGGCGTGTGCTAAATCCATTGAAGCGATTGAAAACATTGTAGGCCAAGGCCTCTAACTTAGGTAAATCGATGACTGACGACAATGATTGGGGAAAACCAGATCCCGAGCTCAACCAATTTCAACAGCCTGCTCCGCAGGCTCCGAGCCCTGCGCCACAACCCGGCCAGATCCAGCAGCAGACGAAGATCAAGCACACGCTTGAAACCAATGACATCATCCCGATCATCTTGTCGATCTTCTTGCCAGGAGTAGGCCATATTATGACTGGCCAGACGATGAAGGGACTCGCGATCATTGCTGGCGTGATCTTTACGTGTGGTGTTGGCTATACGATTTCATTGCTCGTCGCCGCCGACGCGTATTTTGTGGTCATGTGCAAGAAGGACCGGCCGGTCGGCGACTGGGAATTCTTCCCTGATTATAATCGCTACATCTAAGATGATTCGATTCATTTTGATGGGTCTGTGGCTTAGCGTTGTCGGTTGTGAAAAAGCGCCGGTGCCGGCCGCCACGACAACAATTGTATCCTCGCCGATCGCGGAGCCCGTTGAGGCGATCGACAGAATCACCCCGCCCCAAGACCGGCTGGCCCTGCCACTTCAGGTGGTCGCCATGCGTCTGCCCGCCGGTAAAATCGGTGAGATGGAAACGGTCGATTTTGCCAAGCCTGGCCCGGTTCCTCTAAGGGCGATCGGCGTCAATCTTTGTCAGACCGGCTGGTTTATCCAAGGCTATGTCGAGATCGAGGGCAAACTTCTGACCACTCCGGGTTTTCTTTTGGAGTTTGCTGAGCTTACGAGCGAGGGCATTCGCTATGAAGTGCCTGGTGTGAAGGGTTCCCATCTTCTTGTTGAGCTCCAAAAGCTGTCTCTGACCGAGGCCGTGGGTAAGCTCAGCGTGATTGATGATCAGGGTAAAACCACGTTCTCGATGAATTTTGACGGGCCGCCCGTGGGGGTGCCAGCTCAGGCTGAATTTTCAGCGCAAGGTTGTTTCACGACAGGCTTCTACCTGTTGCCTGACGGAGTTCAGGGGCCGGCGACAGCCGTTTATGATGGCAAAGACCTCTATTACGTCGGGCTTCGCCTCAGCGAACAGCATAACCTCGTGTTCATGCTCTCGTTGCGAAACGATTTGCGGACTCCTGGAAATGTCCTTCAAGGAAGCTTGGCCCGCGTCGCTGAAGATCCCAAGAAGTTCCCATTTAGAGTCATGGTCGAGAGGCGTTCAAATTCGGCAAAACTCGGGGATGCGCCAGAGCTTGAGACTCTGCAGGTTCCCGTCGAACAAGGTGCCGTACGAGCATCGTTCATGAGCAACGACGCCAAAGGGCCGCTCCGAATCGAATTCACGGATCTGGTGATTCCCCAGTGGGATGGACCGTTTTCTGGGCAGACGCTTAATCGAGTTCAGGCGGAGGTTCTTTTTGTGACTGATGCCGCAAGTCCCGTGATTCCGGTGCCTTCGGCACCGCGCTGGGAAACCCTACCCAAGCCCTGACTTCAGTTGTCTTCGGGGGCCAGGTTTTCAAACCGCGTATGCGATGCAAAGAAGCGCAGTCGCACGGTGCCAAGGCTACCGTTTCGATGTTTGCCGATAATGATCTCTGCGACGCCTTTTTCCTCGGTCTCCGGATGGTAGACCTCGTCGCGATAGATGAAGAGGATCAAGTCGGCGTCTTGCTCGATGGCGCCTGACTCACGCAAGTCGCTCATCATCGGGCGTTTGTCAGCGCGCTGTTCGACACCGCGATTCAGCTGCGCCAGCGCGACGATGGGGATATTCAACTCTTTGGCGACGGCCTTGAGATTACGGGAGATTTCCGAAATCTCCTGCTCACGTGAATTGCTGTTTTTTGCGCTTCCGCGCATCAGCTGCAGGTAATCGATGAAGACGATCCCGATATCGTGTTCGGCCTTGAGTCGCCGAACTTTTGAGCGAAACTCCATGATCGGAAGCGCTGGCGTATCATCCAAGAAGATCTTGGCTTCGCTTAACGTACCGGCCGCTTTGATCAGTCGATTCCATTCCTGTTCAGTCATCTGACCACGTCGAAGACGGGATTGGTCGATATGCGCTTCGGAGCACAACATTCGAATCGCGAGTTGCTGATTCGACATTTCGAGACTGAAGAACGCAGCAGGTGTGTTTCGGTGCAGGGTCGCGTGCGTCAACATATTAAGCGTTGCGCTTGTTTTTCCCATCGCGGGCCGCGCCGCCAAAATGATGAGGTCTGAACCCTGCCAACCGGCGGTGATTTCGTCGAGGTCTACAAATCCCGATGGCACCCCAGTGATATGCTCGCTTTTTTGATACAGCGCTTCGATTTGACCAAACGCTTCGCGAACAACCTCGCGCATCGTCGAATAGGAGCGTGCTGCTCCCGACTGCGTGATCTGGAACAGGCGTTGTTCGGCGAGGTCCATGAAGAGCTCGACGTCATTCACGTCGCCGTAACACTCTTCGACGAGCTCGTCGGACGTGGAGATAAACGCGCGTAAAGAAGCCTTTCTTCGGACAATATTCGCGTAATGTTCGACGTTGGCGGCCGACGGTACTTCGCTCGATAAACGTGCAAGGAAGTTCACCCCGCCCACGTTTTCCAAGAAATCCGACGCCGAAAGGTGATCGGCCAGGGTAATCATGTCGATGGCTTCGCCACGTGCATGAAGTTGGGCCATCGATCGGAAGACGTGCCGATGGCTTTCTCGGTAGAAATCTTCGGCCTTGAGCCGACCCTGGACTTCGTCGAGCACCCGATTATCGAGTAGAATCGACCCCAAAAGCGAACGTTCCGCATCATCGTTATGAGGCGGAACGCGAATCTGGCTGTCTGAATTGGAAATGGGTGCGGCCATAGCCTGACTTACTTGGCCACTCGCACGTAGTCGTTGCGAACGAGGTAAACGACGTCTTGCATGGTCTCAAGGTCGGTGACGAGACTCTTGTTCATGACGTCTGAAACGCGCGAGAAATTGTAGACCAACTGAAACGTGTCGAGCAGCTCTGGTGTGAGACTTCGCAACGGCGGCAGCAGCGGTCGTTTAACCTCAAGCACGTCGGTCGCCGAGGGAACATCACCGCCGAGATTCTCGATCTCGTCCAGAATCCTCATGCCTTCCATCATGAGTCCTTCAGTGGACTCATTGATTTCGCTTTCAAAGGACTCGTCGGTTGGATGCTCAAGCGAGAAGGTGCCGTGCGTGTAGCCCATGATGCGGTAGAACGCTTTGTAGGGCGATACATCGACATCGTCGTTGATCACGGCGAAGAAAACGCGACCTTCTTTAAGGTAGATTTTCGCAAAATCATTATCGCGATGAATGACGAATACACCGGACTTTTTGCTCGTTGAAAACAGCTGCAGCAAATCGGGAAGGGGAACTTCTTCGATGAGACCGGAGATCGAACCGGTGAGGGTCGCGCCGGTTGTTCGGGAAGCCGCGCCACGATCGGGAAGCATCGCTCCACCGCCGCGGATATCGCGCCCTGCCATCTCGTCGGCGTCTCGATGCACCAATTTAATGATGTTCGTGCCGACAAGGATGCGGTCACCTTCCTTAAGGCGAGATTTTGTAACCTTCTCGCCGTTAACGAAGCTGCCGTTTGTGCTGCCGAAATCCTCAATATAGATTTCGCCGCCATAAGTTGTGATACGGGCATGACGTCGCGAGACCATGTCTTCGACCAGGACCATGTCCAAGTCGCTCGACCGTCCAATCACGACCTCACCATCCATCTCTAGGGGGAATTCACCACCCTGATATTTCCCTGAGATGAATTTTAGAACCCATCCGCCAGACTTTTTCGAATTCAATCTCGTCCTCGAACTCGCAAGGGGTCGGGCCAGCAAACTGTCCCGTACACACAGCAAAAACCTTGAATACGTTACGACTGGTATGCCAT
>JBBKVQ010000476.1:0-22372 GCA_037968515.1 Bradymonadaceae bacterium
GGCCTGTGATGTCGGTGCTTAAGCAGATGTCTGAAGAAGACATTCCGACCCTGATCCAGGTCAAAGTGGAGTTCCTAGGAGGCGTTCAGTTTCGCTTCGAAAGAGACGAAGCCGACATCATGTTCGTTAATGATTTTGAGGCCCGCGATAATCTGGCCGCGACGCCGTTTCCCGACGTGACGGTTGTGCTCGCAACATCACCGGACCATCCGCTCGCGCAGCGCGAATCCGACCAGCCGTGGACACGAGCCGAGCTGCAATCGCATGTTGAGATTTCGGTGCACGATCCTAGCGAGTCAGGACGTTCAGATCCGACGATGTTTGGTGGCCTGCGAGTCGTGTACCTGAGTGACTTCGCGACAAAACGTGATGCGCTTTTGTTGGGCGTAGGTTTTGGCTGGGTTCCGCTCTATTTGGTCGAAGCCGATTTGATCGATGGTCGATTGGTGGAGGTGCCCTATGAACGCGGCAGCCGATACAGCTTTCAACCGATGCTTGTTCAACGCACAGATAGGCCGCTGGGCAAGGCTGGTCGTCGTTTTTTTGAACTCTTGAAACCCTAGACTAAGGAACCGGCTGGTCTGGAGTTTGGATCAGGGTGGGCGCTTCGATTAGCGGGTCGAGCAAGGGGAGCATGTGGCCAACAACCGTGACGGGCAACGAGCTGGTGAATGTGAATTCATCGGTGTTTTCGCCTTCGACGAATGCGGTCATTGTTCCAAAAAAGCGATCTTCGATGAAAAACACAAATGTCGCCGAGCGGCTGATCGCCACCGAGGTAAGCTTCTCGCCGCGCGGACCAAACGTGTAACGTTTATGGTCACCAGTCCCTGTTTTCCCGCCGATCGCCCATTCGCGGCTAGGGTTGCGATTGATGCGTCGCGCAGTCCCAGAATCGACGACGCTGAGTAGCGCATCACGCAAGGTTGATGCGGTTTCGGCTGCTAAAACTCGTTCGGGTGCGGGCGGGTCACGTTTCATCACCGTGTCATACGGGGTGTTCGGCGCAAAATGGATCGAAGACACGCGAGTCTTGGGTAGTTTCAATCCGCCGTTGATAACAATGCCCATCAGGTCGGCGAGGGCATCAGGCCGGTCCGCAGACGATCCGAGCGCGGTGGCGTAAGAGGCCACGAGCCGATCAAAGGGGTACCCGAGGCGTTTCCATTGGGTGTGCAGCTGCGCAAACGCGTCTTGTTCAAGCATGATTCGAATTCGCGTGTCTTGAGCTTGTTTGCGGCTGGTTTTGAATAGCCACGAGTAAATCTCTTGGCGTAAATCCGGCGATGAATCGACAGCCGTTTGAAGCGTTAGCTCGGGATTTTCACCCAGTTCCTTGAGCAGCCAAAGCTCTAAGGGATGACATCCGGCAAGGTAGGCACGGTCGTTCCAGCTAGGCCATCGCTCGGGATCGACCTCGTCAAATATCTTCTGTTCTGTCGAAAATGCGACAGGGCCGTAGACCTCGTTCACGATCGAATTAACCGTGTAAATATCATGGTCGGGGAACACGACTCGGTAAGCGGCGATAATGGTTTTTGGAGTCCACTTCTTGCTGCGCAGGAATTTTCGAAACGCAGTTTTTTGGTCAAGCCCCTGATATTTAAACCAAAATTGCCCCAAAAACACCGTGCCTTCGAAGTCGGCAAACCGAGCTAGGTATTCCCGCCGTGCAGGGTGATCTGAGTCCATTAAAATGGTTCGGTCCGACCCAGGCATGTCAAACATATGGAAACGTATGACCTCACGAATCACCCGAATGAAGGGCAGGTTGATGGATTTCTTGAAAGCCTCCTGAATCGTGGGGTTCTGGCCGTTATCCTTGGCGCTGAAGTTCTCGAACCTGTGCAGACCACCGCCAGTAAAGAACGACTCGTTCGGGCTGGCCGAAAACCGTCTTTCCATTGAGGCGTCGAGCATCTGCCGAAGGTCGCCATCCGGATTACGATTCAGCCAATCCAAACCCCAGCGTCGAAGCGAATCAATCGGGTCCAACACGATGGCGTCACGTTCTTTGACCGACATTGAGCGATACAAACCGAACATGGTTTCGACCAAGTCGAGATAGCTTGCCAACGTCCTCAGCTTGGCCGTGGAACCCAGATCGATCTTAATGTGTTCGTTGATATTGAGCGGCTCATCCAAGGTGTCTGCTTGGACTCTGAGCAGGTTTTCAGCGCCCTTTCTCTCGTAGAGTGTGAAGCTGTAAATCACCTCAGACGCGTCACCTTTGCCGAATCGGTCCACGCCGATATCCGAGATTTCAGACTTGTTCGAGAGGCCTTCCAGCATGTTTTCGACCGCAAGCTGGACATCCATATCGACGGTGGTGTCGACGGAGGCATCCAATCGGTCCAACTCATAGAGGGTGTCAACATTCGTGGCTTGAAGCGTGTGTGTGCGTAACGCCGAAACCAGCTTCTGACGGCTGAAATCGAGGGTTTCCGGCATGTACCTCACGTGGATTGGTGTCCGCGCGATCGTCGCCGCGTGCGCCAAAGCCGGCGAGATGATGCCATCGCGTTCGAGAATTCGGAGGTAGGCGTCGGTCTTGTCTTCAAGGGGTGCCGTAGCGGTCGTTAGAAGCTCGGTAGGGCGCCGATGAGCAAGCATCAGGCTGACGATCTGACGATAGATACGGCCTTGTTCAAAGAGTTCGTCGGCTGTTACCGGGGACTGACCGGAGGCCGCCCTAAGCACCGTGTCGGCGTGCACGAAGTCGGTTCCAAACCACGCGTTGAGCCCGTCAGGGATTCCAAACACCTCTCCGTATCCGGCGATCGAAGCCAAGGGCACGCTGTTCAAATAGGTCAGAACAAGCTGCTCTTGCCATTCAAGGGTAACGGGCCCATGCAAATACGTTCGCAGTGACGCGCTCATCATCTGCTGAAGTTTATCCGCGGGAGTCGCAGTCCTGCCGTCGTTCGAATGCCGGTATTTCTCGATCTGTGTCGCAAGGGTAGAGCCCCCAGAGGGTCGCTTTTCACCGCCGACAACTCTGTCCGTTGCAAGGCCCACCAAAGCTTGCCCCAGCCGCTGCCATTCAACCGCCGGATTTTGTTCCGGACGATCTTCGTTCAGCAGGTCGCGATTTTCGACGTAAAGCAGCGTCGAAACCACGATCGGCGGTACGTCTTCGAAACTTGGCCAGATTCGCGCTGGAAATTGCGAGTCGTAGATAAGGTTCTGTTTGTAGTCGTAGACGGTCAGGCCCGCCTGATCCTTTTCGTTAAAAAGCGGAAACACCCCGTAACCATGAAGCTTCGTAAACTGTGGGCTCACCTGTGCTTGATGAGTGACTCGGAACCCCTGGGATTCTAGGAACTGAACAAGCGCGGGTATTCGCGAATATCCAAGGCGTTTGTCGTAGGGGCCGTCGCCCGGGAAAATCACGTTCGGGCTCTTGCCGCTTTCGACGCTCCACGAGACGTTTTGAGTCGCGCGTGAGAAAACTTGGGATTGAAGCCAAGAAGTTCTCATTTCCGCGAAGGCGAGGGCCGCCAAGACCGACAGGATAAACACGATGCCAACCCAGACGATGTATTTGGGTCGATGTTGTGTAGTCATTTTTTGTTTCAACGCACCCGAACCACGGTAACGTAAGCGCCGGGACTCCGGCGCCAGACAGGCGCGCTTATTTTAAAAACGTATGCACGTATTGAAGAATTCCTAAATTAATGGCCAGAAACGTCAAAATTGAGTCTTCAGAAACCCAGCAGGTAGGCGCGCCTCGTCTTTGGGAGAATCCCAATCTGGTATGGGCCGGCATCGGTGCGCTTTGGCTTGTAGGCCTTATTCGGCGTATGTTTTTTGATTTCGTACCTGGTGACTTCACCGCGTACCTGAGCGCAGCGGACCTCTTTGTCGCTGGGCTGGACCCCTATACCGAAGCTCGTTTTTCGACGCCTCGTTACCAAGGGTTTCCCTACAATTATTTCCCAGGAACATTATTCGTGATCGCGCCGATGGCGTACTTGAGCACGGTCGTGGCGGTTTGTATTGACTGGACCTTGCGCGCTGTCTTGTTGATCTTCACGGCAAAGATGCTGCAGAAACATGTGGTTCCGAAGTTACCGATCCACCATGTGGCCGTGATTATGGCGTTGCACGAGCCGCTGATGATCGACCAGTTGGTCGGCAACATGGTGACGTATCTTTTTGCGGCTTGGGCGGCCTGTCTTGAACTTTCAAAACGAGCTCAAACATGGCGATGGCTAGCACTTGCTTTCATGTGTGGAGTGGTGATTTCGTTTAAGCCGTTTTGGCTGATTCCAGCAGGGTGGATTTTGGTATCACGAAGCCGCTGGCGGTCGCTCACCGCGCTGGTGATTGGGGTTCTGAGTACGCCACTTTTATCGCTTCTTTTACCTCGTTTTTTCGACACGTTCACGGCCCACACAGACGCGATGCGTGGCTATTATTTTTCGGTCGATTTGTTGAGCCTTGTTCCCACCGCCTATTTTGTCGCACTGCCGGTAGCTGCGGTGTTCGCCATCTTTTGGTGGCGCCGATATCCGTCGGAGTGGGTATTTATGTTGGGTTGTGTCTCGGTGCCGATTTGGCCGCGGGTCGCGACCTATTCGTACGTGATTACCCTGCCATTTTCGCTCTATTTGATTCGTCGATGGGGGCTCGTCCGGGGACTTGGGTTCTCGGTCGTGACCATTGGACCGTTGCCCTGGCTGATGCGAGACTCCGGCTTTCTGCCTGGTGAGCAGCTCGAGAACTTCGTGATGTTTGTGTGGGTTTGCGTCGCAGCGTTTCTGTGCGCAGACCTGCTGGCAGCAGAATCGCGGGACGAATCGCCCGAGGAGACATGATGACCCTGAAAAGCCCGTGGAAACGCCCTTTCGATCTGGATACGGTTTGGGCTGTGCTGCCTTTCGGGCTTATCGGCGTGGGGTTTTCCCTGATGCCGTTAAAGTCGTGGGACTACTGGTGGCATTTGGCTTACGGACGTGTCATCGACCGCACGCATGAGATGCCACTTTTTGCCGACTTTTTGTACACGATGCCTGCTGACGCCCCGTCGTATGTGCAGGCGTGGCTGTCTCAGTGGGCGCTTTATCGAATTCACGAAGCCATCGGGTTGGCTGGCGTTCTGATTCTGCGCGATTTCTTGGCCATTGGTGCATTTGCACTGCTTGGTTATTGGTCGGCCCGTCGAAGTGGCAGTTGGCCGATTGGCGCCATTTTAACGTTGCTGGCTGCTCCCTTTGGTTTCCTTTGCATAGCCGCCCGGACCCATCTGCTGGCGTGGCCTTGGTTTTTGCCGCTGATCGCGGTTTCCTATGGGGTACGAAGCGGCAGATTGAGTCGCTATTGGTTAGCGTCGATTCCTGCCTTGTCGGTGCTCTGGAGCAATATCCACGGCACATTTATGATTCCGACCTTGGTGTGTCTGGCATTCCTAGGGGCGTCGATCGGTGACCGGCTGGTGCGTCCAGACGAGTTTTCCAAAACCAAAGTGTTCTCGTGGCTGGCGACCACGGTTTTTTCGGTGCTTGGAATCCTGCTAAATCCCCGTGGTTTCGAGATATTCTTGTATCTTCAGGACCTCACGACCAACCAAGAAAACCGAACGTATATTACCGAATGGTTTCCTGCGACGCCTTTTTATCCCCCGTTTTACGGGGCGTTATTCTGGGTGTTGCTGGTGGGGCTGTTGGGTTTAATGGCTCGTCAGTGGCGCAAAGTGGATCTGGCCGATCTGTTTCTGTTTGCTGGTTTTTCGCTACTTGCGATTGGGCAGTCTCGGGCCCTTTTGTGGGTAGGTTTGTGTTTCCCGATCGTCGCAGCGCCCTACGTGGCAAGGTTCCGCGGGTTCTTTGGCCAGGGCGACCCGACATCAGGCGTCATGCAGGCCGTGAATGCGGTAGTCGCTGCAGGGTTCGTAGTCGCAGTGATCGGCATGCAGCCGTGGTCTGGCCACAACGAGCGCGCCGCAGAAACCCAGATTTCTCCGACCCGGACAACCGCTCCACTGCTGGGGTTGGTGATGAACGACACGCCCGTGGAAGCCGTGAAATGGCTCAAGGACCACAAGAACGAATGGCGTGTTTTCCATGACCATCGTTACCCCGGCTACATCCTGTACGAGCTACAGGACGCCTTCCCCAAGCAGATGGTCTACGTCGATAATCGCGTGGAATTGCCCAGTGCTAAGGCTTGGCGCACGTTTGACGCCGTGAGCAACGGGCAAAAATGGCATGAGACGTTCGAGCGTTATGATGTCAATGCTGTCGTTGCAGCGATGAAAACTCAATCAAAATTGGTCAAAGCGCTTGAGGCTTCACCCGAGTGGAGTCAGAAGTTCAGGAACGAGCATTACGTCTTATTTGTTCGCGAGTAGACGCCGCGGGACACATTAAGCCGGACTCGCAAAACCTCTTTGAGCATCTCATACGATTCGTGGACGTAACGCTGGGACTCGTTAACAGCGCCTTTTGTGTCGCTCAAATCACGGTGGGTCCAATCCACCGGGACCTCTGCGATTCGAAGTCCCGCTGCCGAGAAGAAGTAGAGAAGTTCGACATCGAATGCCGAAACCTTCCATCCACGTGCGTCCTTGGAGGTTTGGAATACCGATAACAGTGGGAAGAACTCGAGCGCGTCGGTTCGCCGGCAGGCTTTAAATCCACATTGGGTGTCTTCGATATCTGCGAGCAAAAGCGTCTTTCGAAATCCGCGGAAGGCCTTTGAGCCCAATTGTCTGAACGACGAGAATCCCTTGCGTTCACCGCCACGCGACCCAATTACGACGTCGAAACCTTGGTCAAAACTCGGTGCGAGTTTTTGCCATTCTTTTAATGGGGTGGATTGGTCCATGTCGGTGAAAAGCACGAGTTCCCCGCGTGCACACTGAATTCCCGCCCAGACCGCGGCTGGTTTTCCGCCGTGTTTGATGTCGATGGCCTGGAAATTTGTGCGCTCGCTGACGAAGTTTTTAACAAATTCGCCGGAACCGTCTGTGGACTCGTCGTTAACGACGATAACCTCCCAAGAAACCACGTTTTGGGCATCATTTAAGTAGGCGTGCACCTCGTCAAGTGCTCCGTTTTGAAGGTTTTTTAGTTCGTTGTAACAGGGGATGACGATCGACAGATGTGGGGTTTTCATCGCTTGAAGTCGACGGTTCGGAGAATCTCACCCGCCGAGATATCGCGTTTTGAAATGTACCCACCGTATTGTCCGATATCTGATTCTCGAATGGCGTCCGCTGGCACACGTTTGCTGTCCACGGCGTCGATCATGAACATCTCGCGCCGCAAGTATTCGTCTTTGCGAATCGGGCGGCTGGACTTGGCGACACGTTCAAAGCCTTCGTGACGAGGTGCGATCGAAAAGAAGAAGATCAACGCCCCGCAGATGAGTCCAAAGGTGGCGGCAGACAAGAATAATTTGTTACGAGCGGTCATCACGACCCAACGGCGACAAGTTTCAGCGTGAGTGTAAGCTTATCTGGCGTTTGGGGGAAGCCGACCTAACGGGTGAGTCGACGAAGAATTTCGGTGGGCTGGCAACCGACAACGCGATCACTGGTCGAAATGAAGGTAGGCACACCAGAAACGCCCAGTTCGTATCCAAGCGCCCGGTTCTGGATCACCTGAAGTTCCCAATGGCTGGCTTCGCAAGCAGTTAAACCCCGCTCCGGGCATAGACCGACGCTGCAGGCGGCTTCACACAGAACCTGATCGTCCTCGAGGTCGGCGCCTTCCAACCAGTATTTGTCCATGAGCGCGTCTTTGAGCGGTCCAAGTTTTCCGTGCCCACGCGCCCACTCCGTCAGGGCCAAGGCCCGCATGGAGTTTGGGATATGTGCAGGAAAAGAAATCTCGACGTTAAAACGATCGGCGAGTTGAAGAATATAGTCTTTGCCCTCGCTTAGCCGTTCAGTGCCCATCAGCTCGACTGCGCTGATGCCGCCGCGGGGAATCTCTGGATGGACCTCGAACCCTCGCCAATCGACCTCGAGGTCGGTGGTTTTCATCAATTCCGCAAGTGGCCCTCTTTCGGCCACGTAGCAGAATGGACAGATAAAATCGGAAAAGACGGTAATACTTTGCACTTCAAACCTCAGAGGCATTAAGGGGCAGCCTCTTTATGTCCATCGGATGCCACCCGTCGGCCTCAGGTCTCAAAGTACCTTGTTTTGTGTTCAGAATCATAAAAATCTTGGTGTAGGTGTTGCGCGAATGCTCGTCCGGCGCGATGCTGACCGTGATGGGAAATGATAAAAAAATAGAAACGAAGACAATCACCCGCAATCGCAAGGCGTTACACCACTATTTTGTGGACGAAGAGTACGAATGCGGAATTGTACTTTACGGTTCGGAGGTCAAAAGCCTTCGAGACGGCCGGGTTCAGCTGACCGACGCGTATGCCCGGTTCGATGGAAACGAACTCTGGTTGGTTTCGGCGCATATTTCGCCTTACCCGTTTGCGACCCACGTGAATCACTTACCCGAGCGCACTCGGAAACTCTTGATGCATCGGCGAGAGCTCAATCGGCTCCGTCATAAGCTTGAGACCGCTGGTTATACGCTGATTCCGCTGGAACTTTACTTCCATGGCGCGCACGTGAAGGTCCGCCTTGGGCTTTGTCGCGGCAAGAAGTTGTTCGATAAGCGTGAGTCCGTCAAAAAGCGTGAAGCCGCCCGCGAAATCGCCCGTGAGACCATGGACGCTCAGCGAAAGTGGAAAGACTGATTAGATCAGCAAGGTCAAGTAGTAGAGGGCAAACCCGCTTAGAGCGATCGTTCCCGCGATGCTCATGACTCTTAGCCACGGCTTGGGCCGGTCGGCCTCATCGACAAATTTCATCGCCCGATGATTAAAGACCGCAAGCACAGGTGCCGTCATGAAAGACAGCGTCGTGGCGATATCGATCAAACGTGGCAATCCGGTCAGAAAGAACGACAGAATCGCTGTGGCGCCCCCTGCTTGAACCAGGATGGCGATCCAGTAAGTCCTGCGGCGTTCGATGCCCGCGCAATGATCGGTCTCAGGCCCACGTAACCTGTCCAAAAGCGTGACGATGGCGCGCGGGAAACCGTCTAGCACTGTTAGGGTCGTCGAGAACATCACCGCAAATGCACACACTCCAATCAGTGGGCGGCTCCAGTCCCCCAAGGTTTGTTGGTAGAGCGACAGAACCTGCGCGGCAAATCCTCCCGCGCTTTCTTCGATGGGAACGCCTTGGCCGTTCATCACGCCGGCGCCCAGCAATAAGAAGCAAATCGCCAGAAAGGCAGTGCCAAAATACCCGATGTGGAAATCCAGCAGCGCTTCACGCACTGTGGGTTTATGGCCGGTGTCTTGGCCCTTTGCCAGGGTCCATAATGAGTTCCACACGGCCACATCGATCGCCGAGGGCATCCACCCTACAAGCGCCGCCACAAACATGATGGTTTTGTGGTCCATTTTGGAAGGGGCGAGCCAGAACTCGGCGGCTCCAAAGTCGATCATGGGTAGGACTAGTGCGGTTGCAGCGACGGTCGAGATGGTAAAGACGGCAACCAAAACTTTGACGATTTTATCCAGCCAGTGGTAGCGACCAACCCCGAGCACCACCCCACATAACAGCAATAAACCGGCCGAAATCTGGATGGGTGTACCCGGCATTCCAAACGCTGCCTTGGCCAGTCCTGCTGTGACGACAGTGACTCCGGCCTGCACAGAGAACATCGTGGCTACGGTAAGCAATCCGTACACGACCAGCACCCATCGGCCTTGCCGCCGATATCCCTCGAGTAGCGACGTCCCGGTGGAGGCCGCAAACTGAGGACCGAAACGAAAGGCCGGGTACTTGGCCAGATTTGCGAGCAAGATCAACCCGCCCAGCGCAAGCCCCCAGCCCGCGCCGGCGCGAGTGGCTTGAACCAGGTGGGAAACGCCCACTGCGGCTGCCGCGAAGATGAGACCGGGGCCAAGAACTTTCCAAAACGCAGACGTGGTCGACATCGAGCCTCAGAAAGACAAGGAAAACGAGATTTCGGGGTAAATGGACGAGCAATCAAAACAGTCCGTAATCACGCGCTCGTAAACGATCCCCGCATTTATCGAAACGGGTCGTTGAACGGTCGTGACTCCCAAGCGTCCACCCACGGATTGTTGATCATCAAAACTCTGACCGATATACCAATACCTATAAAAACCGCCGATATACGGATGGAGCACGGGCACTTGCCAGAACACGTACCGGGTCCCCGGGGTGAAGGTTGCGACAAACGGATCGTGAGCGAGCCACGCAGCCGTCGTGAAGCTGAGCTCCAGTCCTTTGACGACGTAGTAGCCTACGCCGAGCGACACCACGACGTAGGAACCGCCTTCTGAAACCTGCACGCCCAACCCGCCTGAGAGGCCGATTTTGCCTTGGTCGAACGGGGTCGGCAGTGAATCTGCGGTGGCTAATGTTGGGATGCTGGCAAGAAAAATGACCAGCAGTAGACGAGCGGTCATCGCGTCACCGGGTAAAAAGGGTTACCGGTTTGGTACGCAGTGGGGGGGAATCCGTCAAGATGGCGCGGAGTTCAGCGGTAAATTGTGCGCGACATCTCTTCGCCGTCGTTATTGAAGTTGATCCAGAGTCCTTCTCGCTCGCCGTGGTGGTATTCGCCTTCCGACTTCACAGATCCATTGGTGTGATACTGAACCCAGGTGCCCTCTTTGGTGCCGTAGTCGTACATGCCTTCTTCGGCGACTTCGCCGCTCTTATGATAGCGAACGAAGGGCCCGTGGCGGGTTCCGCGGTCGGTGCTGCAGTAGGTTTCGTAGTCGTTGACTACTGAATCGGTGTAGATCGGGCAGTCAAGTTCTGGGACCTCAGGTTCGCGTTCAACTTCGACGTACACGATGCTTGTGTGGTGGTCGTGGTGGCTCTGGTAGCGCGGGTAATACACGTAGCGGTAAGGGCGGTGGTGCCGCGGGTGCACATAATGCGAACGGTGGCTTGGGTACGACACGACCGAGCGATGAGTGACGCTGGGGCGATGATGCACATCGCGGTTACGCGACGTTCGTCGAGTGGTCGTCGTTCGCGTTGTATTGGTGCGCTGAGTAACGGTGGTCGGTCGCGTAGAGGTCCGGGTCGTGGTGACCGTGCTGGATCCGCTCTTCTTTTTCTTGGTTCGCGACGTGGTTTTGTTACGTTTCCCTGCCTGCTTATGCACACGCTCGCCGCCGGTACGCGATTCGCGGATGATCTGTTGGGCTTGGACTTCGGCGGTATCGAGAAACGCAATGCTGCCCAGGATGAGAGCAGCGATGATCGGCAGTGTTCGGAAAATGTTCATGGGATTCACCTATGTTTCGCGTCAAACCAGACACGTCATTCGTACATAAGGACGGCCCAAAAATACTTGTATTCAACTTCACGTTAAAAAAATGGCATCTCAGGGTTACAGGCGCAAAGATAAGGGCCGGAGGCAGGTATGCAACACGTTGGAGATGAATTTGCGGTTTGGAGGGTGTTGCTCAAAACGTCGATAAACCCAGGTCCGAGAGCCGCAGTAGTGTTGGCGAGTGTTTTAGGGGTTCCGCTCAAAGCGGCGCAAGAGACGCTAAAGCTGGCTCCGTTTCACATTCCGATCAACATGTCGAAGGACGAGGCGATTGAGCTTGCGGAAAAATTGAGGGCCGTGGGCTTGGTTGTCGAACCCGAACCGGTCACCAACCCGCCCACGATCACTTGTGCGACGCATGGCCGCTTGTCGAACGATGGGCAGTGCAAAGACTGTCGCCAGTGGATGTGTGTTGTGGACCGCGCGGCGGCGATGGGCGCGCAGTTATGCCCGACTTGCTACCGCACGGTTTTGACCCGGCGGGCGTGGCGTTACGGACGCACTGCTATTTTGCTCGCGGTGCTCGCTGGAGTAGTCGTTTGGGCTCTGGAGGACCGCCAACGCCGGGCGGACCGCCGTGAATGGCGTGTGCCTTTGAAGGTGGGGCTTTTTGTGATTCGGGACGGCGATGTCGATCCCGGCGCCATTGATGGCATCGCCAGGCGAGCCGAAGAAATGAGCGATATTTTGGAGGTCGAATACCGCCGCTATGGTGGAGAGATCTCCCCTTTCGAGCTTCGCGTCCTGGGGCCAATCCCACTGCCCGAAGTGTTGCCAGAATTAAAGAACGACGATTTCTTGGAGCGTGTTGAATTCACATATCGAATGTGGCAATTCCGCCGGTCTGTTTCGAAGTCATTGGGGCAGCCCACCGATGATATCGACGTGAGCATCTTGCTTGTTACCCGGCCGGCCCGAGGAAAACAGCCCCGCATGTTCGAGGGGATCGCCGCGCGCGATGGCGATTTTGGCGTCGTGCAGGTGGAATTGAGCGACGACACGGTGGATTTGGCGGTGATCACCGCTGTGCACGAGACTTTGCATACTTTGGGAGCCAAGGATAAATACGATCCGGCCACGGGTGAAGCCGAGTATCCGGCGGGGTACTTCGACAGTAGAACCCGATATCCTCAGCGCTACATGGAGATCATGGCCCATGACATCCCGCTCGCGGAGGGGAAAAGTCGGCTTCCGAGTCTGGTTGGAGAGGTTCGGATCGGAAATTTCACAGCTCGGGAAATTGGCTGGATTCCCTAAACGTGCTTTCTCGCTTCACAAATCGGCTGGAATCTGAGAAACATGGGCCGAGTAACCCTCCTGCGGGTAGCGGTTACGACAGCCCTTCAATCTAAAAACAGCGTTCATCCTCATTTTTGAACGCATCCAGCAGTAGCGGTTACATGGGTCGAAAACGTCGCAGTAGCCGGGGCCGCAGCGGGGAATCAATTTCCGCAGTCAACCCCGAAGAGTTCACGAGGCTGCACGAGCGCCTTACTGATTACACCCCCATCCAGCCACTGGACCGAATTCAACTTGAGACGACTCGAGACGAATCCATCGGGCGAATACTCGACCTCATCACCCCAATTGGGCGTGGTCAGCGAGTCCTCGTGACCAGTCCGCCAAAAGCGGGCAAGACGATGCTATTGCAGCGAATCGCCAAGGCCGTGAAGACAAACCACGAGGATATTCATCAAATTGCTCTGCTCGTCGACGAACGACCAGAAGAAGCGACGGATTTCACGCGTAATTTGCCGATCGACGTGCGTTTCTCGACGACCGACCGCACGCCAAAAGAGCACATCGCTCTGGCTGAGTCGGTGTTTAAAGAAGCCCTAGAGCGCCTTTTGGATGGTCAGGATGTCCTGATTCTTTTGGACTCCATCACACGTTTGGCGCGGGCCTATAACACGACTTACGCGAATTCGAGCCGCACCCTATCGGGTGGTGTTACAGCCGGCGCGCTCGACCGTCCACGTCAGTTGTTTGGAACGGCACGTAACCTTGAAGAAGGTGGCAGCCTGACGATCATCGCTACGGCGCTGGTCGACACTGGGAGCCGCATGGACGAGGTGATTTTCCAAGAGTTCAAGGGAACCGGAAATTGCGAAATCGTTCTGAGCCGCAAGCTCGCTGAGCGTCGGCTCTTTCCGGCAGTCGAGATTTCGACCAGCGGAACACGGCGTGAAGAGATGCTCCTGAACGACCTTGAGCGCGAGAAGTACCCAGTACTTCGTCGTAAACTCGCCGATATGGGTGAGGTTGAATCGCTTGAGTGGATGTTGAAGCGAACCAAGCAATCACGCACGAACCTTGAGCTCATCAAGGGGATGCTGAACTGACGTTGCCGGGCTGCGGCCCGGCATCCCCTCGTCCGCTCATACAGCCTTCGAAAACCCTGTCTGCTTTTTGCGGTAGGTATCGAAGACGCTCGCAATATTTCGTACAAAAAATCGACCGTCGGACGTGACACGCAATCCGGATTCACCGATTTCGATGAGCCCGTCGTCCGCGAACGCTTCGAGTTCGCCAAGTTCGGTGCCGAAATACGTGACGAAATCGATGCCGTGTTCTTTCGAAAAGTCGTCGAAATTAATGTCGTTGGAACACATCACCGCCATGATTGCTTCGCGGCGAATCAGGTCGTCTTGTGTCAAAGTAATGCCACGATCGATCGTGCGAGTTTGTTCATCTACCGACTCGTTCCAATCCGAAAGCTCGCGCAAATTTTGGAAATACATCGTCTGGGTTTGCGAAATCGATGACATGCCAAATCCGTGAATATCAGTGCCTTTCCACGTGCTATAGCCTTGGAAATTACGACGTAAATTACCGGATTCCAATGCAGTCGAAAGGTCATCACCAGGTAGGGCAAAATGGTCCATTCCGATGTGTTTCCAGCCGGCGTCCACAAATTGTTCAGCCGCCTGTTTGAACAGCTCGAGTTTTTCATCGGGCTCGGGCAGCTTCGATTCCAGCAATTTCTGTTGTGGTGCTGCCCACGGTACGTGTGCGTAGCTATAGACCGCGAGGCGGTCGGGTCGCAGGCTGATCACGTCCTCGACCGTAGTTTTGAAGCTCTCGGCAGTTTGCCCTGGCAGCCCGTAGATTAGATCGAAATTGATGCCACCAAAGCCGGCGTCCCGGAGCCAATTTACGACCTGTTCGGTCTGCTCGAAAGGTTGTTCACGATGAATCAATCTTTGAACTTCGGGATTATGATCCTGAACCCCTAGTGAGGCTCTGTTAAACCCCGATTCTCGCAACGCCTGAATATGTTCAAGGCTCACTTCCCGTGGGTCGATTTCGACAGAAATTTCGGCGTTTTTGGCGATCGTCAGTTGAGACGTCACCATATGCGCCAGATCACGCAATTCGTCGGGCGAAAAGTACGTCGGAGTTCCGCCGCCAAGATGAATCTGAACTACCTCACGTCCTTTCAGATGGGGCATACGAAGAGCAAACTCGAGTTTGAGTCGCTCTAGATAAACGGCAGAAAGGGTCGTGTCTTTGGTGATGACTTTTGTGCAGGCGCAGTACCAACACAGGGACTTGCAAAATGGCAGATGAAAATAGATTGAAAGCGGCCCGTCGCCGGCCATCCCCGCATCGAGCTCAGCTTGGTCGATCGGGCGAAACGACATCGCTGTAGGATAGGAAGTGTAACGCGGGGTAGGCGTGTCGAATCGTTTCAAAAGTGTGCGGTCAATAATCACGGGTTGCTCCGTAGCGTACTAATACCCGCGTACAGCAGCAGAATTTGTGCCACTTTCTTAACGTAGCGAAATCAATGCTTTAGGTGGCCGTACCCCGCAGGCATCGCGAATAAAATGCGTCTATGCGCGATAATTACGCGCTGCGACTGCTCAGAGCCCGAGGTTCTTGGCGATGATTTCTTTCATGATCTCTTGGGTTCCACCCCCGATGGGCAGTAGGCGCGCGTCGCGGCTGAGGCGCTCGACGAGAGTTTCGCGCATGTATCCCATGCCACCAAAGAGTTGAACGGCTTCGTAGGTGATATCTACCGCGAGTTCTGCCGCCAGATTCTTCGCCATGGACACCTCGCCCACCAAGTACTCGCCCTGATCGACCTTTGACGCTACCTGGTAAAGAAACGTTTTGGTCGCCGTCAAGCGGGTGGCCATATCAGCCATCTTGTGGCGAGTGACCTGGAACTTCGACAGCGGCCGCCCAAAGACCTGGCGGTCGTCGATCCAGCTGCGGCATTCCTCGAACGCGATCGTGGCAGTAGCGACGCCGTAGGCAGCCAGAGCGAGTCGTTCATTCTGAAAGTTACGCATCAAGGTAAAAAAACCTCCGCCTTCTTCGCCCACCAAGTTTTGGATAGGAACCACAACGTCATCAAACGCAAGCTCGGCCGTGTCACTGGCCCACCAACCGGTTTTCCGAAGTGCGCGCGAAACGGTGACACCGGGCATCGACTTTTCGAGCACCAAGAAGCTTAGGCCGCCATGTGGGTCGTCACTTGTGCGAACCAATGTCGTCAAGAAGTCGGCTCGTACGCCGCTGGTGATGTAGAGCTTAGAACCATTCACGACGTAGTGATCGCCGTTTTTGACGGCTCTCGTGGTCACGGCCGCCACGTCGCTGCCCGTGCCAGGCTCGGTGATCGCTAAAGCTGCAATCGTTTTGCCCGACAGGCTGGGCCGAACAAATCGGTCGATTAGGTCAGGGTTCTCGCTCTGCACGATAGGCGGAAGCGCGATCCCCAATGACCCCAAGCCCACTGATACTCCGGTTGAGCCACCCCGCATCATCCCTTCGATGGCCATGACCTGCGCCATGGAACCGCCGCCGACGCCGCCGACTTCTTCGGCGAAACCGATACCTAGAAGTCCCGCCTGCGCAGCCTTATCGTAAAGCTCTCGGGGGAATTCTCCGGCTTCCTCCCACTTGTCGGCGTGGGGACGAATTTCTTTGATCGCAAATTTGGTGGCCGAATCCCGGATCATGCGATCCGTTTCGGACAAGAAATTATCAAAAAAATCCGCCATGAATTGTCCTATTGCCCTTTGAATACGGGCGTTGTTCGGGTTCGGAAAGCATCAATGCCAGCCTGATGATCTTCTGTCGCTATCGCCACTTTTTGCAGTTTTGCTTCCATGTCGAAGGTTTTCATCAGGTCGTTTTCGCACGCGTAGTGAAACGATTGTTTGGTTAGCGCGATGGCGAGGGTGGCTTTTTCGGCAAGTTCACGTGCCCAGTTCTCGGCTTCGGAAATCAGGTGGTCAGGACGTACCACTCGGTTGGCCAGTCCCAGTGCTAAACATCGTTCAGCCGACATCGGACGGCCATCAATCGCGAACTCCAAGGCGCGCGAGTAGCCGATAATACGAGCCAAAAACCAAGTTCCGCCTGCATCTGGCACCAGACCAATTTTAATGAAGGCAGGAAACAGCGCGGACTCATCGGACATCACTCGTAAATCGCATGCGAGGGCAATCGACATTCCCGCACCCGCGGCTGGGCCGTTGATTGCGGCGATCACAGGCTTAGCCATCGAAGTAATTAAAGAAATAATTGGTTTATAGCGTTCAAGCAGATAGCTCTCGACCTCGTCGGCCGTCAGTTCGCTACCAAACTGTGAAATATCGGCGCCTGCACAAAACGCTGCGCCTTCACCCGAGAGCACTACTGCTCGAATTGATTTATTATCCGACACTGATTGCAGCGCCTGTCGAAACTCGTTGGCGAGCGTCTCATTGACGGCGTTTCGCTGCTTCGGACGGTTAAGTTTGATGTGTGCGACCGCGCCGCGGATTTCTAGTTTGATCGTCTCGAAATTCATTTTTTATGATCCTTCAAATAGGGCACGTCGCCTGCACCAGCAGGGGTTTCATTATCGCCAATATCGTTTGTGTTTCCGTAACCCAGCTGGCCAAATTTATTTAGACCCCAACAGCGAATGCGTTCGTCCGAAAGCAGCACGCAATTATGGTAGGACCCCGAAAACAAGGCCAGCGCTGGCTCTCCAATATACACATCGCCCGCGGTGGCTGGTGTTTCGTCGTCACCGATATCACGGGTGTGCGAATAGCCAAGCTGACCAAAATTATTTTCGCCCCAGCAACGAACCTTGCCGGTATCAAGCAGGGCGCAGGTATGGTTGTCGCCAGCAGAAAGGCCAACGGCGATGCCCCCTAATTCGACATTGGGGATCGAAACCACTGGTTCGTTGTCGCCTAAATCGTCCTTGGAACCGTATCCAAGTTGGCCCTTGCCGTTCCATCCCCAGCACTTGACGTTGCCGTCGTCGAGTAGTGCACAACTATGCAATTTTCCGAGTGCTAGGGCTTTCGCTTTGAAATCTGGAATGATGCCGGCGGTGGTGGGCAATTCGTCGTCGCCAATGGACACGCGGTTTCCAAGACCAAGTTGGCCCTTATCGTTCCAACCCCAGCAAGTCACAGAATCATCGTCCAAAATTGCACAGTTATGGTACTTGCCGGCATAAATCCGCTTGGCACCGCTCGATAGAACTACCGAAGGCACGGTCGAGGGCAACTCGTCGTCGCCCACTGTCGTTGTATGGCCAAGTCCGAGCTGTCCGTAGCGGTTATTTCCCCAGCAACGCACAGTCGAATCATCAAGGAGTGCGCATGCGTGAGACGCATATTGCGACGCGGCGGCAGCGACCTGTTTGACGGTTCCTCCAAGAGATATGGGCGGCTGATTTTCTGGGATTTCAGTGACCGATTCGGTGTGGCCAAGTCCAAGCTGGCCAAACGTGTTGGCTCCGAAACACTTCAGCGCTCCTTCAGTAGAAACGACGCAGGTAAATGAAGCGTTTCGGTCACCGACCGCGGCGACTGATTGGGCTTCGAAACCAAGCTTGACGAACGGCGCGTCGGAGGCGGCTTTTTTGTCGCCAAATGAGGTTCGATTCCCGATGCCCAATTCGCCATCGAAATTTGCGCCCCAGCAGCGGACCTGCCCTTGGGTTACGACGCAGGTATGGTATTTCCCGACCGAAATCATTAGCGCGGGAAGCGGTGCGGCCAGGCCCGAATCCCCCGCCGTATCTTGTCCAAAATCCATCAGTGCACTTCGGTCAGTCTGGGCATCCGCCAAAACAGCGGTTCCCGCATCAATTGGGGCTGCGATCATGACTTCACTACGCGTGACCTCCGCGACCTTCATGGCGGTATCTACGTTAGGTGAATCGTCTTGGCTTGCATTCTGGACCAGCCAGACCACGGTCGCCGCGACTGCAACGATGGAGGTCAGAGCCAGAAGAGGAGCGATGGTGCGGGATTTCTTCGATTCAGAACTCTCCGTCGATTCTGATGGAAGAGCTGGCGGTTCAGACTCGTGGGCTCGCGTCTCGGCTTCGAATACTTCGGACGATAAAATGTCGCCGCTGTCGATTAAAGCCGTGAGCTCTGCACCGGAATGGCCCGTCATACCGGGGTTTTCCGCGAGCAGCGCAAACGCTGCATCCATCGCCTCCAGAAACTCCCCAGCATCCTGAAAGCGGTCGGGAATCTCGCGAGCAATCGATTTTTTTAGAAAATCAACGAGTTCTATCGGGAAATTAAAATTAGTAATCGATACAAAAGGGTCGAATCCCTCGTCGAGCTTTCTTGCGACAATTTCGTTTTCTGTGGCGCCAGGAAACGGCCGTTTTCCGGTCAGAAGTTCGAAGCACATGACGCCAACGGCGTATAGATCGGACCACGGTCCGATGTTTTTTAAGCGAACCTGTTCGGGGGCCATATAACTTGGCGAACCCAGCGGCCATTTTGTATCCGCGCGATTCTCCACAAATTTGGCCGTGCCAAAATCAAGGATGCGAACGTGCAACGGGTTGCCTGCAACTCGCTGCAGCATCACGTTTTCGGGTTTGATGTCGCGGTGAATGATATTGCGCGCATGTGCAGCCTGAAGACCATGCAGTAATTGCTGCAAAATAGTCTTTACCTGTGCGTGTGTGAAACCCTTGTGTCGGACGGCACGGTCATAGATTTCCTGTCGCAAAGTCTCGGCGTCATCGACAAGCTCCATAACCAGATACGGGCGATTATTATGCATCCCGTATTTCATCAGGCGCACGATATTCGGATGGGAAAGGTCCGCCAAGGCCTCGGCTTCACCCTGGAATTTTTCTAGCAGTGCTTGGGCCAGCATCACGTTATCGGTCGGAAATTCTAGGACTTTTAACGCACCCCGCAAGCGGAACAGCGGGCTTTGAAGCGCCAAGAAGACACGTCCAAAGCCACCACTTCCCACGATATCTACGACTAAAAAATCCCCAATCAACTCGCCGATCAATGGGTCTGGGCGCCCCTCCGCGTGGGCACGTTTCCAGTAGGTGATAGGGATAAACCGGTAGCCGCGTTTGGCGCATGCCTTTTCGTCGCAACTCAAGCCTGTGAGGCCCTCACGGTCGCATCCTGGGCATTTTCCGGTATCGTCACTCACTCAGTCGAGCTCGCCGTTTTTGGCTTTTTCAACCCATTTTTCGATCTCACTTTTCACCAAGTCGATCGCTTTGGATTGGAAAGGTTTGAACAAGAAGGGAACGTTCATTTCGACGTCGATCTCTTTGGGACGAAGTCCCACTGTTCCGCCAAGTTTCATGCCCTTTGCCTCGAAGCCGATATCGACTTCGGTGTCGTTTTTCCAATTGGCGGTCGGATTATATTTTTCGAATTTTTCGGAATAGGCCTCAAATGCTTTCACGCAGGCTTTTTTCGCGAGGTCCATATCGAGGTCATGTTTGATGGTGTGTTTCATAGATACTCCTTAAGTTCAGGGCCACACATGGCCGCAGACTAGTCGCTACGGCCGTTTGCCGCAAAGTGATTTCAACGCACAAACTGCAGGTTTGAGCCCTCTTCGTTTCGGTCGGTGGCGCTCGGTGGCGCAGCGGATAGCGCCGAGACATCCTCGTACCAGTCTTCCGGCAGCTTCAGGTCAAGCGCGGTCAGTGCTGGGGTGAGTTGTTTGACGTTTCGCGCGCCCAACAAAGTCGAGGTTACGCCCTTGTGTTCTGCGACCCATCGTACGGCAAGCGCGACCGGATGAACGCCGATCTGTTCGGCGTAAGCGGTGAAATTCCCCGCGACCTCGTAGTTATCGCCACCGCTATAACGAAGCGCGTACATCTTGTTGTCGACAAGGCGGCCGGCGTCGGGGCGACTGGTTGCCGTGTACTTTCCGGTAAGCAGTCCGCCGCCAAGTGGGCTGTAGGGCATCACTCCAAGGCCTTCCGATTGTGCCATGGGCAAGATCTCGACTTCGGCTTGACGTTTAACCAGATTGTACATGGGCTGAATCACAATTGGTTTAGTCCAGCCACGGCTCTCGCAAAGGTCGACTGCTTTTTGAGCCTGCCACGCCGAAAAATTGCTGAGGCCAATATACGAAATCTTGCCGGCTCTAACCAAGTCATCCAGCGTCCGAAACGTCTCTTCCAGCGGTGTTTTATCGTCAAAGCGGTGGACGTACTGAATATCGATTCGCTCTACATTCAAGCGTTTTAGGCTTCGTTCGACGGCGCGTGTGAGGTGGACGCGAGAAGCACCATTATCGTTGGGGCCAGTGCCGGTCGGATAATACGCCTTGCTGGCAATCACGACTTCTTCACGGTGCCCAGAAATCAGGCGACCCAGAATCTCTTCCGAGAGACCCTTGCTGTACATATCCGCCGTATCAAAGACGTTGATTCCGACGTCTCGACATGCCTTATACATGTGTGCGGCAGCGGTTTCATCAGCTTGATCGCCAAACGACATGGTGCCAAATGAAAGGCGAGAAACCGAGAGACCTGAGTTACCGAGTTGGACGTATTGCATGACGACTCCGAAGCATTAGACCGCGGCAAAATAGGTCCTGCCGCGTTTGGCCGCAACCTGCACCATCACGCAACGCCTCGCATCTTTTCAGGGACGAGGAGATTATGGCACATCAGCATTTTGATTTTGCAGTTATTGGGGCGGGTTTTGGTGGTCTAGCCACGGGGCTCGAGCTCGCCCGCGCAGGCGCCTCTGTCGCGCTGTTTGAAGCCCTGAAATACCCCGGAGGCTGCGCAAGTACCTTCACGCGAGGTGGGCACAAGTTTGAATCCGGAGCGACCCTTTTCTCTGGATTTGGCGAGGGGCAACTGTTTGAGGGCTGGGTCCGTGAGCTGAACCTTGATGTCGAGTTTCAGCCGCTCGACCCGATCGTCGAACTTCGCACCCCGAGTTTTAGCCTAGATATACCGCGTGACCGTGCGGTCTTCTTAGAGCGCTTTAACGCCTTGCCAGATGCCCCCGTTGAAAAATTAACTCGATTTTTTGAGTATCAAAAGGATTTGGCTGACGTGATGTGGGAGCTCTTCGATGACCCCGCAATGTTGCCACCCTTTGGTTTGACCGAGGTGCTGGCGCATGTGGGCCGCAGTCCGCGATATGCAGCCTTGCTGCCAATTGTGGGGCGCACGCTCGAGAGCGTTCTTGGTCGTTTTGGGCTGAACGATTATCAGCCCCTTCGGACGTATCTGGACGCCGTATGCCAAATCACGATTCAAACCGGCGTCGCCGAAGCCGAAGCTCCGTTTGCTTTGGCGACGATGGACTACTTTTTCCGTGGCACCGGCCACGTTAAAGGCGGAGTAGGGCAGCTGGCATGGGCGCTTGCGGGGGCTGTCGAAGCTCATGGCGGCCAACTGTTTTTTGCAGACAGAGTTTCAAAAATGGACGCTGATCCATCGGGCTGGGTTGTCTCGTCACGGCGTCAAACAATCCACGCTGGGACTGTTGTAGCGAATATGTTGCCTCAGGATTTGGCGCGACTTAGTGGCGTTAAATCTCGGCGTTTATCCAAACTGGCAAAACGGGTCGAAGCAGGATGGGGCGCCACGATGCTTTATCTGGCGGTCGAGCCCGAAGTCTGTGGGGAATCTGCCCATCACATGGAACTGGTGGGGGACGAAGCGCAACCCTTCTTGGATGGTAACCACGTCTTTTGTTCCATCAGCGGAGGCGACGAGACCCGAGCCCCAGACGATTCCCGCACTGTGACAT
>JBBKVQ010000477.1:0-4809 GCA_037968515.1 Bradymonadaceae bacterium
TTTGCACCGTGGCACGTTGAATGTCATCGTACGGCGTGAACAGGGCGAAACGTCAAGGATAGAGTCATGAGTTCTGCGTGGGCGATCATCGAACACGACAAAAAGATCCTATTTGTTCGTCGTTCATTCGATGTCGGTCGTGGTGGGCAGTGGTGCCCTCCTGGGGGTACGATCTGGAAGAACGAGTGGCCAGAAGTTGCGGCGGTGCGCGAGGCATTTGAGGAGACCGGATTGCGTGTCTCAGTCAAACAACCGATCGCGCGGTTTGAGACCTCTCACTACGTTCGCTGCTCGCTGAACTCCTTGAATCAAACCGTCCAAATTCGTCCCCGAGAATGCATTGATTTTCGGTGGATTGATCCCCGCGATTTACTGACATTAGGGACGATCATGGACTTGCGACGTGTGCTGCCGATGCTCGAGGTAGCCGGGCTAAAGGGGCCCCCGGTTCCGGGTGGCCTTGAACTCGCAACACCTGACGAGATCGGCACCTTCGGCTAGCAGCCTTCGTCGATTTCTCCGTCACAATCATCGTCTTTGTTATTGCAGACTTCGTTGCCGCACACGCCACAGTCTTCGTCGACCTGACCGTCGCAATCATTATCTTTGTAGTCGCAGATCTCGGCGGCGACGGTGCAAACTGCAGCGCAGCCTGCATAGAGTGTGAGCCCCTGCAGTCCTTGTGAACATGCTGCGGGCGTTAGCTTGATGGCCTGAGTTTGTGGGTTGTAGGTATAGGCCGACCGAGCGAGCGCGACGCCGTTTCGTGAAACCCAAAGAAGGTTTGGATCTTCTGGAGCGGCTGAAAGCGCGAGTGAGCAAGACCCCATGCTGTCTAGTGCAGTATTTAAAGCAGAATTGAATTGGGATTGGTTGCCCACCAAAGCGTAGGTCCCGCCTTGAGCGACACTCGCAGTAAGATTGTCTGTTCCGACCCCGCTATTGAACGCAATGACGTGAACTTTGGCTCCGGTGTTTTGCGCCAGCGTGATCGCAGCGGATGAATCATCGGGTGGGGTGCAGGCGTTGGCGACGCTGTCGCCAATCAACAAGACGTGACGGTCACGCATCGAAATGAGCGGATCATTGGGTGAAACAAATCGGTTCTGTGCGTCAGCAAGCGCGGTCGCGGACTGGGAGCCTCCATTTGCGGATATGGGCACAAACGCGTCGATCTCTGCGGCTGTCCGTTTTTGCATCGGCAGCACGCTTGACGTCGGAACCGCGCAATCACTTGCGTTTGAAGTGCCGAAGATGGTGGCTCCGACCACAAACTCGGCGGCCAAGCGGTTTGAGATCGTCGAAAATCCAGTTTTCTGGATCGAGATCCTTGGAGTCCCAAATGGATCGTTAGAGACCGAAGACTGCATCGAGCCCGAACCGTCCAAAATCAGGTGTAGCGCGGGTTCCAGCGATGTAATCGACCGTGGGCATTCCATGCCTGACGGTTGTGCGTCGCACGCGTCGCCAATCGCGTTGGCGTTCGCGTCTTTTTGGGAGGGATTGGCGAGCGTTGGGCAGTTATCACAGACGTCCGGGATGCCGTCGTTGTCTTGATCGGCACTGCCTACAGCCAGCGGGCACTTATCGTTCACATCTGGGATGCCGTCATTATCGCTATCCCGCGCGATGTCGTACGTCGGCTCTTCGCACGCGTCACCGATGCCATTGGAGTTTGCGTCGCGCTGGTTGCGGTTGGCGATAGGCACGCAGTTGTCACAGGCATCGCCCACGCCATCGAAGTCAGAGTCGGTCTGGGTGGGGTTGGCGATCAATGGACAATTATCGTTGATATTTGGCCGGCCATCATTGTCTGGATCTTCGTCGGAAGGCAGGTCTGGGAGACCTTCATCAGGCAAATCCTGATCGGGGTCGCCATTGCCCATATCACCCACGCCGGAATCGGTGATGTTATTGATATTATTGGATGTGTTGTTGTTTGGGTTGTCGGGGTTTGCCCCTTTTTTCTTGGGCTCGTCGCCGCAAGCACCCACCAAAACCACCACCAGAAAAAAACCAAAAATTCGAGTCATTTAAAAACCATTAAAATTAAGCAAACATTCTGCGACATCACTATCGCAAAAACCGCAGGCCGACACACGTCATTCGTTACGATTTAGTGGGTCGCCGTGGTGGGATTTGTGGGTTCGAAAATCATCGTTCGAAGTCGCAAACACCGTTCTTGCAAGCAAGTGCAGGCGGTTGAGCGCACAGGCACTGCACGGGAGCAGGAGTACATTCTGCAGAAGTCGGCCGATTAGCTTCGTAATCGGCGAGGTTTACGACCTCGGATGGACATTGGCACGGACCGCAGATTTCTCCGACCCAGATGGTGGTGCAGTCTGCCGCAGTGACGCACGAGTTATCAAAGTCTTCCGCTTTAACGACTTGTGGTGAGCGGGCGCGACATGTGGATTCCCAGCACGCCGGCAATTTGGCTTCGCATGGGGCACAGACGGGGCTTGGCTGGGTGCAAGTGATTGCGGCGACTGCAACATCAAAGAGGGTTGCGGCGCTTGTGTTGATGCCTATTTCCGGGCAAGAACATCCACAGGGGCTAGGGTTTACGAGCGCACAGTCGGTGTCGTTGTCACAAGTCTGGTCGAATTCAGAGACATCAACGGTGGTCGGCGCTCCACAAAGGCCAAATGTGCACACACCGCCTCTGTCCGCACATTCCGCGTTGGTTGCGCACTCGGGCGCTGAGCATGAGCCTGTAGGCACGATGTCGGTGACGAGGCAGACCTGGTCGGCGGTACAAAAATCACAAGCCGTTGTGACGCAGGTTTTGTCAGTACACACCGTTCCGAGCTCACAATCTGTGTCAAATGAACACTCACCAGTCGTTGAGTTGTTTGTTGAGCCGTTGTTAGAGCCGTTCGTCGAGTTATTGGTGGAGTTGTTCGCCGAATCACCCATACAAACTGGGGTTTCGCACTTTGGGGAATCGCTACAGCCTACATTAAGTAAACCAATCATTATCAGTGCAAAAAACTTCATTCGGGACCCTCAAACATGAAAACAGACCCCTAGATCATGGCTAAAAACAACGACGAAAGCAAACTCCCCCTAGGTCGCGATGCTGATTCTGTGATTGGTGCGCAGGCCCTATGGCCTGCATGGGATTCCAGCGATTATTCAGACACATGCGAGCCACGCGTATCGATCACATGGCGCGGCTGGAGCCACGCGCACCAAATCACAACGCTCGGGCTGAAAACTGACCCACTTAAAACGGACAACGGGCGAAGGCCATCGCAGGCGCGGCTGGAGCCACGCGTACCCATCACAGCCATCGCGCTGAAAGCTGACCCACTGAAAACGGACAACGGCCAAAGGCCATCACAGGCGCGGCTGGAGCCACGCGTACCCATCGCAGGCGCGGCTGGAGCCACGCGTACCCATCGCAGGCGCGGCTGGAGCCACGCGTACCCATCACAGGCGCGGCTGGAGCCACGCGGACCAATCATTCGGCGAAGCCACACACGCCTGCGTTGCACCCAATCGCCGGGGGCGCCGCACAATCGCAGACTGATGGGCCGGGTGTGCATTCTGCCGGAGTTGGCGGATTGGCTTCATAGTCGGCGCGATTCACAGCAGTTGCGGGACATTGACAGTCGGAACAGACCTCGCCGGTCGCAATGTACATGCAGTCGTCAGCAGTCTCGCACGAGGTGTCGTAGTCATCGGCCGACACGACCTGAGGTGAACGCGCGTAACACGTCGATTCCCAACACGAGGGCAGGATTTCTTCGCAGAAAACGTCGCAGAGGGGCTGATTATCGCCACAACTGATCGCATTCACCGCGTCGATGAACGCGTCTTCGTCGTTCGTGTTGATGGCGTCGTTCGCGCACGAACAACCGCAAGGCTCTGGATTAACCAGAACGCAGTTGGAGTCGAACTCACAGGTCTGGTCGAAGTCCGAGAGGTCGATCGTGTTGGTGCCGTTATTCGTCGAGTTGTTGGTCGAATTATTCGTCGAGTTATTTGTGGTGTTATTGGACACATTATTAGGGTTGGTGGTGCTCTTTTTTTCATCACCACCACAGCCAACACTAAGCAGAATAACCATCATCACAGCAGAGATTTTCATTGGGGAACCTTCAAAAAAACGGAAGCAGATGCTTCCAGTAAGAGCTAAAAACCAAGTGAAATCAAATTCTTTGTCGAGGCCTACTGCTGTGATCGCCTCAAGTCCTCGAGGTTAGGGTAAGCGATGGTGACTCGCTAAATCACGCCAAAAAAATGGAAGCAGATGCTTCCATTAAGGGCTTAAGAGCCGGCCAAGTCAAAGATGCCCGGTCAGGGATACGAATCTGCGACGTTATTGGTGAACGTGTTGTTTAAGAGTGTCGGCGCCGCGCCACTCTCGAGCCAGATGGCGCGACGCAGATGTTCGAAGTCACTATTTGTGATCGATGGGCTTGATCCAGTCAGGACAAATCCATCCGACACTCCGATCGCAGCGCCGGTCGCGGTGAAGACGTTGTTATCAAAGCTGGGGTTCCCGGTGCCTGCCACCCGAATATGAGGACTATAGTCGTTCCGATCGGAGGTGAAGGTTGAACCTTGAACCGTTCCAGACGATTGATTCGGGAAAGAAACCCGGACGTTGTTGAAGGTCGCCCCGTTGATGTTCACGACCGTGTTGTCGCGGAAATCGAACCAGTTTCTGGAAGTCGCGGTAAAGACGGTGCCCGGCGGAATGATGAGGATCGGCGAGCCGTAGATGCTGTAGTTCTGATCCATAACCCAAGCCGTTTGGGTCGTGTCAAGGTGCCCAAGATTTAGCGTTCCGGCAGCATT
>JBBKVQ010000478.1:0-6868 GCA_037968515.1 Bradymonadaceae bacterium
GTATTCGGCGAGTCGAATACGAGCCAAGAATCCACGACGGGTAATTTCGCGCCCGGATTCGTCCACAAACGTCTGGGTATGCGCGTAGATGGCAGGTTTTTCGTCGATTCCGAGCACGCCCTCTGCGAGCCAATCCATCAGATGGCGTCGGGCGCGCGTGTAGCGGTTGTTTTCAGCATCGTCGGTGGGCTTAATCTCGTTAAGATCGAGACGCACGACGTTCTTTGGGTGCCGCGCATACAGGGCGCTTTGCTCGGCGTCGTCGATCACGTCGTAAGGCGGTGCGACGACGGCCTCAAGCGGCGCATTAAACGCGTCAGTACGGTAGCGGATGGCACGGAAAGGGCGAACGTCAGCCATGGGAATCTCCTTAAAACGTTAGGACGGCACCAACCTAATCATTCTGGGCCCAAGCGCAAGTCATGGCCTTGCTCCTGATCTGGGATTCGTCTAGAAGTGCTGCATGTTCACACTAAAGTTTGAAACTAGGAGTTTCTAAAATGATTCAACGACTTGCTCCTTGGCTGGTTGCAGCCGCCCTCGTTGGTGCTTGTGGAGACGACAACACGTCGTCATCCAACAATAATACCAATAACGCGACAAACAACGCGACGAACAACACAACCAATAACTCAACGAACAACGCGACGAACAACGCGACGAACAACACGACGAACAACACAACCAATAACGCTCGGTTGGAGATTCCTGGCCTCACGGGCCCCGTGTCGATTTCTACCGACGCTACGGGAATGACGCATATTTCGTGCGCAGTTGACGCGGATTGTATTGCGGCACAGGGCTACGCCCATGCCCGTGACCGATTCTCGCAGATGGACGTGCGTCGTCGACTTGGTCGCGGACGGATCTCCGGCCTCGCAGGCAGCCTCGCCTTGGCGACTGACCGTGCGTTCCGAACCAAGTTCATGGCGCCCGACGGTCAATACTTGGAAGAGAAGTTTTATGATGGACTGTCGCCAAGTGCGAAGTCCTACCTTGATGCTTACTCGGTGGGCGTAAATGCGTGGCTGGCCGATCTGCGAAACGGAGAAAACGGCGCCACGCTTTCTGACGAGTACTCGTTTCCGCTTTTTTCGACTGGAACGATTCCAGATTGGGAGCCTCAGGATTCGGCCGCATGCGCACTCGTTTTGATGGACGACCTTTCGAACTCATCTGGCACCGAGTTGTCACAGGCCGCGTTTGCCGAAACCGTCAACGGGCAGGACTTGTTTGCCTTGCTTGGTCAGATTTCAGCGACCGGTTCTTCGACGATGATCGCCGCTGGCAGTCAGTACCCGCCGCAGCTTAATCGCTTCCCGGACCGCACCAAACTTGATGCTGCTGTGAATCGAATTCGGCGCGATCAAGGTGTGTTGGCTAAAGCACGAGAAAATCAGGCTCCAGCTGAATTGTGGCGTACCGAGAGCGGTTTCGGTTCGAACAACTGGGTTGTGGGACCAGAAATGTCCACGACTGGTAAGGCCTTCCTTGCCAACGACCCTCACCTTGGGCTGACCAACCCGGCGCTTTGGTATTTGGTGTCGCTTGACTCCAAAACCAGCGGAACGGGCGACTTGCACGCAGCTGGCGTTTCTTTTGCCGGCCTGCCTTCGATTCTTCTTGGCCGCAACGAAAATATTGCTTGGGGTGCCACTGTCGTTTTCTACGACCTTGCCGACGTTTACGTCGAAGAACTCGATGCCACGGGCAAGAAGGTCAACTTCAACGGCGCCATGGTCGATATCGTCGAGGTTCAACACACCTTCCAAGTTGCGAACTCCAACCCTGTGACCGAGACGATCCGGATCGTTCCGCATCACGGCCCAATCATCGAGTGGGATCCGGCAAATAATCGTGCTGTCTCGATGAAATGGACCGGCCACCAGGTCGACACGGACTTCGACGCGTTTTTCGGACTCGCGCGAGCCGGATCAGTGGCTGAAGCCAAAACGGCTTTGGAAAACGCGACGACTGTGAACCAGAACTTCGTCGTCATCGACGATCAGGATAATATCGGTTGGTTCCCATACTCACGCGTGCCGATTCGTCCATGGGCAAGCCTTGAAACACCTCCTTGGATGCCTCTGCCGGGAACGGGCGGGTATGAATGGGAAGGATTCATGGACTACGCCGATCTGCCACAACTGGTGAACCCACCAAACAGCTTCATCGCGACGGCCAATCAAGACATGTCGGGCGCTTTGACTGACGGAGACCCGACCAACGACGGCTATAATATGCTGCAGTCGTTCCCGGCCAAGGGATACCGCCACCAGCGAATTCTGGACCTTCTTGGCACCGCGCCAGTTTCGCCGCAGCAGATGGTCGACATTCAGGGCGACAATTATGTGCTTGCCGCTGCGGGAATTGTTCCGGGCGTGCTTGAGCAACTTTCGTTGTTCGACGGCGTGCTTGACGCCGATCAACAACGCGTTGTCGATGCGCTGGAGGCCTGGAGTTACACCTGCCCCACGGGGCTTTCAACCAACTCGCCAACCGGCCCTGCAAGCGCGGACGCAAATGAAGTCGCCGAAGCTCTTGGCTGTACGGTTTTCCACGCGCTTTTGGACGAGTTGACCAGCGGTCTTTTTGCGGATGACGTTGCAGGCTCCGGAGCCTCGACCCGTTCGATGTACAGCGCAACCTACCTTGCATTTACGAATCCAGAACTGCTTTCGCTCCAAGTACCTTATTGGGATGACGTCACGACTGTGGAGATCTCAGAGGACAAATTCACGATTGTTTTGGATGCGATCACACGGACAGGTATGAAGCTGAAGACTGCTTACACCACCAACACTGACGCGTGGCTGTGGGGTCGACTGCATACGCTGACCCTCACCGCTGATCTCATCAGTGCTGTGACACCGGCGTACAATAACGGACCGTATGCAGCGCCAGGTGGACAGTGGACCGTTAACGTGGCCAACCCGCGTAACCCCACCGATGATAACTACAGCTTCGGCGCTGGCCCATCGATGCGGCTGGTGGTGGAAAACACCGCCAACGGCCTTGTCTCGAAAATCTCGTTCCCGGGTGGAACGCAGCATTTCCGCGACAGCGACTATTACGACAACTTGTTGGATGGTTGGTTGAAGAACGAGCCCGTCGCTTTACTCTTCACGCAAGCCGAGATCACAGCTGCAGCTGTTGCGACAGAAGAAATCCTGCCAGCACCTTAAGCAAAAAAGGGGCTCATGCCTGTTGGACTCAACGATGCCGATCCCAAAAGGGTCGGCATTTTTTTTTAGCGTGAGGCGGTGATTCGACCGCTGGTGCGGCCAGAAAGAAGGTCTGCGAGGTCTTGTTCGAGAGTCGTGGGTGAGGTCTCAATGATACGACCAAGCTCTTTCCCCTCGCGAGTCACCACAAAGGTGGGCACAGCTTCGAGCTTGACGTCGGTTGCCGTCCCGAAGTCTCGACCCAAAGAAATGTAGTTGGTGGTGAAGGGCATCTTTCCCGTGTCGTTCAACCGGAAATGCCTGACGACTTCCCGACGACTGTCACCGCACCACACACCCAAATAGACATCCACTTGGGCGGGCTGAACTCCTTTAAGCTCTTGCAGGGCCGCATCGTTCAAGACCACCGCCTCGTAGGCGGCTTTCCAATCTGGGTTCTCCCGTAGGATTTGCGCAGGGGCGGTTTCGTTTTCAAGCGTCATGGTTCGAACCTCGCTGTTCGTTGAAGTCCCGCAGCCAGCCAACAAAAATGCGATGAAAAAATACTTCATTCTTCACTGCTTTCGTCGGAGGCAAACAACGCCGCATATTCTTTCTCTAAGGACTTGAGCTTCTTCTTTCCTGCGCCGCCCAGAAGGTCGATCGCTGAACGAATTCGTGCTCGTGTCACATCGGGGCCAAGCACCGCCATCGAGTCAAAGAGCGGAGTTGAAACGGTGCTTCCAGAAATAATCAGGAAAAAAGGCTTCAAGAAATCGCGCAGTTTCATCGCGAGCCTCTCCGAGATATCCTTCATTACTTCATGCAAATCGTCGGTCGTCCAGACACGCTGGGCTTCGAGGCGCCAAAGGGTCAATTGCAAGACTCGCAACAACTCATCGGGCTCACGCCCCGCGGTGAGAGTAGCGAGGTCCAAGGGCATGATCCCCGAGAAAAAATGCGCCACCAAAGGTGCCAACTCGCTCAACGTTTCGACGCGTTTTTGCGCCATTTCAAGAATCGGAAGTCCATATTCCGGGTTTAAAGCCCAAGTCTTCACTCGTTCGGCAAGTTGGGCGACGTCGTGGTCTTCACGAATATAGCGACCGTTCAACCAGCTGAGCTTTGTGGTGTCGAAGACCGGTCCCCCAAGCGATACGCGGTCGATATCGAAATGCTCGACCATGTCGGTCAGCGTAAACTTCTCTTCGGCGTCGGGCATGGTCCAAGCCATCATCCCCAGGTAATTGACGAGGGCCTCCGGCAAGAATCCGAGCCGGTTATAGTACATAATACTCGTAGGGTTCTTGCGTTTCGAGAGCTTGCTTTTGTCGGGGTTACGCAAGAGTGGAAGGTGCATGAACTGAGGGGCTTCCCAACCAAAATACTCGTACAAGAGCACGTGTTTTGGTGCCGAAGAAATCCACTCTTCCCCACGCATCACGTGGGTGATTTCCATCAAGTGGTCGTCGACGACATTGGCCAAATGATAGGTTGGCAGGCCATCGGATTTGACCAAAACTTGCATGTCGACTGTGGCCCAATCAAATTCGATATCGCCTCGGAAGTAGTCTTTGACAATGCAGGTTCCCTCGCGCGGGACGACCATGCGAATCACATGGGATTCGCCCTTAGCCGCACGTGCTGCAGCTTCGTCGGCAGGGATTCCTATGCAGTGACCATCGTAGCCATGAAAGCCGTTGGACTCGCGTTGTTCGGCACGCAACGCAGCCAGGCGCTCGGAGGTGCAAAAGCAACGAAAACCATGACCTGTTTCAAGGAGTTTTTCGGCGTGTTCGGCGTAGATCTCCGATCGCTCGCTCTGACGGTATGGCCCGTGTGGTCCGCCGACATCGGGGCCCTCATCCCACGTAATACCGAGCCAATTCAGGGCATCCAATATCTGAGTTTCGGATTCGCGTGTGCTTCGAACTTGATCGGTATCCTCGATTCTCAGCAAGAATTCACCACCGTGTTTCTTGGCGAAGCAGTAGTTGAAAAGTGCGATGTAGGCGGTCCCGACGTGGGGGTCGCCTGTTGGAGAAGGAGCGATTCGAGTTCGTACAGTCACAAGGGCCTCGGTGTGAGCGGATCTCGAGTTACTTAGAAGCTTTCGGCGCCGTATTCAACCTGTTCGGGGGCAACGAACGGCAAAATTGCGTAAAAATGTCATATCATCAGGCGCAAAATTGATTTACAGGGATTGTAAGACAACCTAATCGAACAATGAATCGGATTTGTCACTGGAGTTTAAATGAGACTGCACGGAACGATAATTACTGCTGCCCTAATTGGGGCGATGAGTTCAAGCGCTTTTGCCCAAGACGCGAGCACGTCATTTCAGGTTGAACAGTTCGAACCTTTGCCTTCGCAACGAACGAGCGTTCTCAACCTCGCCACCGGCGACGTCCTGAAGCATATGACTCCATCGGCGGGGCTCTTTCTGCATTTCGTCGATGATCCGATTCAGGTCACGTTGAACGGTGAGCCGGTGGCTCGGCTCGTCGACGACCAGCTCAAAGGCGAGTTTTCGGCGGCCTTGGGTCTCTTCGATTGGATGGAACTCGGATTCATCCTTCCGGTGGCTCTGTACCAAACTGGTGATGCGTCTCCACAATACGATTTGGCCGACGGAATTAGTTCATTCGCGTTAGGTGACCTTCGAATCGTTCCAAAAGTTCGACTGCTTGACCGCGAATGGCTCGGCGGAGTGGGCGCAAGTCTCTCGGTCCCTGTCTACCTGCCGACTGGCGACGATTCGAGTTTCAACTCGGACGGCGCAGTTCGTGCGGAACCTAGATTGGCGATTGATTACAAACACGAGAGCGGCTTCCAAGTCGTGACCAATGTCGGCTATCAGCTTCGTCCTGAGCGCGTCGCACGCAACTTCGTGAGCGGCAACTCGGTCAAATGGGGCGCTGGACTGGTCGTGCCTCTGGGCTCGCCTAGCATCGCTTTGATGGCGGATATCTTTGGCAGCGTCGCGATGCCAGATGGTCGCAACGTGACCACCGGGGACCTCGTCGATAATTCCAAGGGACGCCCGATGGAGGCGCTGGGTGGCCTTCGTTTTGAACTCCCAGCTAATTTGTTGGCCCAGGTGGGCGGTGGTGCGGGCTTGACCGACAGTGTCGGTTCGCCAGATTTCCGCGTATTCGCGGGACTTACTTGGTCGCCGGTTGGCCCAGACGACACCGACGGCGACGGAATCTTCGATCCCGACGACCAGTGCCCGACCGAGCCTGAAGACAAAGACGGCTGGGAAGATCTGGACGGCTGTCCTGATTTCGACAACGACGGAGACCTGATCCTCGACGTTGACGACTCTTGTCCTGACCAACCAGAAGATGTTGACACATTCGAAGACGAGAACGGTTGCCCTGATCCCGACAACGATGCTGACACCGTGCTCGACGTGGACGATAAGTGCCCGCTTGTGGCTGGCCCAGTGGAAAACGCCGGTTGCCCTTGGGGTGATACCGATGGCGACGGCTTGATGGACAACAACGACGAATGCCCGAACGAGCCTGAAGACATCGATGGATTCGAAGACGAAGACGGCTGTCCTGATATCGACAACGACCAAGACGGTTTCCTCGACGTTGACGACAAGTGCCCGAACGAGCCTGAGACCATCAACGGCAAAGACGACGACGACGGCTGTCCTGATAAGGGAGAAAGCAAGGTCCGCGTAACCGCAGAGA
>JBBKVQ010000479.1:0-3631 GCA_037968515.1 Bradymonadaceae bacterium
TCCTTGTTGTTCGCGTCAACGAACGCCTGAAGCATCACCTCTTGATTCAGCCCCCAAAGGGTATGAACCATCGCCGCGGCGGAGGTTTCGGTGTCTGCCACCATCACGCCGTTGCCCTGCGTTCCCGTGTGCAATTTAATGACCGTGGGCGTCCCAATTTGGGCGAGGGCGCTCGGCAATTGGGCGACGTCGCGGACGCTGAGCGTGTTGGGCACGGCAACCCCGTGGGCTGCCAGAACCTGGTGGCTCGCGAGTTTGTCGCGGCTTAGCCCGATGCTTTCCGAGGAGTTCAGGGTAGGAACTTTCAGAAGCTCGAAGTGCCTGAGTACGGGAATCCCTTGCGACATCGAGGACGCGCCCACCCTTGGAATCACGACATCTGTGGTGTCGAGCGGCAGTCCGTCACAATGCAGCACGAGCCGATCGTCGATGATGCCGAACGTACAACGGTACGGATCGACGACACGAACGTCGTGTTTTCGTTTTCGACCAGCTTCGGCAATTCGTTGCGTACTGTAGAGGGTACGGCCTCTGGATAGAATTACGATGCGCACCGGTGTGCCTTCAAATGTGTTTTAGAGCCCAAGTCAGGGCCATGATGGCGAGCACGCCAATAAACATGAAAATTGCCCACGCCCAGGCGTAGTCGATCCAGGTGAGTCGTTCTCGGGTCGGAAGGGCGGGCGAAACATTCTCGCGTCGAGAAGCGGCTGCGCTCATTTGTGGGACGGGTGTGGGTTTATAGGACGGCGCAGCGCCGGGTCCTGGGTTTGAAGCCAAGAGCGGCGCGTGGGGATGACCGGTTTGCCTGACTCGATCCAGATCCAATTCCAGGGGGCCAGATCGGGCCATGAAGTCGGTTCGGGTGGGGGGCGGTGTGAAACGACTCTCTTCGAATTTTGGGGTTGGTTTGAAGTTGACCACCAGATCTTCCAAGGCGTTCACCGCGTCGCGTGCAGTCTGGAAGCGGCGATCGGGCATCTTGTACATGCAGTTTTGCAGCCAATCTTGCCAACGAGGTGGGCAATCTGTGACGTCGATCGGCGATCCGTCGAGCAGTTTTTGCATCACATCAGCGTGGCGTTCGCCATCAAGTCGAACTCGCCCGGTGAGCCATTCGGCCACAACCAAGCCGAGGGCAAAAAGGTCCGATGGAGGGCCGATCGGATCGCCGACGGCTTGTTCTGGCGCCACATAACGCGGGGTTCCCATGAAACCGCCCGCACGGGTTTGAACCAGCGTGGCGCCACTTTCGTCGTCGACTTTTCGGGCTTTTGCGATGCCGAAATCCAAAAGTTTCGCGACCTCGAGTCCGCCTGGAGAACGCGTCAGCAGGATGTTTTCGGGCTTGATATCCCGGTGTAAGACGTCCTGTTCGTGAGCGGCCTCGAGTGCCGAAAGAATCTGCCGCGTGCATACGAGCACACGTTCGTGGGTGGCCGGTCCATCGGTTTGAATGGCCTGATCGATCGCCATCCCATCCAGAAGCTCCATCGCAATAAAGTGGCCGTAGGGGCTCTCGAAAAAGCCGAAGACCTGAACGATATTGGGATGCCGAAGCTTCTCCAATATTTCTGCCTCCATGCGCATTCTAGCGATGGCGCTTGGATCGTTGTTCCCCGCGTCGTTTCTCAAGATCTTGGTCGCGACGCGCCGATCATCGTTGTCGAGATCGAACGCACTCCACACGTCACCGTAGCCACCGGACGCAATGACGCGGTCCAAACGGAAACGCCCGCACAGCACCACGCCGGGCGCGAGCACAAGCGGGGGTGACTCAAGATTTTCGCTTGTCGGTGTGGCGTCGATAGACATACGGGCGCCTTGTTACAAACCGGGAGGACGACGCAGGGAACATGATGCCAGACGGGCCGTGATTTTCAAGGCCGCGTCAGTTTTCAAAGGTTTCGATCAAGTATCGGTAACCTTGTTCGGTCAAGAATAGCTGTCGTTTGCTCGCCAACTCTTGTTCCGCGGTGTCCCGAGTTACCACAGAGTAGAACGATGCGACGTTGCTGTCCTTCTTGGGTCGCAGAATTCGGCCCAGACGTTGGGCTTCCTCTTGTCGAGACCCAAAGGTTCCGCTGACCTGGATGGCGACGTTTGCATCGGGCAAGTCGACCGCAAAGTTGGCCACCTTCGACACCACGAGCACCGGAATTTCGCGTTTACGAAATGCCTCATAGAGCACATCGCGCTGACCTTGAGGCGTCTGACCCGTGATCACGGGCGCCTGAAGGCGTTCCGCAATCTGAGCCAGTTGTTCCAGATACTGGCCGATCACCAGAACTTGGTCGTTCTTGTGGCGTTCAAGCAGCGTTTCGAGGATGTCGAGCTTCTTGATATTGGTCGCGGCGATACGAAATTTATTTCGGGCGTCAGCGATCGCGTATTCGAGGCGCAGGTCTTCGTCGATGAACGAAACTCGCACCTCGGTGCATGTTGCCGTCGCAATGAACCCGCGTTTTTCGAGGACGCGCCACGGCACATCGTACTTTTTGGGTCCGATCAGCGAGAAGACTTCTTCTTCTTTACCGTCCTCGCGTACGAGGGTTGCCGTCAGTCCAAGACGACGTTTGCTCTGCAGATTGGCCACAGCGCGGAACACTGGAGCTGGCAGCAAGTGGACTTCGTCATAGATGATGAGTCCCCAGTTGTTGTCGTCGAAGATGCTGAAGTGTTTGAACGGCGAGGTCTTGGTCTTGCGGTACGTCAAAATCTGGTAGGTCGTGATCGTGACCGGTTTGATTTCTTTGCGATCGCCCGAATATTCGCCCACCTGATCGGGATCAAGGTCGGTTTTGTCCAAAATTTCGTCGCGCCACTGCCTAAGCGCCGTGACATTGGTCGTCAGGATAAGTGTATGCGTTTGAGCAGCTACCATCGCGCCAATACCGACGATGGTTTTACCCGCACCGCATGGTAGGACAACGGTTCCGCTGCCCCCTCGTTCGGTTCCGCCGGCCCAGAATGCCCCGACAGCTTCGTTTTGATAATCGCGCAGTCCAAACTCTTGGTTTTCCAAAGTTGGGTTACGAATACCAAGTTCGAGCGGGTCGCCCACTGAGTAGCCCGCGAGGTCTTCCACAGGGAAGCCAACACGGATCATCGCGTGTTTGAGCAATCCGCGTTCTTGTACTTTGGCTTCGATGCGGCCGTTGTAGGGTTCACCCAAGATGTGAGGAATCACCAACTTCTGTCGGGAAATTTCGTGAAGAAGAGTATAGTCGGTACTCTCGAGGAACAGGCGTTCACCGTCACGGACGAGGCGAATTCGCCCGTAACGCGCCATAAAGTCGTCGATGTCGACCAAAAGGTTGGAAGGCAGTGGGTACTTCGTCAGGTCTTCCAGCCAAGATTTAATCTCGGATGGTGTATGACCCAATGCTGCGGCGTTCCATAAGGAAAGCGGTGAAACACGGTAAGTATGTACATGTTCTGGCGATTTCATCAGCTCTGCGAACAACGAAAGTCGGTCGCGTGCTTCTTCGAACCGCGAATTCGCGGTTTCCAGAAGGATGGTTCGGTCAGATTGTACGATGAGCGGGTTTGCCGGATTGAACGACATGGCATGCGCCTCAGTGCAAAGAGGTCGAATATGCTTCCAGAAGCTGTTGCCAAAGGCAACCAT
>JBBKVQ010000480.1:0-5256 GCA_037968515.1 Bradymonadaceae bacterium
GCGCTCGATGTAGGCTTCAAGTGCTGACCAAAATTGCATGACGGTCTCCTCTGGCGGATAATCTGCCCCACTGATTGCTCGACTACAAGGCGGTCCATGGCTCGAACTGTTAAACGCCCCCCGACGCCACCCACTGATTTTCACGGTTTGATCACGCGCTCGCCCGAAATGCACGCGCTTTTCGAGCTGGTCCGCAAAGTGGCCCGCACCGACGCGTCGGTGTTGATCCGCGGTGAGACCGGCACAGGAAAAGAACATATCGCGCGAGCGCTGCATGACCTAAGCCCCAGGAGAGACAAAGCTTTCAGGGCGATCAACTGTGCAACGCTCACCGGTGAGCTCTTAGCTTCCGAACTTTTTGGTCACGTAAAAGGCTCTTTTACCGGCGCTGTTCGAGACCGAAAAGGCCTGTTTGAGCTGGCAGACGGAGGAACAATTTTTTTGGACGAGGTCGCGGAGATCCCCTTGGATATCCAGGCTCAGCTGTTGCGCGTATTGCAGGAGAAATCCTTCATTCCGCTGGGGGGAAGCGATCCCATTCAGGTCGATGTTCGAATCTTGTCGGCCACGCACCAATCGATTCGTGAGGCCGTTCAGGGGCGGCGTTTTCGCGAAGACTTGATGTACCGAATTCGAGTCGTCCCCTTGTTCATCCCGAGGCTGGCGGACCGCAAAGGCGATATCGAGGCTTTGCTGTGGCACTTCATCGACGAGTTCAACGTTCAAGGTTTCCGAACTTTGCACGGCATCACGGCCGACGCCCGCGACGCGATGTTGGGATACGATTGGCCGGGCAATGTACGCGAGCTAAGAAACGTCGTGGAATATGCGTTTGCGGTGGGCGATGGCCCGTGCCTCAAAATCGAAGAATTGACGCCTGAATTGAGGGGCGAAGCTCCGCCTGCAGGTCATGGAAATAATATTGATGTGGCCGAGCGTGACCGCATTCTGGATGCGCTGGCTCAGGCCGATGGTCGCAAGGCTGACGCTGCTGAACTCCTTGGAATCTCTCGCGCTACACTTTGGCGCAAAATGCGCGAATACCGGTTGTTAACATGAAGTTAAATGAACGATTGAAGATGGCGACTGATGTCGCTGGTTTGGGGGCAATTGCCCATGAAAAACCCGGCGCTTGGTTGCCCGATGCCGTGATGAGGTTGTCGCTCGGCCTGACCCGAGAACGGGCTCTCGCGGGGCGCCCATATCTGGACGACCAAGAACTGAGGGCGGCGTACGTCGCCATGTATTGGCCGGTGTCGTATCTGCAGACTGAAGAGGTCATCGCTATCGCAGGCGGAAAGCTAGGTAGAGTTCTTGATATCGGGGGCGGTACCGGGGCTTCGGCCGCAGCAGCACTTGATGCCGGGGCGACGTCGGTCACGATTCTTGACCACGCCGGTGACGCGCTAGGGTTTTGCCAAGCGCTGTTCAAGGGCGAACCGGTCGAGACGATTCAGACCAACGCCGAGGACTACGCGCCCGCCAAAAAGTACGACACGATCTTGGGAGTCCATGTGCTCAACGAGCTTTACGGCGCCGATGAAGATCGGGCGACGCTCTTGCTTGAGACCGTGAAGTCTTGGATGGAACACCTCACGCCAGATGGGCGACTTATCATTGTTGAACCAGCGTTGAAGGTCTTGGGACATGACCTCCTGAGGATTCGTGACGCGCTGGTCCTTGACGGCATGCATATCCAAGCCCCGTGTATTTTTCAGGGGGCCTGCCCCGCACTCAGGGACAACGATTGGTGCCATACAAGCCTGGTCTGGGCTCCACCGCACTGGGTCACCCGACTGGCCGAAGCGTCGAACCTCGACCGTACTCGAATCACCATGTCGTACTTGGTGGTATCCCGCAGTGCGAAGGCCGTTGAATTGCCGGAGGGCGCGTCGGATATGGCGCGAGTGGTCAGCGAGCCACTGCACTCGAAGGGTCGACTGCGCTATTTGGTCTGCGGCACCAAGGGCCGCTATCCGATTGTGTCTCCGGAATCTCGCGTCAGCTACAATACCCAAGCCATGAAACGTCTGCCTCCGAGCACCGTCGTAGAACTTGGAGCGACCGTGACAAAAGGCGATGGTGAAGACGTCTCGAAGGGCTACGTTAAGGTCATGGAGCGACCGTGAGACCTCGCGTTGTCGAGCTTTTCTGCGGAATGGGTGGATTTGCGGAGTCCGCGGGCGACGATGCCGAGGTCGTTCTGGCTGCCGATGCCTCGTCACACGTGCTTGAGATCTACAAAGCCAATTTCAAGCATAATGCGCGGCAGATGAACTTGCAGTCCGCGCATGCAGACATGATGGCCAAGCTCGATGCAGACATCTGGTGGATGTCACCGCCATGCCAGCCCCACACCATTCGTGGCCACCAGTTGGATTTGAGCGACCCGCGCTCGGCAAGCTTTGAGAAAGTCCTTGAGTTTGTCACTCAAGTCGGACCCAGGGCTATCGGCATGGAAAATGTCGAGGGATTCAAAGGCAGCGACGCCCATCGTCGGCTGCTTGGCGTTTTGGAACGTGGTCAGTACGAAGTCACCGAAGAAATCCTGTGTCCGACCCAATTTGGTGTCCCCAATAAACGCCCGCGTTATTATATGGCGGCGCGCAAAGACGCCGTGCCGGTGTTTAAAACCAAACAAATAGGACGCCCATTTCAGGCCTATCTGGAAACCGATTACGACCCTCGGCTGGTGGTTAAGGACCAAGATTTCCAAAAATATGGAAAGGCGTTTTTGATCGTTGATGCCGACGACCCTGATGCAGTGACCTCGTGTTTTACTTCGGCCTACGGCAAATCGTGGGTTTATTCGGGCTCGTACCTGCGTCAAAACGGCGTTTTACGCAGGTTTTCTGCACGTGAACTTTTGAACTTCATGCATTTCCGACCCGAATTCGTTATCCCGGATTCGGTCTCACTCAAAAAGGCATGGAAATACATCGGCAACAGCCTGAGCATTCCGCCGACTCGCGCCACATTTGACGCGCTGGTCACCGAATTGCCAAAAACCTGAGGGTACACAGGCGATGGTGGAGCTTGGCGACCGGTCGCCGGGCATGTAATTCACGCGGGAAGCCTCGCGGATTTGACACTCACCGTACAAACGACACAATGAAGGGACACATATCCGAAGGTCGTTTCATGCTCAACACTTCCCGTGCTGCGTTGTTCTTGGTTGTCGCGCTCACCGCGTGTGGCTCGGACAACACGTCTACCAACGTCGGAAATCAGAACGATACTGGCGAGGTGACCACGCCCGACGTTGGGACCTCGGATCAGTCGAGCGACCTTGAGTTCGTGCCCGACTATAAGCTTTGTCTGTTGGGCGCTTCGTCCGCAACGCGAGGCCCCTGCCCGAATTCAGACGAAGTTATCGATTTTGGAGACGTCGCCGCCGGCCAGTCCGTCGCGCGCCTGATCCGGATCGACAACACCGGCCGGGTGAACCTAAACGTCCAACAAGTTCAGGTCACGACTCAAAGAAACGAACTTTTTGAGTTGGAGTTCTTTCGTCTGGCCAACGACGGAGCGGTCACGACGATTCAGGAACCCTTCAATATCTCGACCGACGGTTATGTGTTTATCCGTGTTCGGTTCACGGGCGATCCTCCCAACAGCCCGATTCCCGCCGAATCAGTGACCGCCCAAGTTGACGTATCCTCTGGCGAAACCTTTGAAATAGAGGTGCCCTTGGTGGGCCAGGTTAGCGACTGTGCAGTGGGAACATCGGATTGCGATCCGCTGACCGTCGGATGTGAAACCAACACGCTGGACGATGCCAATAACTGCGGCGGTTGCGGTTCAGCGTTTGTCTGCGGCGCCAATAATATCTGTTCAAACGGTGGATGTGTCATCGGAATGTGCCCATCACCAACGCTTCTGGATTGCGACGGTATCTTTGCGAACGGGTGTGAAACTGGGATTGCTACCGACCCTTCCAATTGTGGAGGTTGCGGTGGCACGACGGTAAGCGGAACCCCAAACCCCGCCTTTGTATGCGCCGGCGTCGATGTCCTGCACGCCAATCCAACCTGCGATAATCGAGTGTGTGGATTTGGACAATGCATCGAGGGTTGGGGCGACTGCACCGGTGCCCTTGGTTGTGAAACGGACCTGACCTCTGTGGATAATTGCGGTGGCTGCGGGAACTTACCCAATAACGCCGGCACAGTGTTTCGCTGTGGCGATATCTATCCCAACACCCAGGTTACCTGCGAAACTCAGGGATGTGTTGCGGGCGATTGTCAGCCGGGATTTTACGACCTCGACGGCCAGAATTTCCCCGGCGCAAATGGGTGTGAATATGCCTGCGGCGGCGATCCTTCGGCCACAGATGTGCCTGACGCTGAAGTCCCATTTATTGATGCAAACTGCGATGGGATCGACGGCGATATCTCGAACGCTATTTTTGTTGCGACCTTTGGCAACGATGGAAATCCCGGCACACAAGCCCTGCCCAAACGGAGCATTCAAGACGGCATCAACACGGCACTGATTGGTGGCAAAGACGTCTACGTTGCAGAAGGCACCTATGCCGGACCGACGCTGCAGTTCGCAAACGGAGTTTCGGTCTACGGTGGTTACAAGGCGGATTGGTCGCGCAGTGTGCTGTCCATCGTGACCTATGTGCACGATGGCTCGACGACTTCCGATCGAATCGTTGGAGTTCAAGGCAACAACCTGACGACCGCGACCATCATCGATCGGGTCAATATCCAGACTCCCAACGCGGCTGGGTCATCGATCACAAACTACGGATTTCATTGCACCAACTGCAAAGGACTCTTGCTTCGCAGCTCGAATATCACTGCCGGCGCCGGCTCAGCGGGCCTGGCGGGAGTAAACGGAGTGCTCGGGCGGGCGGGCGGCAATGGCAACCCTGGTGGCGCAGTTAATGGCGGCGCATGTGGCGACAACGGTTGCGGCCCAGACGGTGGCACAGGCGGCACCTCACCGACTGGCCGTGTAGGCGGCAAAGGTGGCGCTGGAGGCGATTCCGGCGGAGTGTTTGGCGGCTGCAACGGCGCGGAAAACGGACGAACCGGGCAAAACGGAAGCGTTTCTGGCAGCGGTGGCGGAAACGGCGGCGCAGGCGGGGCCAAAGGTGACGGCGGCCGCAATGGTGACCGTGGCGGCGACGGCCTTCCCGGAAGTGACGGAAGCAACGGTAGCCGCGGGGACTTCATGTGGTTAAGTGATTATTTCACGCCGACCAGCGGTAGCGCCGGTTCCGGCGGCACCAACGGCCACGGCGTG
>JBBKVQ010000481.1:0-6719 GCA_037968515.1 Bradymonadaceae bacterium
GCAGCGTCCTGAACCGCTAGACGAACGGGCCTAATTAACTTCGTTAAGTTCGGGAACTAGGACTCGAACCTAGATTGACGGAATCAGAATCCGCTGTCCTGCCATTAGACGATTCCCGACCACGGAAGGGTTCAACTTCCACCCACCATACATCGTCAATGTGTGGCGGGCCGAAATTTCTAGTAAAGTGGCACGACAGTGTCAACACTAAAAGAAACTGGTGCGGCCGCCTTTGACACCTGAACAAGCCGCACCTAACTTACTGCACTGAACTCTCGACAGGAGCCAACATGCAAAGCGCTACAATGATTTCCTCATCGCCGACTGAAGATCTTTTGGGTCTGAAATCTGAACACGAGACGCTGGACACACGGTTGGAGCAGTTAGACCGCCATCTTTCGTTGTCGCCCGAAGAGCAGTACGAGAAGCAAGTCATCAAAAAACGCAAACTCATCCTTAAAGACCGCATCGCTCAACTCGAAGAGTAATCACTCGTCGATGAGCACATAATCGTCGGGATCGATCTCGGCGGTCTTCCGCAATTCATCGGGCAGCGGCTGTGACAAGACATCGTCGTACGCCGACGAGATATCAAAGTCTTCCCAGTCGTCGCCCAAGTCGATATCAGCCTCGTCCATTGAGATATCGGGATCGTTGCTGCTGACGGCAGTCGTCTCGATATCTGCGTCGAAAGTCACGAGTGACGGCAACGTTTGAATATCAGCGACTTGGTCTTCTGTAACCTCGATGCTGGAGCTGTCATCGGGCCGCTGAGCAGAGACGTCGACGATCACCGAGGGAACCTTGGGCTCACTGCGTGCTTCAACCTGCACAGACTGAGACGACTGAGACGACGGAGTCGACTGAGGGGTCCATGCCACTCTCGGCTTAATCTGACCAAAAGATGGCATCTCTCCCACCAATGCCAACGCGGTTTTACCGCGCAACGTATCGGAGGTAACTCTGCGGATTTCGGACTGCAGCTGGGCCATCAGCGCCGAATTCGGCTCCGAAAAATCAAAGAAATTTTCGGCGATTCGAATCAGCCCGATATCGTCGAGTTGTTTTGATGGAATGACGCCGCGCTCGCCAGTTTCAAGGTCCTCTACGCCCTTGACCGCGCCCAAACGCTCGAGCTCCGCGACGACCTCGCGCAGGAACGATTCGTGATACCCAAGCTCACGAATCAGGTCATTTTCATCCAGACTGCCGTGCCCCTGCTTGAATTGACGAGCCACGGGGGTAAGGACTTCCAGACCAACCAACGGATTGTAAATATTTAGCTTCTGCTTGGCGGGGGTTCGCACTTGCGCAGCATCCACTTCCACAATCGTTCTAAGGTTTTGAACGGTATAGGCGAGTTCAGCGCCAAGAAGCACCACGATCCAAGAGACGTAAACCCAAACTAAAAAGATCGGAAACAGTCCGAGCGCACCGTAAATCGTATTGTACGACTCGAGGATCACGTGGGTGATGTAGAAATTGAAGCCGTATTTCGCAGCTTCAAACGAAAGCGCAGTGAACAACCCGCCCACAAACGCAGCTGACCAGCGCACTCGCGTGCTAGGCAAAGACCAATGCATAATCGTGAACAGGAAAAAGGCGAGCAGGAACGGTGCCACGGTTCCGCCAAAGCCCATCTCGAGCCCAAAACGGGTCAGGACTAGCTGTGCACGCGCCGTCAGTCCCACCGAGGTGGTCGCTAAGACCGGACCAAACGTGACCACAAAATAAAACGTGAGCAGTTTCCCAAACAGCGGTCTGGAGTTCGGGGTATGCCAGACCGTGTTGAACGTGCGTTCGATATCAAGAAACAAAAAGATTGAGATGACAAGAAAAGCGACGGCGCTGACCCCACCCACGCTGGTCGCGCTGGTTCGAGCGAACTCCTGCAAATAGTGCGCAGCCTTTGCTGCGGCGGCGGGAAACACCGGTTCTAGGTAAAGGACCAAGTTATCGTTGGATGTGTCAAAGACGCCAAAAATCGCAAGAACGGAGGTCACCACGGATAAGAGCGGCACCAAGGACAATGCGGTGGTGTAGGCAAGGCTCGAGCTTAAGTTCTGTGCACCATCGCGAAAGAACTCACGAACCGCGTAATAGAGCGTAAATAAGGGCGCGACCAAGTTCAGCTTCCAGGCTGGGATTTCATCCCAATGCCCGAGGCGAAACAAAGCAAAGGCTCCGCTATTCGGTTTATCGCTCATGTCGGTCCTTTTCGGTCTGTTGAGGGGCATGAATATCAGAATCCACACCCAGACGGAACAAGCGTGGAGGCTCTCGTGTTTATAATCTGCGGGTTACTTGGGTCAGCGCCCACCTTGCTGTAGAGTGAAGAAACCAATTTTTGTCTAAGAAGGAACGTGATGTCTTCGGACCGTCATTCTCGAGCCATGAACATCGGCATCGCCACTTTCATTGCATTCGCAGTGACCGTGCCCGGACTCGCCGCCCAACACTTTCAGCGCATTCACGCTGGGCTCGGGAGCGCCCCCTTTACGGACCAAGATCTCCGCACCATCGATGACAAACTGAAATTGCCCGGGGTGATTCACACCGGGGCAAGCGTTTTTGACCTCGCTATCGAAGAATCGAGAGCCCGAGCGCAGGCGACCCACTTTGATTCGGCGTTGGAAAAGGCGCGCGCATTCCATTTTGATGGAGAATACGCAAAAGCCCGAACGCTGTCCCGTGCGATCGTTTTGGAACTCGACACACAGCCCGAGAGCCCTTTGGTCACGTCGTCTCGGGACCAGGCGCTCTTGCTTCTCGCGCGGTCCGAGCTTGACCTGAACGATGCACCAGGCGCCTTGCGACACCTAAACATGGTGACCCGCGGCACACCTGTTGACGACTTTTTACTGTGGCTGAAGGCCGACGCGATGGTCCGGATGAATAATCCGGCCGAGGCTGCGGCGGTACTTCAAACGGTGGTCAAACAAGACACGGTTTTGAAACCCCGAGCGATCGTGGCGCGGGCTCGTGCTCTGTATGCCGCAAAGGATTGGGAACCAGCTGCCAAGGAGCTGGCCAAGGTAAACCAAGACTTCACGTTGCACCCCCAGCGACACGAACTGCTTTACGAAGAGGCTTTTGCGCTCGAGAAGCTAGGCAAGAAACAGGAGGCTGCCGACGTCTATCTGAACGACTGGTTCGAGTTTCCGTTTCGGTCGACCGGCGATGATTCGCAGCTTCGACTCAACGCACTTTATTCCGAGGGCGTCGTGCCTTCGCGAATCATCCCGGCGCAAGTCCTCTTCGATCGATACGTTGAACTTCGGATCAACAAACACTGGGATGTGACCGAACGTCTGTTCAAAGAACTGCTGATCGATAACGTTACGCCCAACAAGGATTCCGCGTTCGAACATGACGTCATCATGCAGCTCGCCCTGAATGACTGGGGCCGAAGACGATTCGAAGATGCGCTGACGCGGCTGATGCAGCTTGCCGACAAATGGGAAAAAGGCGAACGCGCGGGCATCTCGAAACGTTACGTCTGGCGTTATATCCGCAAATGTTACTCGCAGTTGGGTCGGTTGGACGATGCGCTCGCCGCACTCGAAATCGAAAATTCTGGCGTGAGCATGCGGACCCGTTTGATCGAACGTGCAGAGCTGCTTGAGGATCACGGACAATACGAAGCAGCCTTCAGTATTTACGACGCCATCACATCGGGCTCGAGCAAAAAGGCGTGGCATTTCACCTGGCTGCTCTACAAGACCGGCCGTTTGGAGCAGGCTTACGAAAACTTCACGGCAATGGCCAACCGTTCAAGCGGCGAGCGCCGAGCGCGAAACCTTTACTGGGCCGCGCGAACGTTGGAAAACGACAACCGAAACGACGAAGCAGTTGAGGTCTGGGAACAGGTGCATTCCGGTCGTCGTTTCAGCTACTACTCGATTCAGGCTGAAAACCGGATTCTGGACGTTAAGCAGCGCGAGTCCATCGATGGAGCAGTGCTTGCCCAGGTCGTTGACCTAGCTGCAGCTGGCGACGAAGCCCTTGACGCAATCGAAGCTATCGAACCGGCTAGTTCAAGCCTGTTGTGGGCGAGTATCGAAGACCCGCGTGAAGCTCTACGTTTGGATGCTGAAAGCGAGGCTGCGTCACTTGATGAGGAAGCCTCTGAGTCCAAGAAGACAACAGAAGCTCTTACGCTTGCTGCAGTTGACCGGGTGTTATCGACACCGCTTTCTTTGACCGACGTAGGGTCTGAAGACATCGCTGAGCGCGATGGAGACTCTGAAAATGATGCCAGCGAGCCGATGACTCCGGTGAAGGTCCCCAAGACAAAACTGTCCAAAAAGTCCGCATCTCGTGTGACTTACACGACGGCAGGACGGATGTATTGGAACGGCCGGCTGGGCTCGACGACTTCATTTGCCCGCTACCGTGAGGGCGAACTGATAGGTCCCCTGCCCGCTTCTCCTATAGCCTACGACGAGAATACCTATGTTGGAGGCATCAGCCGGGCTGCGTTGGCCGCGGGCGATGTGTTCCCAAATCTGGAACGGGCAAAATGGCTATGGAACGCAGGGATGGAAAAACAGGCTCGGTGGTTGGTCCGCGATGTTGCGATTGAATTCCGTGAATTGAGCCGCCGATATCGCCCATCTGCCAGGCCCCATGCGCTCAGTAACGGACGCTGGAATTATTATATCGATAATCGTCGCAAAGACCGCTCAGGGCTTTGGGGTTGGAAGATCGATGAAGATCGCTTCCCCGTTCCGGCAACGAACGACGCCAAAAAGGCGCTAGTCGTTCGCCAACAAGCCATCTTCGACCAGAAAGACGAACTGCGCGAAGTCTTGCTCGACGCGTTCAAAGAGGTTGGCGACCATTTCATGGCTCGAAAATACACGACCGAGAAAGGCGGTTGGTATCGTCAAGATCCAACCGGTCCTGCGCGGAATATGTGGATGCAAGCCTACCCGCGAGCATTCCCAAATATCGTGTTGCGCGAAGCCCACAAGAACGGCGTAAACCCCTACTTGTTGTGGGCTTTGATGACGGTCGAGAGCTCGTATAATCCCGACAGCGTTTCACCGGCGCAGGCGCTTGGCCTGCTGCAAGTGATTCCAAAAACCGGGCTAAAAACAGCGTTGATGTTGGGAGACGAGGACTTTGGTCCTCAAGACCTAGTCGACGAAGAAGTTGCCATCGCTCACGGCGCTTTCTACTTCTCGCAGCTGCTTCGGAAATTCCGCGGACAGGAGCTGCTCGCCTTCGCCGGTTATAACGGTGGACCGCACCGTGTGGGCGATTGGCTGGACGCTAGGGGTAACCAGCCTCTCGACGAGTTCATCGAGGAAATCCCGTTTAACGAGGCTCGCGGGTACGCCAAAAAGGTAGCCAAATTTGTCGCTCTGTTCCTAAAAATCTACGAACAACGCGACACACTCTACATCGGACAAACCTTGCGCGCCGACTACCGCGCCGAACCACGTTTTTAGTACCCACCGCAGCACCCTTGGCTTCAGCGAATTTTCCGGTACTCTCCGCACCGTCGAATTAGTGGGAAGTCTATGTCGCGATTTATACTGTTCTTGAAGGGCATTGCCATGGGCACTGCTGACGTCATCCCTGGCGTTAGTGGCGGAACTTTGGCGCTCATTCTCGGGATTTATGGTGAGTTGGTCGATACGATCAAGGGCATCCGTCCACACCTACTGCTCTACTTGTTTCGCTGGCTCAAGGGTGGTCGAACGGCTACGGACCTCGACGTCGTTCGTGCCGAGTGGAAGCACCTGAACTTCGAGTTTCTTATCGCTTTGGTGGCGGGCATTGCGACTGCGATCGTGGTCGGAAGCTCGGTGATCCCGATGTTGATGGAAAACTACCCCGTGGCGATGCGTGGGTTGTTTTTTGGTCTGATTGTGGCGAGCGTGATCGTGCCGATGCGCATGATTTCGTTCAAGACGACCGCCCAGATTTCGGTCGTGGCAATCGGCATGACGCTTGGGGCAGTGTTTGGCTTTGTGCTCACCAACCCAGCCCACTCATTTGATATGGCCAACGAATGGACGACCGTCACCTCCGAGGGCGAAACCCTCAAGGATGTCACACGACGCGGCCCAAGCGGTATGTCGTCGGAGCAAGTGTTCTGGGCCGAAAAGAACCAAAACCTGCGTGACGCAATCGCCCAGAGCGAACCTGCGAAGTTTGCGGAACTTACGGCCATACACGCCGGAAACCTACAGCCAGTCGTGGATAAAGACGTGTTGAAGGCACGCAGCAAACCTTATGACGAAGTCATGGTATCGGCTGGAACGCCAGTCCAAGTCCCAAGGCCCACGATCTGGTTTGTGTTCATCGCCGGCGTGATAGCGATTTGTGCGATGATTCTGCCCGGCATCAGCGGTTCTTATATTCTGCTGATTCTTGGTGTGTATTTCTTCATCTTGAACGCGCTTAAAGGTTTCCTGTCCACGCTGGCGCACGGACACTTGCCCGTGACACAGGCCTCTTACGTTATCGTGTTCGTTTTCGGCTGTTTGGTTGGCATCTTGAGTTTCGCGCGGGTATTGAGTTACCTGCTTCACCGGCATGGCGGGCCTACGCTCGCGGTGCTGGTTGGCTTGATGATAGGATGCTTGCGAGGGATTTGGCCGTTTCGCCAACTGGTGAACGAGGTCGAAATCAATGTGATTCCGACGGCGTTTGATGCCAATGTCGGGGTTGCCGTCGGCTGTGGACTTTTGGGCGTTGCTATTGTG
>JBBKVQ010000482.1:0-16411 GCA_037968515.1 Bradymonadaceae bacterium
ACACCGTCGACGGTTCCGAGGGGCGATGTGTCGGGCGCCGGGTACACCGTCGACGCATGGATGTTCAGCGCCCATCCGTCTTCAAGCAGATCTTCGACGACTTTGGGCAATGACGCCCGTCCTTCCACGCCCGTGTCTGGGTCAAACTCGTAGATTTTTGGGTCGTCCCATGACTTTGTGGCCCAAAAAGTTTCACCGTCGCTCCAGAAATCTTCGAGTGACGGAATCGTCTCCTCACCGGCTCGATAAGCGCGTTTGCCCTCGACGACCGACCCGTCCCGGCGATGCACAGAAAAATCGGGGCCGGAGTACATATAATCGCTCTCGAAGCGCTTTTTCGGATTACTGCTCCAGTAGGCGAGGCGGTCGTAATCGTCGTCGTAAAGGTTCACAAGAAGCTGGCCGCCCACGAAACGTAGGTCTTGGACTTCGTCGCCTTTTTTCAATTTAAAATCGTGTTCAAAGACGCGTGTTTCGCCATTGATGACGAGTGCGCGCTTTTGATTGTACAGGACAAGATTTGGAAACACGCCCGATACTGAATCGTCGTCCTCACCGATCGCCAGCTCTGATGCGGCTTTTCGCGCCTCAGGCCAGTCGAATTCACCCAGAAATCCGCGTTTTAAAGTCGCATGCAGGGGAGCAACCAAGTCCAGAATCTGTAGCGCCTCCCAAACGTCTGGAAATTCCGAAAAGGTCGAAGAATTGGTTGCATCGACAAGTTCCGAAACGACACGACCAAACGCCGCCACCGAGCCCGTGCGCAACGCGACAAGTCGCTCCATCAGCCAGCGTTCTCGGGCTTGGCTCAGTCCGGATTTCCCCTGGGCAGCGACATGAAAATCTTGATCGTCGATGACGCTCGCGACGGCCTCATCCAGTCTGGCGCCGAAGCTCGCATGAGCGGCAACGAATGAGAGATCCCGCAAATAAACACTGGATTCCTCGGGTGCCTGCATCCATTGGCGAAGGTCAAACGAGGCCTTACCCGGGTCAACCGTGATTCCCAGTTCCAGCATACGGTCGAGCACATCGAGGTCGGCATCTTCGCCCCAATCCTCGCCGCCAATCACCACCGGAACTTGGTCGCTCACAAGAGGTTTGGCGAGCCGCGTCAGGAGAGTAAAACCGGCCTCGGGAAAACGTTGGCGGCCATACCAAGATGAGGACCGCGTTCCCGCTATGAACGCTGAGAACCATCGCGCAATCCCACCATTATTTCGGGCTTCCAGCACCGCAATCGCCCCTAACTCTTGAAGCACTTCCAACCAGAAATCGCCAAAACCGTCCTCGGAACGAAGCGCGTGCGGAAACACCCCAAGCAGGTGGGCAGGCAGTTCTTTTTCGACCTTTGCGAGGCGCACGAAGGCCGCGCGTAGGTCTTTCCAGACCGATGCCGGTGCGCGACTCAATGAAGGAGATAGCCAAATCTGCACTAATACCGCGTCCTCTCCGACTTCCGGTTTCAAACCGGCAGCCTTTGATAACCGCTTCAAGTCCTTGAACATCGCCGACGTAGGCGGATTGCCGCCCAGCGTGCGTCGTACACAGATATCGACCCAAAAATCGTAGGCCGTCGAGTCGTCGTGTCGACGTGCCAGGTCCTTGGCATACTCGGTCATCGACTTGCCGGTCACAGCACCAGCGAGCGTAAATTCCAGGAAGACTGCGCGACGGCGTTCTTCATCGATTTCAAGCGCATATCTCTGCTCAGAATCGCGTGCCTTCCCGAAAAACATCGCCGCGTACGATGTGTTTCCAGTTTCCATGAACACGCGTCCCATCTCTTCGCAAAGCGTTGGCAAAAAATGCGGTGCGGACCTCGATACCTCGGTGATCAAGTCGTCGAACGAAGACTTTGCCGCCCCCGGTTTCGAAGACGCCTTTCGAGACTCCTTGCGAAACGTGCGTGCGACTGCCAAGGCCTGCGCCGCGTCCTTGGGCGCGTGAACTAGAACCCAATTTGGAAAACCCAAAGACTTCTGCTGAGCGAGGGCAATCCCACTTGAGACGTCCTTAAGCGAAAATCCCAGCGTATCCATGGCCGCATCTTCCCCCAAAGCCAACGCACGAGGCGTCAGGCGCACGATTTCACGCGCGGGGAGCCCTGGATGAACAAACGCCCGCGCATCCACAATATCCACTGGGATATCGTCTGAGACTTGGACGTCGGGCAAAACAAAACCACCGACCCGAAGCTGAGCATTCGTCGCGTTCATCGTTCCCCCTTAATCTTTATCTTCCGTTTCCTCTTTGGATCTCGAGGCGTAGATGCCACTCGCCATACGCATCCCCTCCGAGAACGCCACGGCACCGACATTCGCAATCGGAATCTGTCGCTCGCGCGTGTCCACCCAGATCAATTCACCGGTGTAGGACTCGTAAAATGGATCGTCGGAGCCAATCCAAAATCTGGCTTCCGCGTAGGCCCCGTCTTCAAACACTGGACAGCACGCAAACCCACCACGCACGGGGTAACCAAGCGTTCGGCAGCGGCCCAACGCAAAATTTAGTTGGTCGAATTTCCCATCGGCAAAGGTCGAAATACTGGTCGTATTTTCGTCGAATTCAGCAGGTTTGACGTGAACTTCACGAAAAAGCTGTTGGATTCCCTGTTTAAAGTCGAGTTCTGCCGCCAGCTCTCGAAAGTCGTCGAGCTCCGGAATCAAGACAGGATGTGGCAAATGAACGGCGTCAATCGAAAGCCAGATCGTCTCGCCGTCGATATTCACCAGACCCACGCCTTTTTCGGAATCCACGCCAAGAAAAAAGCCCATCTCGGATTCATCCGTCGAACCTTCTGGTGCCACGATCGCGTGCTCCAAATGGGTTCTCCAGCCGGCATCCCGCCAGACGTTTTCAAGGATCGCTCGCGGCACCGACAAAGATCGCAACATCCACGCGTCAACCGTTTCTGCACATTGTCGGTCGTGCTCAGAAAGCCACTCAAGTGCGAGCCGGAGTTGCTCGTAATGCTCCGAGCTTTTCAGCTTGGATGGGACCGACTTGAGCACACTGCCTTTGGCGTTTTTACAAACGATTTTGCCGGCTTCCACGCTCAACGCGTAGCCGTCATCCGCTTGGATCCAACCTGCTTCCATATCTCCTCCGAACTTTGTGTGAAGGCACGGTAAAGCAGTGGTCGGAAGTCGCCAAGACCGTACCAACAACCTTCAGATTTTTTCAGTGTGTAAACTACCTTGACTCACCAAATGAAATGATATTGATTATCAAAATCACACAGGGCGGCCCATCGTGGTTTAGGAAAAGCGTTTTGCCCAAATGCGACGAAACTGAATACGATTGAAGTTTTGCTGTTTTCTTTCGAGATTTGACATGAAAAAAGCACCCCTGATCCTGTCATTTTTGGCGATGACCGCTTGTGAAACAGTAGCGCCCGCTCCAACGCCAGCTCAGCTCGAAATTGCTCAGAAACGCTGGCCAAGTGCCACGATGCCGAACCTAACCGAGGGCCGGCGAATCTTCGTAAACGAGCGTTCGGGATGCCATAATCTTCCGTCGGCAGCCGACCTCCCTGCTGATGAATGGCCCACCGTGATTCACGAAATGGGAAGCGAATACGCCAAGATTCCGCAAAGCGAAATCGACCTCATCACCCAATACATCGTTTCGGTGCGTGAGACTCCAGCGACAAAGTCCGAAAACTAAAACCTCAAGTCGGGTTAGTCTCGTGGGCAATATACTCCCGGATTTCAACTTCGTTCGCGTTCCTGAATAAACGCATCGCGTGAATAATACGGCGGTGGAAATCATAGGCACGATTTAACGACAAGGATTCTTCGAGAGCCGAAAGGTAGGTTTCAAGCTCATCATCAACTTCGGGAAGTTGCGCAATCAGGCCCACAGGCCGAGCAAACCACCTATCCCCGGCCATCTCAAACCGAACTTTTTGCGACCTGTTATTGGCACCAGCGTTTTCGCCGAACCAAGCGTAGAGGAGATCTGGTAAGCGATTCTTGGTGCTCCCAACAGGAAAAGCCACGTTAACTGCGATCTTCGCGAACCGAAAAACCCACTCCACTCCGTCTTCCAATCGCACAATCACTTCACCGTTTGGCGCGCCATCCGTGCGTGGAATCATCAAAATAGGATTGCGGTCGTTGTGTGTTACACGGCCGTAAAAGAGGTTTCGGCGTCGAGCTTTGTATTGAGATAATCGAAAGTCCAAGACCTCACGCACGAGTTCTTGAATGCGAGTGGAGTAAAGGTCGATATTGGCGGGCCATTGCAGTTGGAAATGATCATCGTTCGTTTTCACGAACGCGGAATTCGACCACGCCGCGATAGGATTCTTCTTCCAGTAGTTAAGCCAGGTTTGCGCAGGGATGCTTTGAGCAGAGCCAAGTATGTCAACGCCTTGAACATCGTCCATGAGCTCAGGTGAACGACGAATAATCTTGAGCGATCTTTCGGCGAGTAGATCAAAGGAAAGACCGCTAAACAGCGCTTCCTCCTCAACCATTGCCTGCAACGAAACCATCTTAAAACTCTTTGTCATCGAGGTGGTTTCAAGCTCAAACAGCCAATCTTTGACCTTCTCAAACACCGATTGGGGAAGTTGGGAATCTCCTTCTTCGTGGACCAATGCCATCCAACCACCGCCACGGCGCAACCTGGTAAACTGATGGCCTTCTTGGAACAGTTCGGACGCCCGCGGACGCACACCTTTATAGTCTTTATGCCGGCGGTATGCCGCGATCACGGGGTTCTTTTCGCGCCCCCGCACCAATTCTTTGAGAAGCTCCTTCGCTTCAAAACTCAGCTCAATTGAACAGCCTGCCGGAAGTTCCATGCGACCGTCATCAACCAACCTACGAAACTCAGCGGGCGGATCTCCGACGGACAGCAGCCATCGAATTCGTTCGGCAAAAATATTGTGATTTCCAACAAAATCGATGACCTCAAGCTGGGTTTTATCGGGAGCAATGCGAAGCCCTCGACCGAGCTGTTGGAGAAAAACGATCTTCGACTCTGTCGGGCGTAAAAACAAAACGCGGTCCACGGCGGGAATATCCACACCCTCATTTAAGATATCGACCGCGCACACCACGTCCAAGCCACCGTCAGCCAATGCCTGCAAACTTGCCGCACGGTCGTCGCCGCCCGAGCTCGACACCACAGCTGCTACGCGAAGTCCTTTGCCTTGGAGCCAGTCCCGAACAAAGAGCGCATGTTCAATTGTGCAGCAAAACGCAAGCGTTCGAAGTGTTGTGCGCTCTGAAATCACATTCCAAAGCTGCGCCATACGTTCTTGTGTCTGGACAGCCTCTGCAAGTGTTGAGGCGTCGAACTTGCCCGCTCGCCAAGGTATGGGTGCGAAGTCAGTCGTATCGGCGATTCCCCTGTATTTGAAAGGTACCAACCGCCCAATCTCAATGCCCTCGATGATTCCCACATCGTCGACCAAGTAGTCATTGAAAAGGCTTAGAATATCCTGCCCATCAGTGCGATCAGGCGTCGCGGTTAAGCCAAGCAGGAACTTCGGATCCAGATTCAGCAGCAGGCGTTGGTAAGAGTCCGAAGCCGCATGATGCACTTCGTCGATAATCACATAATCGAAACTCTGAGCGAGTATCAGGATGAGTGATTCGGGGCGCGCCACCTTCTGAATCGATGCAAAAACAAAATCCCCACCAAGCTCCGACTGGTCCCCTACGAACCATGATGTGCGAGCAGTCGGGAAGAGCGCGCGAAACGTATTCGCCGCCTGATTGAGAATCTCGGCGCGGTGTGCCACGTAAAGGACTCGTGGCAGATTACCCTTGGAAAACTGTTGGACATCAAAAGCAGCCAGCCAAGTCTTCCCTAACCCAGTAGCCATCACGGCAAGAGCTCGGCGGTGGCCTTCTTCTCGGGCCTGTTGCAGTCCCGCTAATACGCGTAACTGAATCGAATGAGGTGTCGGCGTGGGGCCAAGAACTTCGTCTTCCACATCGCCTAGAGGAAGAGTTGAAGGGTTGTTTAATTTTCCTAAAACACGTTGTCGGTAGGTACGAATAAACTCGTTATCAAGGTCGTCGGCCTTCTGCCACGTGGCTTCAAATGCCTCGCGTGCGATGTGAAAGGCGGACGGATCGAGGTGCTGGTCGAGCCTCAAGTTCCATTCAATACCTTCATTGAGCGCCGCATGTGAAAGGTTACTGCTGCCGACAAAAACACTGCCTCCCTCAGGCGTGATGAATTGCCAAGATTTGGGGTGAAATGAAGTCTTCCAGCTGCGTGCTATACGGGTTTTGATCCGCCCCTCATACGCAGACTGAAGGTCGTGCAGACGACGAACGGCGGCCTCTTGAGTAATATGCAGATAGTCGCTGCATAAGATCCGAACTTGCGCACCACGTTCCACTGCCGAGACCAATTGCGACTCAATGAGCGCAATGCCAGAATCTTGGACAAATGCAGCCAAAATATCGATTCGAGAGGCACGGGCGAAAAGTGGGTTGAGATGCCTCATAAATGGGTCGTCACCACCGGTCGCAAGAGGCGCCGCGCGGTTAAGCTTATAATTCCCCATCCACGGTATAACATGACGAACCCCACCACGCGGGTCCGGCATATCTCCAGTATAGCGTGGAATAACGTGGACATGCAGATGCATCACAGTCTGGCCCGCAGACTCCCCACAGTTCATCCCAATATTAAAACCGTCGGGACTAAACTCGCTATCCAGCAGCGCCTTGATTTTGTCTACGAGCCCGAAAATCGCCGCGCGCTCTTCGTCGGTGGCCGCAAACCAATCTGGAATCTCACGTTTGGGAATGATTAATGTGTGGCCAGGCGCAACGGGAAAACCATCGCGGATCGCAAAGGCGAGCGCGTTATGAGCAACCCAAGTCGCCGGATCTATGGCGGTGAAAATCGACAAAACTACTGACCATTTGGATGCTTGCTGTTTTTGAAGACTAACCGCGTGGTCGTCCTCCGTCTACCGAGTCGAAAGTATACTTCCGATGCCAAGGACTACTGTCTTTTCGGGACTCCAACTGACAGGCATGCACAGAAATACTCCGCCTCGAACGGTGCCCCACCGCAGGCCGGCAAGATCAAGCGCTTCCAGACTGGCAAAAAATCTCGACTCGGCGTCAGGTTTGTCTGATTGAGCGCTGAATTCGGAAGCCCAGGCATCAAAAAAATCGAACAAAGCCGTGCCTGGTTTGACAGTGCGGCGCCAGGACTGGGGCAGGTAATCGCGGAACATCCAGGGCCCAAACCCACGCGAGAACGTGGTCATTAAGACCAGCTCGGTGGTTTGACCAAGGCAAAAGAACGTGGCGAGTTCTCCGTGTTTATCGGTAGTCCCTTCGACCAGAATCCCATTAGGCGAAAGCCTGGAGGCCCAACCTAAGAGCGCCTTTTGAGCTTCTTCTGCACCGTACTGGCGCAGGACGTTCATCGCGCGCAAAACACCAATCTGGTCGATATCAAGCTCGGTGGAGGTTTGGATTCCATCCACGTCGGGCAAGCGCGCGCCATCGGCGTCAATCGCCCAGATGACCGGATTCATGTCCGCCCCTTTCAAGGCGTCTCGTGACTCGATGGTCGTCAGGCCGCCAACCCCACAGCCCAGGTCGACAAACGGGCCTGAATTCACGGCTTCCGAATGCTGGCTAACGACGTAAGCGTCGACGAGTCTCAGTCGACCGGAGGAAGTTTTTCCCCGTGTGATTTTGGGTGAGAAGCTCAAGCTAGAAACGCCATCGGCGCATCATAGTGTACGCCAACGCAACACATATTAGATAGCACCCTGCACGAAGAAGAATGCCTGAAGCTCCGTATTAGCTTCATCATTCACGTCTTGCGAGGTCCGACTCACGCCGACTGACGTCACGAGATCCCGTTCCGACCAAAGCAAGTTGACCAGCAACTGAAGCCGGTTCCGTTCGGCGATGTTCTCACCGGAATACTCATAGTCGAAAGCCAGAGCCGGCTCCCAAGCCACTCCGGTCTTGGGGTCTCCAATCACGTATGCCGCCAACCCATAGACGTTGTAGACCGTGTCGTCCGAAATGATGGGGTCGAATGACACAAAAAGCTCGGTATGAACTCGCAGGCCGGATTTTTCATATCCAAGCGCCAAATCCACTTGGTCTTCGAACGGCAATAACCGACCGCCAGCTGCTGTCTCGTTTTCGCCCATCACGTGCGTCGCATAGGCCGCGTGAAAATACGCTCCCAAAAAGCCAAGCCGAAGTCGTTGAGTAAGGACTTGCCCATCTTCTATCCGATTATTCAGAGTTGGATTAAACAGGCCAACGTCGGCACGAAAATCAACCGAGGCCAATTTGAAGTCGGCATAAACATTGGCTCCCGTTGCCCTGCCAAGCACGCGCCCGGCAATCAACGTACGCGTTGGCGTCGGGAGAGCCTTCAGACCAATCTGCCACTCCGCGCCCACTGGCGTGCGAAAGCGACCCACTTGAATTCCAACGGGCGAGTTTCGTGAGATGTCCACGACGGCGTCCAGCAGCGTGTTTGTCACCCCGTCGTACTGAACCGCGACGCTTCCCACGTCGTGATAGCGCGCGCTCAATTGAAGGCGCGCCGTCATCAGATTGGAACCCAGTCGGGTCTCATCGTTTACGTTATTGACGTCAAACATGTAACGAGTCAGGCCACCCGCCGAGATCTCGGCTTTCCCTTCGTCATGAACGACCGCTGCGGTCGCCGGCGAACCAAGGGCCACAAGAAGACACAAACAACTAAGGGTTTTCAGTACTTTCACTTTTCCTCCAAGATTCCATTCGATCTAAATTCCCCTGACTCTACGTCTCGTCGTCTGTCGTATGCAACGACTCGTCGTCGGTACCACTCAAATGCTGTGACGCGCGCCACGAGTGATACAAGATACGATCAGCTCTCACGATAAACCTAAGGCGCTCGGTAAGTTCATCGGGTGGAGTCACTCCGCGATGAGCTGCGGAATCCAAAATATGGTCGCGCATCTGTGCTCGCTGGCGCGCGGCACCTTGCGACAGTTCGCGGAGTTCAGCAACTTCGCTCGCGTCGGCCTCGTGCAGGTCGATCAGGATCTGCAAGGCGTCCGAGACCGCAATCCGAAAAGGATCGTCGGCCGCGAAATCTCGGGCCTGAGCATAAAAAGACGGCTTCACAATAATGTTCACAAACCTGTCGATATGGTCCATCGCATGCAGCGTATCTACATGCTGCTGGTGTGCGGCTTGCTGCGACGGTTCTGAAACGATGGAAAGCAGGAATTGGCGTGCGCGGACTAATTCTTCTTCGAGCATCACAAAATTCTGGTCGTCTTGGGCGGATTTGATCCCCATCTGCGTCATTTGAGCAGCCCCTTTAAGGAGCGCAAAAAGCGCTGCGTGTACCGCCACGACAGCAACCGCCGGCACCGTGAGCGACGAGTCATCCAAACCCGACGTGTACTTGCGCGGTTTGCCGGGCACTAGGCGTTCAACAGCACGACAAAACGGGTCGAAAAACGGGAGCAAGATGAGGAGCCCTAGGACGTTAAACGCCGTGTGAAAAGCGGCGATCTGAACGGCCGACGACGCCAAGCTTGGGAAAACTGAAGCTTGGCTCACCGCATTTTCAAAAACCGGGAAGATCGCAAACGCGACCAGTCCGGCCACCACATTGAATCCAATATGCGCCATGGCCGTGCGGCGTGCGGGGATATTCGCGCCCACAGAACCGATGACCGCGGTCACCGTGGTTCCAAGATTCTGACCTATCACCAGGGCAGCCGCGGCCCCGAAGGTAATGGCTCCGGAATCTAGGGCCGCCAAAGTTGATGCAATGGCCGCACTCGAAGACTGCATAACCACTGTCATGACAAGGCCGACCCCGACTAAGCCAAGCCGGCCCAAGAATGATTCGGGGTTCAAGCTTTCTGGATTGATCACCGATGCCAAGTCGGTCATGCCGCCCTGCAAGAGGTCGATGCCTACAAACAGCAATCCAAATCCAGCTAGTGCGGCTCCAAAATGCCGCCACCGCCCTTTTCCGAGCGTACGAACCATGGCACCGACGCCCACAAAGGGATAAGCAAAGGCCGACACCTTGAATTTCAGCCCCACCACCGCGACGATCCATGACGTCATGGTCGTACCGATATTCGCGCCAAAAATAACGCCAACCGATTGCTGAAACGATAAAACGCCGGCGCTGACCATCCCGATCGTCATCAAGGTTGTGGCGCTTGAGCTTTGTACAATTGCCGTCGCGAAGGCGCCGGACAGGATCCCTTGGAACGGATTGCCTGTAAGCGACCTCATCCCATTGACCAGCGCGTCGCCAGCGGCAAGCCGCAGCCCGTCGGTCATGAGGTCCATGCCCAGAAGGAAGAGGCCGATGCCGCCAATCAAGAGCCCGATGCTTTCGAAACTAATCATGGCCCCACTATATGGTTAAAGACAAAAAAAGAGGCACCTAAAGGTGCCTCAAAATTCAAACTACTTTTCTGTAGACTAGTGCTGATGGCGCTTCGCTGTGTAGCGACTAAGCTGCCTTTCAGCGGCTTCAAAGGCATCACGAATGGCGACGTAAACGTCTTCGTGCTCGGGCTTCTTGCCGGTGTCCTTTGTGACCACGACGGTGTCGCCGGGCACGCTAATATCCAGCCCTACATGGAACAGATTCCCTGAAGACTGGCTCTTATGCGACTGCTCGATGACAGCACGACATCTGGATACTGCGGGAAAGTGACGCTCAATCTTCTCTACATGTTTCTCGACGGATGCCTTAACGGCTTCTGATGAGTCCATGTCACGAAAGACAATGTCGGTTTCAATACGCATTCTCGTTCCTCCTACACGGGGACAACTGGGTCTGGCGAATGTGTTCACGCCGTTGCTCGCGTCCAGCAGAAATGGTTGCATTAAAGTGTGTCCTCGCCGTAGATTCAGCTAATGCTTGCTCTTCGTCCATGGATCGCTCTTCTGACCATTCTCCTGGTTCCTGTTCTGGCAGGATACCTTGTTCTGACGTCGAACGGAAAGCCCGAGAATATTGTCATCGTCGCTATTTTGGGGCTGGTAGCCCTAATCCTGTTACGTCGCGCGGTGTTCGAGCCTTTGGTAACGGTTCGTCATTGGAGGCGACTTGCCGAAGATATGGAGCTGAGTTTTCAGGGGGATTTGAGCCATGAGCCTTTAGTCACAGGGGATTTCGACGGAATTCGATTTGTTGCTGGTATCAGCGCTCATCAGGGTCAGCGCGGAAAAAAAGGGCGCTATCGCACGCTTGTCTCGGCGCCGGTGTTTGACGGTGTTCCGATCGGACTCCGAGTGTACGGGGCAAAACTCGATGAATGGTCCAACGATTATTCCGATCGAAGGCGTGTGCCTACCGGAAGCGAATTGCTGGAAGAACAAGTCAGGTGCGAAGGCGCTGTGCCCGAGGAAGTGCGAGAGTTTGTCGACCGCCCGGGCCAAAAGCAGCGGCTCTTGGAGTTTCTTGAGCGCTGGCCGGGCATGTTGATTCATGGCGGCGAAAGCTCCCAATTGCCGGCGGAACCCGGTGGGGCAAGCGGCGTGGTGACTGTGGCGCTTGAAGGCCGTAATAACGACCGGCAGACTCTGGAGCGCTGCATCAGCGAGGTCTGCCGTATGGCGCAAGACCTCAACTCACCAGCTTAATCGTCGCGACGTGGCTTCGAGCGCATCTTCTTTTTGCCACTGGTTTTGCGTTTGGCATCAATTCGGCGCTCTTTGGAGGCACGTGTTGGACGCGTTTTGAGGCGCTTTTTCTGAACTTTCAGTGCATTGCGCACCAACTCAGCGAGCCGTCTACAGGAAAGGTCTCGGTTCGCATGCTGTGAACGGGACTCATCCACGGATAGTTGCAAGACGCCTTCACTGTTGATCCGTCCACCGAGGTGCTTGTAAATCCGCAGTCGTTCGAGTTTCGTGATCGCTAGCGACATCTCGACGTCCCACTCGATGGTTACGCGAGAACTCGTCTTATTGACGTGCTGTCCCCCCGCCCCACCGGCTCGACTGACTTTAAAACTCAGCTCTCCCAGGGGGATGGTCACGGTGTCATTTACTTTGAGATCTTCATCCATAATCAGTCTTGGGCTTGACGCGGCGCACAGGGTTGCCATCTTGCCCGTCCCCGTCAAGACCGGAGCGAAAAATGGCACACTGGGAAGTCTATCCAACACAACTCCAAGGGGAGTTAATCCTCATGCTCGTCGACATCGACTGGCACGAATCCACTGAGACAAAAGAACTGGGCACATTGAACTGGTTTCGTGTTGGTTTTGAGCCTGGACCTCAGTCGGGCATGCCTCAGGAAGCCGACCGCGAGTTTCTAGCGAAATTCGGAGACTGGCTCGCCGACGAGTTTGATGGCCGAGGCCATGTGGTGGCGCGGCTTACCGGCCCTGGGCGACGTGAGTTTTTTGTGTATTCAGGTGATGCGCTGGCTACTGGAATCGTGGACCGTGCGCGGTCGCAGTTTCCCGAAATCCACCTAGAAGGGCGTAGCAAGCCCGATCCTGAGTGGCAGCTCTACCGCGAGTTCCTGTTTCCTGACGCGGTGCAGCTGATTCGGATTCGTGCCATGCAGCGTATCCGGAAGATGGAAAGCGAGGGCGACATGCTCAGCGCACCGCGGCCAGTTGATCACATGGCTGGTTTTTTGTCGGTCGAAAGCCGGACAGAGTTTAAGAAGTTTGTGTTCGATTTGGGCTACGCACTCGTGGACGAGCGTGATTCAGACGATGATGCCGTGACGCGGCCGTTCATCCTTCGGGTCAAACACACGCATGCTCTGGACCCGGTCGGCGTAGAACACAATATCATTCGCCTATTCCTGAAGGTGCGTGAGCTGGGTGGGGACTATGGGGGTTGGATTGCCCAACCCGTCATGGGGCACTAGGGCTTAAGACAGCCTTTGTAGGTGCCACTGGTTCCAAAAAGCCCGTCGAATTGTTGGCAGGTGTAACCCGACCGGCAGTTAGCGTTGCTCGTGCAAGCGTCGACGCAGAAGCCCTCAACCCCAAACACACCCTCGGGGTAGCACCAGTTGCCGTTTGAACAAAGATTCGTGAACGAGCACTCTTCGCTGCAATATCCTCCGGGCCAATCGTTTCCAGTCAAACACATGGCGTCGATGCCTCCCCCACAGGTGTAGACCACTGAACATGTCGCGCCGATAGCTCCGGTGCCCACCCCTGCGGGCATGCATTCCTTGCTGTTATTGGCATCGCCATCTTGATCAAAACACATATACCCGGACCGACAGTCGTTGTTGGAACCGCAGTTTTTGAGGCAAGACCCGTTGCCGTTTGCGTCTTTTTGGCCACAATGGCTGCCCGAGGCGCAGTCGTTGTCGAACTGGCACTGAGACGAACAGTACCCGTCTTTGAACGTCGGATTTGAGACGCAAAACGGGCTGATCGCGCCAGCGCAGGTTGATTGCGCCGTACATGCTGAACCGGTGGGCAGCGGCCCGCTCGTGGCCACGCAATTGAAGTTGGAACACGTGAAGCCGTTCTGGCAGGTTCCGCAATTCAAAGTGCCACCGCAACCGTCAGCCGGTGCGCCACATTGGCGACCTGCCGCACCGCACGCGAGGGGCTGGCACGCACAATCCTGATCGGTCGGAAATGTGCAACCGCCCGGGCAACAGCCATCCCCGGATTGACACGAGGTGATGGGGGTATTTGAGCACTGCAGATTGCATTGCGCCGCCGAGCCCGAAACGGAGTCGGCCGTGCAAGCCACGTTATCATTGCAGCTTGCCGCACAGTTGCCGTCGCAGGTTTCACCGGTTTCGACGACGCCATTCCCACATGTCGGGCCGCAGTCGGCGTCCATGGCCGCAGTGCAGCCTGTCGGGCAACAGCCGTCTCCGGACACGCAGGAGGTCACCGGAATATTGGAGCAGGAAGCGCTGCAGTTATTTGCGCTTCCCGTTAACTCGTCGGAGGTGCAAGCGTTGCCGTCTTCGCACGAAGTGGGACAATCGCCATCACAGGTTTCGCCCGCGTCCACGATTCCGTTATTGCAGCTCGCCGAACAATCGTCGTCCGAAGTGTAGTCACACGCAGCGGGACAACATCCGTCATCATTCACACAACTGGTCACGACGGCATATTCGCATTGCGCCGAACAGGCGGCTGCTGTGCCGCTCACGCGACCCAACGTGCAAGCCCCTTGAGGCGGACACGCGTTTGGACAAGAGCCGTCACCGGTCGGAATACCCGAATCACAACGCTCAGATCCGTCGACCACACCATTCCCGCAGGTTAGCGGAACCACGTTATTCGAGCCCGAAGTTGAGTTGTTCGTTGCAGTGTTGTTCTGATTATTCGTCGCTGTGTTCTGCGACCCCTTCGACTTCTTTGCGGTTTCACCGCATGAACAGGCGAAAAAAACGATGATAATGAGTGAAAAACGCTTCATTTTTAACAGCCTCTAAGATCATTTCAGGAAATTTGGATACGCAAACCCAACCTTGAGAGTTGGACAGCCACCCAACACAGATTATCCCCGCTAGTCTGTAGCCACGCTCCTGAAAATACCTGAATTTTTGACCCAAAGCCTTTAATTTCGTCTCGAATTCGGTAATAAGTGCCCGCAAATGAGCACGAGGGTCACATGACAGGACGATACATCGCCGCGGTTATTTTTGGATTATTCACGAGCACCGCTTGCGGCGACTCGGTGAAGAAGTCGAAAGATGTGGAACCGTCGAATAATACGGCGTCAAATAATGCGTCGAATAACGCTTCGACCAACAACACTTCGACCAACAACACTTCGACGAACAACACTTCGACGAACAACACCCCCGGCTTGAGCTGTGGAAACGGCGTGGTCGACGCGGGCGAAAAATGCGACTCTGGAATCGGTACGGGTGAAGGGTCCTGCCCCAATGCCTGTGCGCCTCAAGGGATGTGTACGCTCGGAAGGCTGACTGGAAACGCGGCATCGTGTTCCGCCCAATGCGAATACACGGTCGTGACCTCGTGTGTCGATGATGACGGATGTTGCCCGGCTAGCTGTGATTATGTGAGCGACTCCGATTGTTCGGCGACCTGCAATAATGGTCAGATTGATCCTGGCGAAACTTGTGATGGGAACTGCCCCACAAGCTGCAACGATAATAACGCCTGCACCACGGATAACCTTATCGGAAGCGCGGACAACTGCAGCGCAGAGTGTTCCAACGTGCCCGTCGTCGCGTGCACTTCAGGAGACGGATGCTGTCCTGCCGGCTGCTCGGCAGCAACGGATTCTGACTGCAACCCGGTCTGTGGAAACCAAGTCGTCGAGGCCCCCGAAATTTGTGACGGTAATTGTCCGGCAAGCTGCAACGACAACGTGGCCTGCACGGCGGATTCAATTTCGGGAACAGCGGCACAATGCAACGTTCGCTGCACCAACACTCCTATCAGCGCTTGTCAATCTGGCGACGGCTGTTGCCCGAGCGGATGCACATTTCCGAGTGATCAAGACTGTGCCTGCCAACCGCTCGTCTGTGGCGCGGCTGGTCGGCAATGTGGCGCGCCCGCTAACGGTTGTGGTGGAACCTTAAACTGCGGAACCTGCCAGACCGGGTTTACCTGTTCGAACTTTACTTGTGTCGCCACAGGAGGCCCAACCCCAATCGGGTCGCCTTGCACGGCTCAGACCTCGTGCGCTGGTGCCATCGCACCTTTTTGCGTGTCGAACGCAAACTTCAAAGACGGGTACTGTTCTTCACAATGCCAATTCGATAATGATTGCCCGTCGGGCAGTCATTGCGCTCAAAAGAACACCAGCGGTACCGGCTCCTGCCTCAAAAACTGCATAGATAACAACGATTGCCGCACAGGGTACCTGTGTTTCAATCAGGACGGCGACAGCAACGGGTCGAAGGAATGCGTGCCCGGTGGCACGGGTACGGGCATCATTGGCGACGCCTGCAATGGCGTCTACCAATGCGGTGGCGGCACCGTCGCTAACTGCTACCCGCCTTCAAACGACTGGCCAGGCGGCTACTGTTCGGAGACTTGCACGTCGGTTCTTGGGATCGGTTTCTGCCCTACTGGCAGCAGCTGTCACGGCGGCGGGATATTGGGCAGTGGAGAAGGTGGGTGTCTCAAGAACTGCACAAACTCCAATCAATGCCGCCCCGGCTACACTTGCACGACCTTCACCGCGCCCTTAACCAGCACCAACTACAGTGTTTGCTGGTAATTTGTCTCCGACGGAAAAACGCTCTCGTGTTCTCCTGATGATGCCGATATAATGTTTGCATCTAGAACGATGTAGCCGGTTAACACGACCCTCCAAAACCGTTGAATTATCAACGGTGTCTGGCGGAGCCGCGAAAGACGGTCGACACCGATGGCAGTATGCGCTAGAAAGTCGGCCCCTGATTAACATACGTGAATCAGGGCCAAGAGGGAGCACCTCAGGCGGCG
>JBBKVQ010000483.1:0-3366 GCA_037968515.1 Bradymonadaceae bacterium
CGGTCAGTCAGAATGTGGTAGCCGACCGTTCCAAAGAGGAACACGCCCAATTGGAATCCGCCCGCCCGAATCACGCGGTATCCCCCAGAACGCTGTTCTGTGGAGACTTGCCGAATCCAGATTCGAAATTGTGTGATGGGTGTGGTCACGACATGAGATTTGACAAGGTTAGTGAGTCTCCGCAAGCTCTAATCACGAATTGGAGGATACGTGAGCTGGAAATTCTTAGATATCTCGGTCTTGGGCAAAGTGGGTATGTTCGCTGCCCTTGATTCAGAAGCCCTAAGCGAAATCATGCCGTTGATTTCCATCATCGAAGTTCAGCCGGGTAGAGCTGTGTTTTCCGAAGGTGACAGCGGTGATGCACTCTTCCTGATTCTGAGCGGAGAAGTGCGTATCTCCAAGAATATTCATGGGGTTGGTGAAGAAGCGCTCGCCTTTCTGAAGGAAGGCGCATGTTTTGGCGAAATGGCGTTGGTCGGCGAGGAACTGCCGCGAAGCGCAACAGCCGTGGCAGAAAAGCCCAGTGAACTTGCCAGATTGGCTCGAAAAGATTTTATCGAACTCATCAATCGTCGCCCAGATATTGGCGTTCCGATTCTATGGTCTTTTGCGACCATCCTATCGAATCGACTACGCGACTCGAATGACCGAGTCGCGTTTTTCGCCATGTCGAACATGTTCGAATAAATCAGTCTTCGTAAGCACTCATGGGTGGGCACGAACAGATGAGGTTTCGGTCGCCATAGGCATCGTCGATGCGTCGAACAGCCGGCCAAAATTTGTGTTCGGTCGTCCATGGTGCCGGAAACGCTGCGATTTCACGTGAATAACAGTGGGTCCATTCCGTTGCCGTCACAACGTACGCCGGGTGGGGTGCATTTTTGAGCGGGTTATCGTCGTGCGAGTATCGGCCGGCATCAATGGCATCAATTTCACCCTTGATGCTGATAAGCGCCTGAATGAATCGGTCTAACTCACCTTTTGATTCGGACTCGGTCGGTTCGATCATGATGGTTCCGCTGACCGGAAACGACATCGTCGGCGCGTGGAATCCGTAGTCCATGAGCCGCTTAGCGACGTCCACGACTTCGATTCCCGAAGCCTTGAGGCCCCTCATATCCAGAATGAATTCGTGCCCAACAGAACCTTCATCACCTCGGTAGAGCACTGGGAAATGATCGCCGAGCTTTTTGGCCATGTAGTTGGCGTTCAGGATAGCGACCTCAGTCGCCTTCTGCAGGCCTGCAGCGCCAAGCATGCGAATATACATCCACGGGATCGGCAAGATGCTTGGCGAACCGTACGGGGCCGCTGAAACTGCCCCTTCGGTGGATGGCAGGCCGTGGAGGTGACCTGGCAGATGAGGAACGAGGTGAGACTTCACACAAATCGGTCCCATACCTGGACCGCCACCACCGTGGGGAATGCAAAAGGTTTTATGAAGATTCAGATGGCAGACATCGGCCCCAAAATCGCCAGGCCGGCACAGCCCAACCTGCGCATTCATGTTGGCGCCGTCCAGATAAACCTGTCCGCCATTTGCATGGATCATGTCGCACAGCTTGCGGATGCCTCGCTCGAAAACGCCGTGGGTCGAAGGATACGTCACCATGCATGCTGAAAGCACGTCGGCATGCTGAATCGCCTTGGCCTCGAGGTCGGCGAGGTCGACGTTTCCGTTGGTGTCACACTTCACGACGACGACCTCCATGCCGGCCATAATGGCGCTGGCAGGATTGGTGCCGTGGGCCGACTCAGGAATCAGGCACACTCGGCGCTGACTTTCGCCATTTGCGTGATGAAACCGTTGGATTGCCAGCATCCCTGCGTACTCGCCTTGAGACCCAGCGTTAGGCTGCAAAGACGTTCCGTCCATGCCCGTGATTTCGGTCAACCAGGCCTCAAGCGTCTCAAAAAGGTGCGCATATCCGCGGGTCTGGTTGGTTGGCGCGAAGGGGTGAATCTGCCCAAATTCACGCCAAGTCACCGGGAACATCTCGGCGGTCGCGTTGAGCTTCATCGTGCACGAACCCAACGCAATCATCGACGTCGTCAACGAAAGGTCTTTGTTTTCCAAACGCTTCATGTAGCGCAGAAGCTCGGTTTCACTGTGGTACGAGTTGAAACATGGCTGGGTCAAGAACTCGGTCTTACGCGCAAACTCTTCTGAAACCTGCGCATCGAGGGCACCGTCCATCAGATGAGGGGGTAGGGCGGCGCCACCATTGAAGACCATCAGGATTCGTTCCAGGTCACCAACGGTTGTCGCTTCGTCCAACGAAAACCCAATCGACGTGCCATTGAATGTTCGTGCGTTGATCTGGGCGCTTTCTAACTTCTGAACGAAGTCCTGAGTTTTGGCACCCGTATCAATCTGGATCGAATCGAAGTACGGACGATCGTCGACATCAAACCCAAGTTCTTTGAGGCCAAATGCAAGGGTCGCTGCAAGGCGATGGATTCGACCAACGATCGCTTTCAGTCCGGTTGGGCCGTGGTAGGCCGCATACATGCTGGCGATCACGGCAAGAAGCACCTGAGCCGTGCAGATATTGCTCGTAGCTTTTTCGCGACGAATATGTTGCTCGCGGGTCTGCAAAGCGAGACGCCATGCGGGCTTGCCGTCTGCCGTAATCGATTGACCGATAATGCGACCCGGAATCTGCCGCTTGAAGTCTTCCTTGCAAGCCATGTACGCCGCGTGAGGGCCGCCAAACCCAAGTGGGACGCCAAAACGCTGAGTCGAACCGACCACCATATCGGCACCAAATTCGCCGGGTGGGCGAAGCGCGACAAGTGAAATCAAGTCGGAAGCGACCGTCACCAGTGCATCGTTTGCGTGGGCGCGGGCGGTGAACTCATCGTACGTCAGCAAGTAACCTTCAGTCGTCGGGTACTGCAGCAGCACACCGAAAACCGGAGTCGCTTCAAAATCAAAGGTCTGCCAGTCACCCAAAATCAGTTCGATTCCAAGATACTGGGCGCGGGTTTTGACCACCTCAATCGTTTGAGGGTGGCAGTGTGTGCTGACAAAAAACACATCCGATTTGCTCTTCTTATTCGCCCGATGGGCCATCGCCATCGCTTCGGCCGCGGCAGTCGCTTCGTCGAGCAACGACGAGTTTGCGATCGGCAGGCCGGTCAGGTCGGTGACCATCGTCTGGAAATTGAACAGTGCTTCAAGCCGTCCTTGGGCGATCTCGGCCTGATAGGGCGTGTACTGCGTATACCAGCCTGGATTTTCAAGAATATTTCGCTGAATCACGGGCGGCGTGATGCAGGCGTTGTAACCCTGGCCAATGAACGAGCGAAACGCCTTGTTCTGGGTGGCGATTTGTCGCAGCTCTTCTAGAGCCTCTCTAT
>JBBKVQ010000484.1:0-16805 GCA_037968515.1 Bradymonadaceae bacterium
GGCAGGCCATAGGGCCTGCGTACCATCTGAACAATCGCAGGAATCGCAGGCAGGCCATAGGGCCTGCGTACCATCTGAATAATCGCGGGAATCGCAGGCAGGCCATAGGGCCTGCGTACCATCTGAATAATCGCAGGAATCGCAGGCAGGCCATAGGGCCTGCGTACCTAGGCCGGCCGACCAAGCTTCGTGCCGGCGAACCCATCGTTCATGGAACGAGAGACTGCACGCCGAAATGACCGGCCATCGGCACGCGTTCGTCCTTGGGACCACGCGGTCCCTCTTCCAAACTGAAAGTTTTAGGGCCGGCCGTAATCTGCGAGCCCGAGGGAAACTTGTCGCCGCGACGAATCATATTCGTCGCCACGTCCATCAACCGGAAGTACGCGCCATTCAGGCCATCCGTTACCGGAGTCTCGATCTCGGGGAGACCAAACGCGGTCAGCCCACGCGTGCGCATCCAGTCTTCGCCGTGCCAAGCATTTACAAAGATGTTTGCAAGGGTTTGTTCGGAGCCTGGCTCCATCGACAGAACCCGCATTGTGCGGGGCGAATGCAACCTTAACGCCTGCGGCAAAAAGGCGCCGGATCCTCCGGCCTCGATCAGAGCGGTCATCACTTTCAGCAGTGCGGTCGCGGCTTCCATGCCGCCGGTCGCAACCAGCCTCCACACATGAGTATGCATCTCAAGCATGATTTGTTCGGAGGCCGCGTAGGGCTCGTAGGACGTCCCGCAAAGGTCCACTAGTTCAGGGATTGGCTCTTCAATCATGCAGCGGATCTGAATCGCACCCGATTGAATCTCACCGATTTCCTGCCCATCTTCCCAGGCGACGTGAAGCGGTTCCATCCAAGTCTGCTCGTAAGTCTGCACCAACAGCGATGCCGCGGCGTTAGAGCCCCACGGAGCTGCGACAAGAACCACAAAGGAATCGGGAGTTGCCCGCAGGTCTGTCTGAGTCATTAATGGGCTCCAGAACGATAAAGCGAGACGCGTGAAAACAACGCCTTCATGAGGTCATCAATAGCTTCGCCACTTCTGACTCGCTCGACAGATAGTTCATCTAAGAGCGTAGCGTCGACCTTCTTATCGACCAAAAGCATAAATGAGTCCGTGGGCGTGGTGAGGCTAACCGAATCGAGATCGATCGTTATGACCTCGTTGCCGTCCCAGAACCATTCGATTGGAATGGGTTCCATGCCGGGTCGCGTAAGTTGTCCACGAACGATCGCGGTATGGCCGAGCAAGTCCGTGTCCGAGAACGCTGTGAAATTCAGAACGTCGTCGTCGGCTGGGGTGAATACCGCGTAAGCGCGACAAAAGTTCCCTGGCGGAGGGCCGATTTCGCCTACTATTTTGGCTCCACCTGAGCCCTTCAGTAGGTCTTCGGCCACGGGCGTGCCCAAACGCGTGATTGAATTTGAAACGTGAGCATGGGCGGTGCCTATGAACAGGCTTTGCCACGCGGCTTCCTCGCACAGGTGTACTTCCACCGCGCTGAGCACGATCGCCCATTGCGAAATCGTCAGCACCGATCCGTCATCGAAGCGGCGGCTCAACTCCCCAACGGTCTGGGTTCTGAGGCCGACAACAAACTTCGCTTGCGCGACCTCGACCTCGACCTCGTTCTGAGGCGCCGGCGTCGATTCCTCAGGGGGGTTGGACGTGCAGCTTGCGAGTAATATGAAAAAGATGAGGTTCCGCATCGCGGCCAATCTAGTCCACTGGCGATTCAACGCAAGTCGGTTCGCCTTTCAGCCTTCTACGCATATGCTACACTCGCCGGGCTTGAGCGGTACCGATGAAGATTTGCCCCAAATGTCTTAAACAGTATGAGGACGTGCACCAGCTTTGTCCCGACGATGCGACACAGTTGCGCGTGTTTAACGACTCTGCGACGCGTCTCACCGGGAAAGTTTTGGACGGCCGCTGGTTGGTGCAGAAAAAAATCGCTGAGGGCGGGATGGGTGAGGTTTATGTGGGCCAACAGGTCAGCATGAATCGACAAGTGGCCATCAAGGTTCTGCGCGCTGCCATGGCATCCAGCGAAGAATACGTAAATCGTTTCTTTCGCGAGGCCAATATTGCCTCGACGATCAAGCACCCAAACTTTGCTCATATCTATGATTTCGGCCAAGAACAGACGCTCGGGATTTTGTATTTGGCCATGGAGTATCTGGACGGAGTCGACCTTGGGGATCGACTCACGCAAGGGCATATGCCCATTGATCAGGTCCTCGAGATCGGTATTCAAGTTTGTTCGGCGCTCACGGCGGCTCACGAATGCAACATCGTCCATCGCGACCTGAAACCCGAAAACATCTTCCTCGTGAACTCTCCCGTTGGCGAAGTGCAGGTCAAGGTCCTCGACTTTGGCATCGCCAAAGAGCTTGGAGCCACGACGTCGGTCACGCGTACTGGTCAGATCTTTGGCACTCCCGAGTACATGAGTCCGGAGCAGTGCCAAAACATCGCCAATATCGACGGGCGTAGCGACCTGTATTCGTTGGGGTGCGTGCTTTACGAACTGCTGACCGGCAAAAGTCCGTACGGACGAAAGACCGTGATCGCGACGTTGCTTGCCCAAGTTCAAGACGAGGCGCCGCTCCTTGTTGATATGCAGCTATCCATTCCGCCCACTACGGCCGCGGTGATTCATCGGTTGCTGCACAAGTCCACGGCACTGCGTTTTCAAAACGCGATTCAGGCTCGCGAAGCCCTCGAGGAAGAGTTGCTTCGGCTGCGGTCCAATCCCCAAGAGATTCGGGACTTTCTGGATTCTCATCGTCCAACAAGCGAGTTCGACCGGCGAGTCAATTCTGGCAGCACTACCGCGGCCTTCGGACGGCCGACCTCGCAATTCATCAACCTCGCCACATTCGAACACCTGCAGGTCCCTGTTGAAACCGAGGTTGCCCAAGCCCCCAAAACTTCGCGTAAGCGTTATGCCGTGATCGCGTTTGTGGTCGCCGTGGCAGGAGGACTTTTGGCGATGTATTCGATGCAGAAGCCGGCGCCGATACCAGCGTTGAACCCGGCCCCAGCCCTTCAGTTTTCGTCCGAGAGCATCGAAGCGGGGATCGAAGCAGGTTTGCGTTCATCGGGTGAGGCTCACAGTGAAGACGCTGCGCAACGGATCGCCCGCCAGTCGGCAATCATGGCGACTTCGATGGCACTCACCGACGACCAGACAGACCCTACGCCCGAAAACCCACCCATCAACCGAAAACCACCCCCTACTCGCAGCGCGCTGCTGAGTGTGCGCACGAGCTCCAGTGTAGAGAAACGCGCTTCAAAATTCTCGCGGCAGCTCAAGGCTTGTTACGCGCTGCGCGAGGATATGAACGCTGCGGGTGAGTTCAAATTTCGCTTCCGAATCCTTCCTGATGGCCTCGTCGATAATGTTGAAATCATGAAGGCAGCACCTGACAGCGCCGAGATTCGATCGTGTATCGAAACAAAAATCGGGACTTGGCAGTTTGCCGAGGCGGGCACCGGGACGGGCGTGACGTATCACGAACGAACGGTGAAATTCTCTTTTGGGACCAAATGACTCGTTCAGTTCATGTGGTGGGTGCAGCAATCGTTCGGAGCGGACTGATTCTGTGCGCCAGACGCTCTGCCGAGATGGCACTTCCCGGGAAGTGGGAGTTCCCTGGCGGAAAGCTGGAGCCGGGTGAAACGCCGGAAGAAGCGCTTCGACGAGAGATTTTGGAGGAGTTGAGTGTCGACGTGCAGGTCAACAAGTTCGTCGCACGCGGCCAGCACACCTATCCCCAAATCGAAGTAATTTTAGACATCTACGTTTGTCATCTGGTCGAAGGTGAACCCACGGCCGACGAACATGACGAACTGAGGTGGATGGCCCCAAAAAACTTGGGCGAACTCGACTGGGCCGCAGCTGACCTACCGGCGGTGGCCGCGATACAAGCTAACCCGGAATCCTTCACTTGATCTCAGGTCCGCGGGCGTCCATCCACTTGAACGTGTCGCCAAACCAAGCCCGCGAATCCCAGGTTCCGTCTTTGACGTAGAAAACCAAGATTACGCCATCGACACATGCAGCGCCCATGCGCCCATCGGGGCTGACGCTCAAGCCACAAGTCGGACCAGCAGGCAGGGGTTTTTCCCATTCGATATCGCCGGACTCGGTGTTACGCAATTTCAACGTCCCTGACGACATCTCTACAAATTGACCACGCAGATGTTCGTTAGTCGCAGCCCAATCCGCGCGAGCATTCTTGGACCACGCCTGATAAGTCGCAGGCTCAAGTTTGCCGACTTTCAGCGCGCCGCCGCGAGAGACGGCCACAATATCGTTACCCGATGCCGAGAGCGCCTTGATCGGCCCGTCGAGCTTCATCACTTGGCGTGTTCGCCCGGGTGCTGAAGACGACCAAAACGAAATCACGCCATCGGCGGCCGCCATGATCAGCGCACCTTGAGGCAATGCCGCCATCGGTCCGCTCAACGGCTCAAATTCAACGTTGAAGTCCGACCCCTGCCTGTTCAAGTAGGCGGCCAGGTTTTCATCGTCGCCCTGTTTGACGAACGCCTCGGCCTGACCCCAGATACGGAGTTTGCCGCCAGCTTCGCTGACGTAAAGTGAAAACATATCCGGTGCGAAGCTGGCTGATTCGATCGTGGGAATGACGTTCATGTTCAGCGCCAAAACGCCTTTCCGATCCACCACGCGACCTGGACTCGTCCGAATCACCAGATAGCGACCGTCGGGCGATATCGAGATGACTTCAAACCCCGCCGCAGGCTTGTCGACCTCGGCCTTTCTGGACAACACAGCCAACGATGCAACCTGACCATCACTGGTCCCCAGATGCAGGGTATTGTCCAAGTTGTAGGCGATATAGGAAATCCTGGAGCGTTGCCCTGCGGGTAACTCGAGCTTCTCGGGTGTATCAGCGGCAAAGGTCGGCGCGTCGGACTCCGTCGAGGTTTCGCTGATCGTCCCGTCCGCATTTTGGACGGGGGCCGAAGACGACGCTCCACAAGCCGCGCTGAAAACGAATAACCCCAACGACAACAAACGAGCGTGCAGACTGAACGCGCCATTTCTGGCTGTGCGGCTCAACATAGAAATTCTCCGAGACTTTGGTCGCACAAAGGATACGCCGCAACGCGGTGATCTCGCAATGTCAGCGACGCAAGGAAATGAGCAAGTCGTCCACGGCGTCAGCGTGGTCGGTCGTACTTTGAGTCAGACCTTGAAACGCTGCCGCCATTTGCAAAGAGGTCTCAAGGTCGGTGTGAACCGTCTTGTAAAGAAGGGCTTTGGCCAAGGCGATCGCCTTGGGCGGCAAAACAGCGATCTCTTGGGCGACCTCGTGGCAGCGCGCCATCAGGCGTTCGGGTTCGACGACCTCGTTGACCAATCCCATGGCGTGAGCCTGCCGCGCCGTGATCACACGAGAAGTCAAAATGAGTTCCAGAGCCTTGGGGAATCCGACTGCTCGTGCCAGCAAGTAGGCGCTGCCATCCCCTGGAATCAGTCCCACCTGGGTAAACGTTGCTCCCATCTTCGCGGCTTCGACAGCAATCCGGATATCGCAGTTCAACGCTAGACCCAGGCCTGCACCAATGGCCGCGCCATTCATCGCGGCGATCACAGGTTTTTCAAAGGACTGGAATCGACGTGTAACCTGTTGCAGACCCAGTCGGTACTTGGTCCGCAGCTCTGGGGGATCGCCAGCAAACATGCCAGTTCTCTCCTGCATCGCCTTAAGGTCGCCTCCAGCGGAAAATGCCGAGCCTGCGCCGGTGATGATCACCACACGGACGTCATCGTCTGCCTCGGCCGTATCCAGCGCCGCTAACAGTGCGTCTTTTAACTCGATCGAATAGGCGTTGCGGGCGTCCGGACGATTCAATATGAGCGTCAGAACATGATCTGCTTTTTCGAGCACTACGTCGCGATTCAAACCGGCTCCTAATTCTTCGTGCCATCTTCGATGATTTCTTTCTTCTCGATAATTACCGGACCGTCGCCAGAAACACCCTTGCCGTTGACCTCGATAATTGTGAACTCGACCCGGCGATTCTGGTCCCGACCTGCCGACGTTTTGTTGTCGGCCAGAGGCTGAGCCTCGCCGAATCCCTTCGCGACCAGCCTTTCGGTGACGATGCCCTGAGCCAGAATATAAGTTTTCACCGAAGCGGCCCGGCTTTGAGAAAGCTCCAAGTTGAAGTCGTCCTCACCTCGGTCGTCCGTGTGGCCTTCGACCTGAAGTTTCGTGATTTGCGGATTAGCCTTCAGCAACTGAGCGACCTGATTCAACAAACCATACGAACGCGGCTTGATCGTATCTTTGCCGGTATCGAAGAAGACCTTTTCCAAAATCTCAATCTTGGTTTCGGTGATTCGAACCTTCGAGGCACCCTTGTCGGGACAGCCGTCCTCGTCCTCGAATCCGTTGATGACCTCGGCCTCCAATGGGCATTTATCGTCAGCGTCCAAGACGCCGTCTCGGTCGTTATCGGGGTCGGGACATCCGTCTTCGTCTTCAAATCCGTCTTTGTCTTCGGCGGCCATCGGGCACTTATCCGTGGCGTCAGGGATGCCATCTGCGTCGTTGTCGAGGTCGGGACATCCGTCTTCGTCTTCAAATCCGTCTTTGTCTTCAGCATCGGTCGGACATTTGTCGACGTCATCAAGAATACCGTCGGAGTCCTTGTCGTAGGTCGGGCAGCCCTTGTCTTCAGGCAAGCCGGGTTCGACAGGGCAAGCATCGTCGGTATCGAGAATTCCGTCGCTGTCGTTGTCGGGGTCGGGACATCCGTCCTCGTCTTGGAAACCGTCGAAGTCCTCGGCCTTATTCGGACAGGCATCCGCAGCGTCCGCGATTCCGTCAAGATCGTTGTCCTCGTCGGGGCAACCGTCCAAGTCTTCAAACCCATCTAGGTCTTCGGCTACGTCTGGACATTGGTCGTCGGCGTCCATGATTCCGTCGCGGTCACGATCGGTGGTCAGTGGCGTGAACGCGACGCTTGCAAAGGCACGAAAGGCTGGGGCGCCAACGTCTTCGTTCAGGCCGGCTCCGCCGCCCAACTGGAAGATCCATTGGTCATCGCGCACATATTGAAAACCACCGGTCGCCTCCATCGGCGAGGTCGTTTTTTCGTCCGTTTTTAGAACCGTATTATTGGGGTCGCGGTCGTCTTCTGTTTGGATATCACCAAAAAGCGACCCAATCAGCGAGAGGCCTTCCACACCAACCGGCACCCGCAAACCCACGCCGTAACGAACGGCATCGTCAATCACGATGTTCTGAGCTCGGCGTTCATCCCGAAAGGCATAAGCGACGTTAAGGGCAATGGCGAAGCCATTATCATGATGCCAGTCGAGCACAGCACGCGGCTCGAATCGTGAGGCACCATCTGTGTTCAGATCGGAACCGGTCGGGATGCTCAAGAGTGGGACGATCGCAAAACCAAGTCCACCGGTTTCGTCAGGATCTAGGAGGGTAAATTTGGGCACCAGGCGCACATCACCAAGAGCCATGGAATCCAGGCTTTCGCCGGGCAGGCCGACTCCTGCTAGATCTCCTCCGGTTTGGTACGCAATCAAAGGAGCCACGACGCCGATGTCAATCCAGCCCAGAAGACCTACGGCACCAGACAGCTCGACTTTGAGTTGAGAGTCGATCAGGCGCGAAGTTTGACCATTATTGGCCAGTGACAGCGTGCCATCCACGTAATGAGCAAACGCGCCGATATGGCCCTGGCCATGCCCCAGCGTCTTGCTGGTCGCTATGTTCAGAATATTGAGCCCCTGAGAGGGCATGGGCTCAAAGCGTTCAACTTGAAACTGCGATGAATCCTGTGCGACCGCGCCTGTTGCTGACAAACAGATCGCGCAGGCGAACGAACTTCCCAAACCTCGTCGCAAGCTCATGCGATTCTCCTCAACTCAATTTTCATGGACGCGGCGAGACTATACGCGGACCCGCGCAGTCGCAAGCTTTGAAAGATCAATCGCTTGCCTCGGAATCGCTGTTGCCGATATCGATGCCGTATTTTTCAAGTTTGTAATACAGCGCACTCGCCTTGATTCCGAGCAGACGCGCCGTTTCGGTTTTGACGCCGTTCGCTTTGCGATAGGCGCGCAAGATCAGCTGGCGCTCAAGGTCTTCTAGAATCTCGGGTAAGGGCCGGTCGCCGTCCGGGATTGCAAGCGCGGCGTCATCGCGACGGCCCGTAATTGCCGCGGGCAAGTCTTCCATTTCGATGGTGTTGCCGTCGGCAAAAACCATCGCATGTTCGATGACATTCTCGAGTTCTCGAACGTTGCCTGGCCAGCGGTATTCCTTGAGCGCATGCATCGCATGTGGCGAAACCGCCCCCACGTTTTTGTGGGTTCGAACCTTCAGCTTGTCCAGAAAGTGCTCGACTAGGGGTGCGACGTCATCAAGACGTTCGCGCAGCGTGGGAAGTTCAATCGGAATGATATGCAGGCGATAAAACAGGTCCTCACGGAAACGTCCTTCTGCCACTTCTTTTTTGAGATCTTTATTGGTTGCTGTGACCACGCGAACATCGACATGAATGGTCTCTTCACCGCCCACTCTCTCGACTTGGCGCTCTTGAAGTACGCGCAGCAACTTGACCTGAATCGTTGGGCTCACGTCTCCGATTTCGTCCAAAAAGATCGTGCCACCGTCGGCCAGTTCGAACCGCCCCAGTTTTGTCTTCACCGCTCCAGTGAAGGCGCCTTTATCGTGCCCAAAAAGCTCCGACTCCAAAAGAGTTTCGGCCAATGCCGAACAATTCACCTTCACGAACGGCCCGTCTTTACGATGCGAATTTTCGTGCAGCGCGCGAGCGACGAGCTCTTTGCCGGTGCCTGACTCCCCAAAGATATGGACGGTGCTGTCGGACGGAGCGATTTTGCGAATCCGCTCAAACACCGATTCCATCTGGGTCGACTGGCCGATCATCTCGAGTTCGGCGGATTGACGCGCGTCGTCGCGCAACATCTGGTTCTCTTGAACCAGGCGCTCGGTCTTTTTGCGCTGGTCCTTAAACTCAAGCGCTCGTGTAATTTTGGACCTGAACAGGTCTGGCGGAAACGGTTTTGGAATGAAGTCGTAAGCGCCCTTCTGCATGGCTTCGACGGCTTTTTCGATACTTCCGAAAGCCGTAACAATCATGATCAGCGCTTCGGGGTCTTTTGTGAGCACGGCTTTCAGCAGCTGCATGCCGTCCATGTCGTCCATCTTGAGATCGCTGATCACAAGGTCGGGCTTCTCTTTTTCCCAAAGCGCAAAACCCGTCTTTCCATTCGGAGCGTCGATTGCTTCGTGCCCCATGCGTTGAATAACCTGAGTCATTCCTTCGCGGAGCGTGTTGTTGTCTTCGACCACCAGAATTCGTGCCATTGGGACTCCCGTACTGTGCATTCGCACACTAACTTTGCCCGCAACACGCTGCAAGCACGCTAACCAAGCCAGCCTTCTGGAATCGAGTTTTGTGACTCCACCGCGGAATCAAAAGGAAGAACAAATTCGATCGTCGTGCCGCGGCCGATTTCACTGTCGATCTTGAGCTCGCCGCCGTGCTGTTCAACGACGCGTCGGGTCAACGACAGACCTAGGCCTGTCCCCTTTTCTTTGGTCGTGAAAAACGGGGTCAGGATTTCCTGAAGCTGCTCGGGGGGGATTCCGGGGCCATTATCCGAGATTATCACCCGGCGAAGGCCAGCGTCTTGCACCACGGTCACGGTGACTTTCCCGCCTTCTCCACAGGCCTGATAACCATTTCGAACGCAATTTATCACGGCACGGCGCAGTTTTTGTCGATCTGCGGTCAGCTCAACGTCTTCCGGTTCCACGGCGATATTTAGCGTGGTCCCGACGTTTCGGCATTCGCTCGACAGCAAATCGTCGATTTCGGACAAAAGCTCGGCGGCTCGGAAGCGCTCGAGCGCGGGAGGTTGTTCGCGGGCAAATTCTAGGAAATCTGTGACCACGCAGTCCAGATAAGTCAGTTCCCTTTGGATACGCGTGACCTTCTCGAGGTGGTCGATATTGCCCTCTCCGCGAAGGTCTTCTTCGAGCAGGCCAGCGAAGATCTTCATGCCGCCTAAAGGATTGCGGACCTCATGTGCGATCCCGGACAGCATCATCTGAAGCTGTTGATCTCGGTTCAAGACGTCCTTACGCATGTCCTCGAAAGCCTCAGCAAGGATCGATAACTCATCCTGAGTCCGATCATGAATCGTAATCGGTTCGGCGTAATCCCCGCGCCCCAATCGGCGGGCTTCTTCAACCAGCTTGTTGACGGGTCGAGTAATCCGCACGCCCACCCAGGTGCCGACCAGCAGAATCAGAATCACACTCAGCGCACCGAGGCCCGTCAGTACCGACGCTGCGTTATTTAGTAGAGCAAAATAGCTCGCAGAAGCTTCGACCCCGACGGCTGCAACAACGCTGCCATTATGGCGAACCGGGGCGTAACCGGTCTTGAATAATGCCCCTTGGGGACCGCGGAACAGAACGCTTGTGGCTCCGTCGCGGTCGTCAAAGAGCCCGTCCAGTTCGACGCGGTCTGCTTGTTGGGCGTGCAGGATTTGACCAAACGCGATGTCAGATTGGGTGTCAGCGATCGAGGCCAACGAGGCATCAAAAAGAAAAACACGTTCAACGCCTGTGGCATCGCGCACCGACATCAACTTGTCGCGAAATCGGGCCAATACGCGCGTCTTTTCGCCATCAATACGTTGCAATTGCTCAGCATCAACGCCGTCATTCATGCTCGCCGCTACCGTCTGGGCCACGGAAACCAAACGTTTGCCCAGCTCATCCTCGAGCCCTTGACGGCTCGCGTAATAGGTCAAAGCGCCGTAGATCAGCAGGATCGCGAGAATCGGCAGCAGAAAGGCGCCCGTGATTTTTGTTCTGAGTGAGAACCCAGTAGACATATCAACCTCTTCGCCGACCATCATGGGTCGCCCACGACCACGTCGCAAGGGCGGTCGGTCGTTTCGTTGACGCGACACCGGTTACCGCGATAATGTCCTGTGAACTCGCAATTCATAGACTTAACCCTGCGCTTTCGATGACTGAGGGCGATGACGATCGGGATCCCAGCCCCGGGAAACCCAAGGCTGGAAACAAAACGCTTATGGGCCTCGGAAATCTTCCGATACCGCGGCCTAGGGCGAAAACTGCGTTCAATGCCCATCCAGCCTCGACATTAACCGAAGAAAGCAGCGAGGTGGAGCTATCGCTCGACGCCTTGGAACCCCTATCGCTCGAAATCGAGATTTCTGCCGACGATATTGAGCCTCTGTCTATCGAAATGGACCAAGAGCCGCAGTCCATTGAGTTTGAGCTTGAGCCACAATCCATAGAAATCGAGCTTTCCCTCGACGAGATGGAACTCCAGGAGTCATCGGCGGTTGATGAATTTGGTGACGAGGCCACCCAGATTGGTTCGATGTCCGCGTTTCGAGAAGACGCGCCTGAGTTCCAACCTTTGCCTCAGGAAGTGTCGGCCGAACACGACGGCATGTTCTCGAATTTCGAGGCGTCTCCCAAGGCCAGCCCGTCTCCGTTCAGTCCGACCGAAGCACTTCCGGCGCCGATTTATTCTAGTCAAGCACCGGTGGAAGCTCCCGAGCAGGAGTTCGATGCGACGAAGACAGAAATGTTGCTCTCGCCGTACGAGTCAGAATCTCCGGTGGTCAAACTTCATGTGTTGGGCGGGCCGGCGACCGGCCAAGAGTACTTTGTCAACGATATGCGCACGACAGTCGGACGTGGCGAGTCGAACACGGCGATGATTCCGGACGGCGCGATGAGTCGTCAGCATTTCGAAATCGTCAAAAATCCCGATGAATCCTATACCTTGTACGACCTTCAATCGATCAATGGCACGGGCCTTAACGGCACCCGGGTAAAGGAAGCAGACCTTTATCAAGGCGACCGCATCGAGGCAGGCAAGACGATCTTTCAGTTCTTGGTGCATGGGCAGCTCCCTCAACCAAACCGTCAGCGGCGACTCATTCCGGCTTTGGCCAACAGCACCATGTCCGGAGGGATGTTCCCCCCTCAGGATTTAAGGGCCGGAACGGTGATGGCGAATGTGGGTACAACCCAAGGGTTGATGAAACTCTCGACGTTGATCACCATTGTCGCCGGCGTGATGAGCGCAATTCTGCTCACAGGCATCATAGTGATCTTGGTTTCGGGCAACTCACCAAATCAGGCTGAAAATCAGGCGCTCTCGTCCCAAAAGTATCTGAAGGGAGTCGACGCCGTTCGTGAACACGATTGGGCTAAAGCCGAGAAGTTGTTCTTGGAATCGCACACGCTCGACGAAAATCTGGACGTGTCGGCGCAGCTCAAACGAATCGCTATGGAACGGCAGGCCAAAGCATCGTTTGAAAGCGCACGCTCCAAATTTGACGCACAGGACTTCGACGAAGCTGCAAAATTGGCGGCGTTGGTCCCCACCGTCAGTGTCTATCACGAAGACGCTCAGGGTTTTTCACGCAAGCCGCAGGCGCTTGCCACCGACGAAACCCTAGCTCGCGCTCAAGAACGCGTCACCGCTGACGACCTTTCGGTTGCGCGGATACTGACCCGGGAGATCTTGGCCAAAATCCCAGATCATAAGGGTGCACTTGACCTTCAAAGCCATATCGACCAACTCGAGGAAAAACGACAGCGTGAGCAGCAAATCGCAGCTGACCGGGTCAAGGAAGCCCCCAAAGCCCTCAAGACCAGCGATTCCATAGATCCGTTTGCAGACCTTCCGGAAAGCGGCTCAAAATCTTCGCGTGTGGTCAATTTCACCGAAGGGTTTCGCTTGTATAAGGCTGGTAAATTTGATGCCGCTTCGGCCTACTTTGCCCAAGAAGCAGCAACCGCCTCGGGTGCTAGCGCCGAACGTGCAAAAAAGACCTCAAAGGAGATCCAGGAATTCGCAAAGCTCTATGAAGACGCAGTTGCCACTTGGAAGGTCGGCGACTGGAAGAAGGCCGATAAGCTTCTGACCCAAGCGCGACGTGTGGATTCGGCAGTGGCTGGCGGCCGCGGCTACTTCGACGCAGACCTAGCCTCGAAGGTCGCAGATGCGCGTGCCAATCGTGGATTGGCGGCGTTTGAATCCGGGGATTTTGCCGACGCTTATAAATGGCAACGTGACGCGGAAAAACAGGATTCCAAAAACGATTCCGTGCGAACCTTGCGCAACAAACTCCTGGCCGAGGCCCGCTCCTTTTATATTAAAGCAGTCAATGCCAGGAAATCGAACCCCAACGAAGCAGCGAAACTTGCTAGGTCGATCATGGCCATGATCCCCGAATCCGAAGACACTTGGAAGAAGGCGCAAAAACTTGTGCAAGAACTCTGAGGCGCAAAAGCCGTCTTGGATTGCACGTTCTTGAGTCTCAGTTATACTACGGGCATTAACCATGCCGCTGCGAGTGGCGTGAAGGTAGTTGCCGACCGGCTGACCACAATGGATGGTCACAGCAGAAACCCCTGATTTGTGGGTGATGCGCTTGGAAGGCCCCCTGTTTGATGAACATGATGGCATTTTGTTTGACACGCGGCACCCCGCCGTTGTGATTTTCACCCCCAGTGATCGGCGTTCGCTCTGCGCGCGTCTGATTCTGTGTTCGAGGCAAAGATGAGTGAGGAAAATTCGGCTCCAAATGAGCCGGGACGCCGCCGGCGGCGACGTAGACGTAAGAGTGGCGACGGCGGCGATAATAGCGGCGGCGGCGGAGGAAGAAACAGCACCGGCGGTGGTGGCGGCGGCAGAAGCGGCGGCGGCGGCGGCGGCGGCGGAAGAAACAGCGGCGGCGGCGGCAGAAGCGGCGGCGGTCGTTCTGACAATTCGAACCGAAATCAAGGTGGACAGAACCGGGGGCGAAACACGCGAGATCGTCCCTACGAAGGCGAAGTGATCCCACTGACGTCGTTCGACCTGTTTTGCGCATATTGGTTGGGTATTGGTGATAATAACACCTATCGAAAACCCAATGTCCGCGACGTCGCTCGCAGATTCGATTGCACACAAAGCGAGATCGAATCCGCTTTGAAGTTCTGCGGCATGGACAGCGACACCATCAAAAAATCTGGCTTCGAGATGTCATTTGCACAGCTCGATATCAGCGTTGCGCCTGAAGGTATCGACAAGAGCGAACTCGCCAAGGGCCTCTACGAGGAACTTCGCGAAGTGAATCCTGAACTCAAAGAGTGGATTCAACCTAAGTTCGAGCCTGAGTACGACGACGAGCTTGAGCAGGACGAAGAGCCGGAGTACGACGAAGAGCCGGCAGCTCAAGCCGAACCCAAACCAAAAGCCAAGGCCGAACCTAAGGCTAAGGCCGAACCTAAGGCCAAAGCTGAGCCTAAACCGAAGGCCGAGCCCAAGGTAAAGGCTGAACCTAAAGCCAAAGCTGCGCCCAAGGTAAAGGCTGAGGCAAAAGCCAAGGCCGCACCCAAGGCAAAGGCTGAGCCCAAGGCGAAGGCTGAACCCAAGGCGAAGGCTGAACCCAAGGCCAAGGCTGAACCGAAGGCCAAGGCTGAACCGAAGGCTAAGGCCGCACCCAAGGCGAAGGCGAAGGCCAAACCGAAGGCGAAGGCCAAACAGGAAGACTTAGATGCCGATTATGGCGATCTGAACGATGAAGCAGCTCATATAGACGCGTCACCGCATGTGCGCGAAGACTATGATGACTATGATTTCGGCGAAGACGACGCCTGAGCAGAACGAATCAGCAGCACCTAAGGATTGGCTATGTCGGATGACGAACAGATACCCTACGACGAACCAAAGGACCGCAAACGTCCGTTGATTTTGATCGCGGACGATGACCACGAGATTCGCAATTTGCTTCGAACATTCTTCGAAGAACAGAATGTGGATCTAATCGAGTCAAAAAACGGCGCTGAGGCTCTCGAAAACATCATCACGTATCGCCCAAATTTGGTGATTCTAGACGTGATGATGCCCGAACTGAACGGCTGGCAAATCTGCAAGTACGTGAAGTCTCGCGAGGAATACGAAGACGTAGGCATTATTATGCTCACCGCAATTGGTCCGGTGAACAACGAGCTTACTTCGCCGCTTTTTGGCGCGGACGACTACATGGACAAACCCTTCGACTTCGATGTTCTTGAAGAGAAGGTCAACAAGGTCTTGGCGGCAAAGGCTCGCTAAGGGTTGCAGATCGAGGGGCCGCCGGGCGACGCAAAGACGGTACCAGGCCCCGCAACTTCCGTGATTTCTTCACACCATTTGTCGGGCAAATCGTTGTCCGTGCGATTCTCGAAATCGCGTCCCACACTAAACGATACATCTTCAATCACAGCCAGCGATGGAGTTAACTCTCCATCAGCGATGGGCCGAAGTGCGTTCGAACTCCAGCGAATGCTGTCTTGCGTTTCGCTCGTCTGACCATCGAAATACTGCATGGTCAGCGTCCGCGACCCCGAATTGCCAAGTGAAACCAACACGCCACCCTCACCGTAATCAAAATGCGGCGGCACTGGCGTCAAGCTCGTCAGCGGAAAATCATCACTCACGAACCGGACGTATACAAAATACTCGCCGGGAAGAATCGGCTTTAGAGCTTTGTGAATGGCCAGCTGTTCGGCATTGGTGGGCGTGGGCACAGAGATCGTTTGTGGCGCCCCGCCGTCTGAAACAACTTGAAACGTAACTTGGCGAGGATCTGCAGGACCCGAGCCGACGTTCTTGATTTCGATGAACTCGCCCACCTCGCCATTTCCAACCAATAACGAAGTGTTGATCAGCACCTCAGTAATCATGAGTTCCGGCACGCCCACAGGGCCCATGTCAATTTCCATGTCGGGCGCTAGGTCAGGCGTCGTATCGCCCGCCATGTCTGGCAGGGGCGTTCCTTGGTCGGGCACAGCGTCGTCCGAACTTGCGTCGGCAATGACGATCGACTGTTGATAAGGATGGTCGTTGGTGTCGATCGCCAGATTGCACGAAGCCAACAGCACGATCCCGCAGAGTGAAAGCGAATATTTCATGGTCACATCGACTTCCGGATACGCTCAACAACTTCGCTGTAAGAGGTGTTTTCGACGACTCGGGCGGTCAGATCAGTGTATTTCTCGACCAGATCCATCCGTCCATCTCGCCGGTAGTGCTCGATGATATCGTGCAGCTTCACAAACGTGCGCTCCGAGTTCACGAAATAGGCTGCAGCCTCTGCGGTGGCCTGCAAACCTGCGCGAGTGACCGACGGTGCGGTGCACTTGAACAAGAACTCCTGACCTTCGCTGTTCAGAATGCCGACTCGCGCTTCCGCCTGAGCATCCGTCCCGTTTTTTTCACCTGCTTCCATCAATCCCTTGATCAGAAACTGCGAAAACGTGATTGATTTCAACGAGGGATACTCCTCGGCAAGTCGTGTTTTGATGCCATTGAAGAAGGCATCGATCATGCCCACGCCTTCACCTTCGACCGTCAAATCGCTTCCATCGGCCAATTCAATCTTGGAGGTGATGCGGCACGTATCTTCATCCAGGCTTTCCGAAATATGATAAGATCTTACACGCACTTCCATGAAGTTATCTTGGAGTATTTCTCTCATGAGCACGATCATGCGCTCTTGCTTCGATTCCATTTCTGCGACTCCTCAATGTCAACCAGGCTACGAAAAGCTGACGTTCATGGTCAATTTGCTGTACCCTGACTCAAACCTGCTTGAAGAACAGAGTGTAGAATGAACGACAGCTTCTACGATGCACCTCCTCCGCACGGATCGCAAGGCATGGCTTCAGATGGAGCCGTGATTCGCGAG